>NZ_CP095554.1:3092500-3462107 GCF_023078375.1 Roseomonas gilardii subsp. gilardii | reverse complement strand
CGGCTTCGGCACGCTGAAGAGGCCACCCATCTGTTCGCACTCTCCTGAGAAGATCCCGCCAAAGCGAAAGGCCCGCGCCGGGAGTCCGGCGCGGGCCTTTAAACCAGGCTAGGGAAGAAATTCCTTCGGACGCAAATCGCCCGTTGATGACGCGATGTTTACATGCACTTAGCCTTAGAAGTCAAGAATATTTTCCCATAACAAGAAAATTTTTCTGCAATCTTAGGTAGAGTTTATAAGGGGTCAGCGCGAATGGCGCGTGTGGCCCCAACAGGGCCCGGCACAACGAGACGCAGGAGAGAGGCGAAAGCCATGGCAGGCCGGGAGCCGGATCGGAGGGGGCGAAGGGACCCAGGACACGGCAGCCAGCGCGCCGCCAGAAACCCGGCAGGTCGAAATCCGTGCCTACCTCCAGCCTCGTCACCAGCAGCCGGCCCGACAAGGGATCGATCACCGTCCACCCGCCACCATCGCGCAACGCCGCGAAGCAGTGCCGGAAGCCCGGCCGCAGCAGACGAAGCCAGGCTTGGTCCGCACGGCCACCGAAGCCCAGCCAGAGCTCCTGTTCCCCGCCAGCGCGCCGATGCGAGAGCCGCCGTGGCGCAGCCCCGGGACCTCTCCCGGGGGTTGCCGTAAGGTGGTGCAGGCGGTTCCGGTCCGCATGCGGGTCAGGGCCGGGAAAGCCCGTCCAGGTGCACCACCTCCGCACCACTCCCCAGGGCCCCGGCCTCGCCGGCTACGATGCCCTTGATCCGCAGCGGCCATTCCAGCCGCTCCAGTGCTTCGCGCCACAGGCGATGATCGTGCTTCTCGCGGGCGGAGCGTGGGTCCGGCGCCTGTCCCCGCTCCCCCCAGATCCGGAGGATCCGCGCATGCGTCAGGTCGATCCGGCGCTGGCGATAGAGCCTGTCCAGGCACTTCACCACATCGTCCGGCTCGCAGGGGCGCTGCACCAGGCCGCGCCCGGCCACGATGCGCGCGCCGTCGCGGCGGGCGATCAGGGCCGACATGGTCCAGAACCACGCCTCCTCGGCATGGCGGAAGGGCTCTGTCTTCGGAAGCGACAGGCGCCTGGGCGGGAAGCGGTTGTCGGAAGCGGCGTTGGTCATCGGGGGCTGTCCTCGCCTTATGGTTGAACTAAATGTGAATATTACCCTCCAAACGGGAAGCGTCAACGTTCAGTTAAGAGATATTTCCTATTGCCAGCAGAATCTCTGCCTAGGATAATTGCCTCATGCAGCACTACGACATCTGGCGCGCCATCGATGCGCTGGCAGCCGAGAACGGCCTGTCGGCCTCGGGTCTGGCGCGCAAGGCGGGGCTCGACCCCACCGCCTTCAACCCCTCCAAACGCACCGGGCCGGATGGCCGCGCACGATGGCCATCGACGGAAAGCGTCGCCAAGGTGCTGGACGCCACCGGCACCAGCCTGGATGCCTTCGCCAGCCTGGTGACCGGCACGCCGATGAACTTCCGCGCCGCCGCCGTGCGGCCGGTGCGGCGCATCCCGCTGATCGGCCTCGCCCAGGCCGGCAGCGCCGGCTACTTCGACGATGGCGGCTTCCCCTCCGGCGCTGGATGGGACGAGATCAGCGTGCCGGAAATCCCCGACCCTAACGCCTATGCGCTGGAGATCTCGGGCGATTCCATGGAGCCGGTGTTCCGCGACGGCGACACCATCATCGTCTCGCCCGCCGCTCCGATCCGGCGGGGCGACCGCGTGGTGGTCCGCACCCGGGGAGGGGAGGTCATGGCCAAGGAACTGCTGCGACAATCCGCCCGGAAGGTCGAACTGGCCAGCCTGAACCCGGCGCATCCCAACTACAGCTTCGACCTGGCCGAGATCACCTGGATGCACCGCATCGTCTGGGCCAGCCAGTAGGAAGGCCGGCCCGGCCTCCCACGCCACGCATCGCCGGATGCGGCGGCCTTCCGGACCGGGTCAGACGGTCTCGGCCAGGGCGATGACGCGCTCCGGATCGCGGTCGGCGATGCAGGCGATGCTGCGGCCATCCGGCAGGGGAACGATGGTCAGCCCCGCATCCTCATAGGTGCGCTGCAGCCCGGACCCGATATCGGCGAAGGCCGGCTCCACGCCCGCGGCGTCACAGAGATCCCGAAACCGCCAGATCGCCGCGACCCGGGCCTGCTCCTCGCCCTGCGGATCGCCCAGCCCCAGCCAGAGATCGGGATAGCGGCGGAAGGCGAAGCCAGCCTTGCCGCCTTCGGCGAAGACCGCCCCCAGCTCCTGCTGCGCCCCCTGGCGCGGCAGCCTCGCCCCGAGCGAACGCAGCTTCTGCTGGCTCGTCATGTCGTAGTCGGCGGGCCGCACCCGGGCCGGGCGCAGCAGCCGGAACACCGCATAGAGCATCAGCGCGGCGGAAACGCCCACGGCGAAGCGCAGCGGCGAAGGCATGGACGCCGAGAGCACCACCTCCCACCAGGAGGAGGTGCTGACCGGCTCCCGATAGGCGACCGTCGCCAGGGCCAGGCCGCAGACGATGCCCGCGACCAGCGACAGGATGCGGCTGCCCTTGAGCGGTTCCCCGGTCAGCCGCGCATCGCGGTAGAAGCTGCGGTTCATGGCGGCGAGCAGCACGAAGACCAGCAGCACCGCCCCGATCACCGGCCAGGGATCGTTGCGCACGAACAGGATCGCGCCGCCGTTCAGCAGCAGGAACAGCCCGGCGTAGCAGGCCAGCCGCAGCCGCCGCACCAGGCCCCAGGAGACCGCGATCAGCAGCGTCCCCACCACCGAGGCGGCGAACTGGTTGGCCAGCGCCACCCATTCGCCCAGCCAGCGCGCGATCGCCTCGTTGCCCGCATGCACCGGCAGGGCCCCGACGAAGAGCAGCAGCAGGCCGCAGAGCCCGGTCAGCATGGCGAGCGCCGGCGCCTCCAGGGAGTCGGCGATCCTCGCCTCCACCTGGATGCGCGGCAGGCCCTTGGCGCGCCGCTGCGCCAGCTCGAAGCCCAGGAACAGCACCCCGGCCACGAAGAGCGGCACGATGTAGTAGTAGAGCCGGAACAGCAGCAGCGCGCTCAGCGCCTCCGGCGTCGGCATCCAGGGGCTCAGGCTCAGCAGCATGAAGCCGTCGAAGACGCCGAGCCCCCCCGGCACGCTCGCCGCCAGCCCGGCGGTATAGCCGGCGACATAGATGCCCATGAACATCAGGAAGGTGAGCGGCGGCGCCCCCGGCATCGGCGCCGGCAGCAGCACATAGAAGATCATCGCCGTGACCGCGACATCGACGCTGGCCAGCAGCACCTGCGCCACCGCCAGCTTCAACCCCGGCAGGTCCACCTTGTGCCCGAAGAGATGGAAATGCGGCACGAAGCGCGCCAGCACGATATAGGCGCCGACGATCAGCCACATCAGCACCGCCACGAACTGCGCCGCCCAGCTCGGGATCAGCTCGCCATCGCCCACCCAGGGCAGCACCTCGGGATGCGTCATCAGCACGATGCCGCCGAGAGCGAAGCCGCCCAGCCCGAAGGTCAGGCTGGTGAAGGCGATCACCCGCGCGATCTCCGCCGAGGTCAGCCCCCAGGCGGCATAGAAGCGGTAGCGCACCGCCGCCCCCGACACCGCCGCGAAGCCGATATTATGCGCCAGCGTATAGGCGCAGAAGGCGGCCAGCGCCGTCCGGCTGTAGGAGATCGGCTTGCCCGCATAGACGCTGCCCAGCCGGTCGTAGACCGTCAGCACGGCGAAGGCGAGCAGCGTCCAGCCCAGCGCCAGCCACAGCTTGTGGCCGGAGGTCGCCTCCAGCGCGGTGAGCACGTCCGCGACCTTCAGGTCCCGGAACTCCCGCAGCACGACATAGACCGCCACGATGAGCAGGATGAGGCCGAACGCCGTCGCCCCGTGCTTCCTGACGACCGCCGGGATCTTCACGCCCCTGCCTTCTCCCCTTCGGCCCCAGCCCCGTCGCCGGCCTCCGGCGCGGGCCGCGCCAGCGCCTCCCCGATCAGCGCGATCGTTTCCGGAATGCCGTAGAGCGCCACGAAGCCGCCGAAGCGTGGTCCCTTCTGCTGCCCCAGCAGCACCTGGTACAGCGCCTCGAACCAGGCGATCGACACGCCCGGCCGCCCGTCCTTGCCCGTCTGCAGGAAGGGCTCCCGCCGTCCGGCGTCATAGACGAGGTCCTGGATCGCCGCCCCACGCTCGGCGGCGGGCACGGCCTCCAGCCGCTCCCGGTTCTCGCGCAGCAGCTCCGCCAGCACCTCCAGCGCCGCCCGCTCGCCCGGCGTCGCGGCGCGGTAGCGCTTGGTCGGCTTCACGAAGTCCCGGTAATAGGCCAGGGCATGCTCGACCAGCCGCGCCAGCATCGGCTCGCTCTCCGGAGTCGCCTCGGGCTGGTAGCGGCGCACGAAGCCCCAGAGCATCTCCGGCGTCTCGGCATTCGCCACCACGGCGAGGTTCAGCAGCATGGAGAAGGGGATCGGGCTCGCCCCCATGTTCGGCGCCTTGCCGCCCTGGATGTGCCAGGCCGGGTTCGCCGGGTCCGGGTTCGCGCGCAGCTTCTCCAGATGCGCCAGATAGTCGTCCGTGGCGCGCGGGATCACGTCGAAATGCAGCCGCTTGGCGCTCTTCGGCGAGTTGTACATGAAGAGTGACAGGGATTCCGGCGGCCCGTATTCCAGCCATTCCTCGATGGTCAGGCCGTTGCCCTTGGACTTGCTGATCTTCTGCCCCCCGGCATCGAGGAACAGCTCGTAGGTGAAGCCCACCGGCGGCTCGGCCCCCAGGATGCGGCAGATCTGCGAGGACAGCTTCACGCTGTCGATCAGGTCCTTGCCCGACATCTCGTAGTCCACGCCCAGCGCGTACCAGCGCAGCGCCCAGTCGGCCTTCCACTGCGCCTTGCAGTGCCCGCCGGTCAGCAGCGTCTCGAACCGCTCGCCGCTCTCGGGGTCGCGCCAGACCAGGGTACGGTCGGCGGGGCGCACCTCCTCCATCGGCACCTGCATCACCACGCCGGTCTTCGGATGGATCGGCAGGAAGGGCGAATAGGTCGCCCGCCGGTCCGGCCCCAGCGTCGGCAGGATCACCCGGAGCACCGCCTCGTGCTCCTCCGCCATGCGGATCAGCGCGGCGTCGAAGCGGCCGGAGGTGTAATAGTCGGTGGAGGAGGCGAATTCATACTCGAAGCCGAAGCTGTCGAGGAAGGCGCGCAACCGGGCGTTGTTGTGCGCCCCGAAACTGTCATGCGTGCCGAAGGGGTCGGGAATCCGGGTCAGCGGCCGGCCGAGATACTGCCGCAGCATCTCCCCGTTCGGCACGTTGTCCGGCACCTTGCGCAGCCCGTCCATGTCGTCGCTGAAGGCCAGCAGGCGGGAGGGCAGGCCGGTCATCGCCTCGAAGGCGCGCCGCACCCAGGTGGTCCGCGCCACCTCGCCGAAGGTCCCGATATGCGGCAGGCCGGAGGGGCCATAGCCCGTCTCGAACAGCGCCGCGCCTTTGCCGGAGGCCGCCACGCGGTCGGCGACCTTCGCCGCCTCCTCGAAGGGCCAGGCGCGGGTGCCGCGGAGATGGGGATCGGAGCTGTGTGACATGGCGGGACGCTGATACCGGCGAAGGAACGGTCAAAGGAAGCCCCCAAAGGAGGCCCGGCCCGCGTTGCTGCCGCGGAGCGTCATCGGTTTAGGCGCCACGACCCGTCCCGCCTAGGCCGGGATCGCGGGGGCTGCACCGGCCCAGAAGCAGGGGCGAGGAGCAGGGGAGGGGATTCCCCCTCCCTCATCGCCCTGTGATCTCAGTAGCCCACCGTGAAGCGGCTCCGCGAATGCTTCGGCGCCTCGATCTCGTCCGCCATGGCGATGGCGAAATCGGCGAAGGAGATGCTGCTCTTCCCGTCCCCGGCCACCAGCAACCGGTCCTGGCCCAGCCGGAACGTTCCGGTCCTTGGCCCGGCGAAGAAAAGGGCGGAGGGGGACAGGAAGGTCCAGTCCAGCTCTTCCTCCCGACGCAGACGGTCGAGGAAATCCGCCCCGGCCTGCGCCTCGGCGCGATAGGCCGCGGGGAATTCCGGAGTCGCGATCAGCCGCACCCCCGGCGCCACCTCCAGGCTGCCGGCTCCGCCCACCACGAGATAGCGCCCCACCCCGGCCTCCTTCACGGCCGCGATCAGGATCTCCGGATCGCTCTGGGTGAAGTGCACCGAACTCACCACGGCATCATGCCCGCGCAGCAGCGCCGCCAGTCCCGCGCGGTCGAAGACATCGCCCTTCGCCGCGGTCACGCCCGGCAGTGGGGGGACCTTTTCCGGGTGCCGCACGATCGCCGTCACCGCATGCCCACGCCGCGACAACTCGGCCAGGATCTCCGACCCCGCCTGCCCGGTGGCCCCGATCAACGCGATTCTCATGCCCAAGACTCCCTTTTCAGCAATTTCCGTTGGACACCAGATCACCATTGGAAACCTTCTGAAAAGAAGGCACTTTCAGGGACGCAGATCACCTCGGAGAAACCGCCCTGACGGACCGGCCTGTCCCCCTGAGGGGAAACAGCTTCAGCCCAACCTGCCCGACCCGCATGGTGCTGGACCGCATCGGTGACAAATGGGCCGTGCTGATCCTCATCCTGCTGGAAACGGAGCCCCGGCGCTTCAACCAGCTCCGGCGCGGGATCGAGGGTATCTCCCAGAAGATGCTGGCCCAGACCCTGCGCAGCCTGGAGCGTGATGGCCTCGTCTCGCGCCGGGCCTTCCCCACCGTCCCGGTCACGGTCGAGTACGCCATCACCCCCCTGGGCCGGACCCTGGCGGACACGGTGGATGCCCTGCGGATCTGGGCCGAGACCCATATCGGCGACGTGGTCGAGGCCCAGCGCGCCTATGACCGCCGCCAGGAAGGGAAGGTGGAAGGGGAGGCGGCACGGGCAGCCTGAGCGGAGCCGCCCCCTTCGCCCCGCAGAAGACGCCGCCGCCGGGTCCTGCTAGGATCAAAGGGTGAACTCCTCCCGCATGGGCGTGCCTCGCCTCCTGCTGCCTGAGGCACCGGCCCTGGTCGCGGGCCTCGGCCACGCCACGATCCTGACCCCGGATGGCGAACTGGACACGGTTTCCGCCGCCGACCTGCCCCGGCGCCTGGCCGACCTGCCGCCGCCGATGCTCGTCCATGCCCCGGCCACGGCGCGCCGCCTCGGCCTGCCGCCCTTCCCGGTGGCCTATGACCTGCTGGAACTCTTCGCCTTCGCCCTGCCGGCCCAGCCCGCCGCGCCGACGCCGCGCGGCCTCGCCATGGCGCTGGGGCAGGAGATGCCGGCGGATGACGAATCCGCCGCCATCCTGCTGCCCGAACTGGCCACGCTGATCCTCCGCCGCCTTTCCACCGCGCGGAACGTGCCGCTGAACCGCGACGCCGCCATCCTCGCCGCCCGGCTGCGGGAGGGAATGGACTGGCCCTGGGCTGGTTCCGTGATGGCGGCGCTGGGCAAGGAGGATGCGCGCCCGTCCTCCGATCCGCTGAAGGTCTGGCGCCGCCTGCCGGACTGGGAGGACAGCGCTCCGCCCACGCCCCCGGCTCGCTGCCCGTCTCCGCCGCCGAGGCCCGCACCCGGCTGGCCGAGATCCTGGGCCCGGATGCCGAGCAGCGCCCCGCCCAGGCGGATTTCGCCTCGGCCGCCGCCCTGGCCTTCGCGGCGCGGGAGATGCCCGGCGCTCCGCATGTCGTTCTGGCCGAGGCCGGCACCGGCACGGGCAAGACGCTGGGCTATGTCGCCCCGGCCTCGCTCTGGGCCGAGCGCAACGGCGCCCCGGTCTGGATTTCCACCTACACCCGCAACCTCCAGCGCCAGATCGACGGGGAACTGGCCCGCCTCTATCCGGACCCGGAGGAGCGCAAGCGCCAGGTCGTGATCCGCAAGGGACGGGAGAACTACCTCTGCCTGCTGAACCTGGAGGAAGCCACGGCGGGCCTCATGCCCTCCCGCCTCCTGGCCATCGCCCTGGTTTCGCGCTGGTCGCTCGCGACGCGGGACGGCGACATGCAGGGCGGCGACTTCCCCGGCTGGATCGCCGAGCTCTTCCCCTTCGGCGCCGTCGCCAACCTCACCGACCGGCGCGGCGAATGCATCCATTCCGGCTGCCCGCACTGGCGCCGCTGCTTCGTGGAGCATTCCATCCGCCGTGCCGCCGGGGCGAAGCTGGTCGTGGCCAACCATGCCCTGGTCATGGTCCAGGCCGCGCTGGGCGGCGGCGAGGACGGCCCTGCCGTGCGCTACGTCTTCGACGAGGGCCACCATGTCTTCGACGCTGCCGACGCCGCCTTCTCCGCCGAACTTTCCGGCGCCGAGATGTCCGAGCTGCGCCGCTGGCTGCTGGGCGCCGAGGGGGTAGGGGCCGCGCCCGGGGCCTGCGCCGCCGGTTGGAGGAAGTCCTGTCCGACCATCCCGCCCTCTCGCCCCTGGTCGATGCGGCACTGGAGGCCGGCAATGTCCTGCCTGCCCCCGGCTGGCCCACCCGCCTGCATGACGGCGCCCCCCGCAACGCCGCGGAACGCTTCATGGCCGAGGTCCGCCGGCAGGTTCTGGCCCGCACCGCCGAAGCCGACCCGCTCTACGACGCCGAATGCGACCTGCACCCGCTCAATCCCGGCCTGCCCGAGGCCGGGGCGGAACTCCTCACCGGCCTCGAACGTCTCCTCGCCCCGCTGCGCGGGCTGCACGAGCGCCTGACCGCCCTGCTGGAGGACCCGGAGGCCGAGCTGGAGGTGGGCGACCGCATCCGCCTCGACACCGCCCGCCGCAACCTCGACCGACGCGCCGTGGTGCCGCTGGTGGCCTGGGGCGCCATGCTCCGCCGCCTCGCCGCCCCGGCGCCCGAGCCCGGCATCCGCCCGGTGCATGTGGACTGGCTCGCCATCACGCGGCGCGAGGGGCGGGAGGTCGATGCCGCCATGCACCGCCACCACCTCGACCCCACCGAGCCCTTCGCCCTGGCAGTGGCCGCGCCCGCGCACGGGCTGCTGATCACCTCCGCCACGCTGCGCGACGTGGTGCTGGGCGCGGATGGCCAGCCCGACCCCGAGAGCGCCTGGGAGGCCGCCGAGGCCCGCACCGGCGCCTCCCACCTGCCGCTGCCGGCGGTGCGGGCCGCCGTGCCCTCCACCTTCGACTACGGCGCCCAGACCCTCTCCCTGGTGGTGACCGATATCGGCCGCGACACCGGCCAGCAGGCCGCCGCGATGGAGGCGCTGTTCCGTGCCTCCGGCGGCGGCGCGCTGGGCCTCTTCACCGCCATCCGCCGCCTGCGCAACACCTATGACCGCATCGCGCCCGGGCTGGAGAAGGCGGGCATCCCGCTCTACGCCCAGCATGTGGACGCGATGGACAACTCCACCCTGGTCGATGTCTTCCGCGCGGAGGAGGATTCCTGCCTGCTCGGCACCGATGCGCTGCGCGACGGTGTGGACGTGCCCGGCCGCTCCCTGCGCCTGCTGGTCTTCGACCGCGTGCCCTGGCCACGCCCCACCATCCTGCACCGCGAGCGCCGCCTGCACCTGTCCGGCGGCCGGCCGAAGGAATGGGACGATGCCGTCGCCCGCCACCGGCTGCGCCAGGCCTTCGGCCGCCTCGTCCGCCGCGCCGACGACCGGGGGGTCTTCGTGCTGCTCGACTCGCGGGCGCCCTCGCGCCTCCTCGCGGGCCTGCCGGATGGCGTCGTGACCCACCGCGTCGGCCTCGCCGAAGCCACCCGCCGGACCCGCGAATTCCTGGCGGGCTGAGGCCCGGCCGGGGTGCTGGGCATGGCTTTCCGCACGGCTCGCGGCCCCTTGATGCGGCCGCCATTGACGGGATGTGCCTCATGCTGCGAGACGATCCGGCTATAGGAGCCTCAACGGATATGCCCCTCGACATGAGTTCACCGCAGGCAACCCCCGTCCGCCTCTCCGCCCAGGAGGCCCTGGTCGGCGCCATGGTGGTGATGAGCGCCTGTGACGGCCAGATGACCGACGCGGAACTCGCCACCATGTCGCGCCTGGTCAAGGAACTGCCGGTCTTCAGCGACTTCCATGTGAGCGGTATCGAGACCGTCACCGAGATCGTGCTGAACCTGCTGGGCGACACGGACGGGCTGGACGAGGTGGTCGCGCTGATCCGCGACGCCCTGCCGCAGCGCCTGCGCGAGACCGCCTATCTCCTCGCCTGTGAGATCGTCGCCGCCGATGGCGACGCCACCCAGGACGAGCTGCGCTTCCTGCAGGATTTCCGCATCGGCCTGGATATCGACCGCCTCGTGGCCGGTGCCATCGAGCGCGCCGCCAAGGCCCGCTACCAGGTCATCTGACCCCCGCGCCGGCGGGCGGCGGAATGCCGGGCCTCCGCAACGGTTGCCCGCCGAAGGGCGTTTGCCTTCCGTCCAAGCGCGGGAGAGCAGAACCATGAGCGAGACATCCGCCACGCCGGCCCAGCCCACGATCCTGGCCAGCTTCCGCGACAAGGCGGCGGTCGAGGCGGCCCTCTCCTATCTGGAGGGCGAGGCCATCCCCCGCGCCCAGATCTCCGTCCGCCACGCCGATCCCGTGACGCCGCCGCCCTCCGCCGGGGCCGGAGCGGCGGCGCAGGGCGAGACCATGCCCGAGGACACCGGCGAGGAACCGCTGCGCAAAGACGAGCACCGCAACCTCCGCACCATGCGCAACAGCATGGCCGCCGCCGCGGCCGGCATGGCGGCAGCAGGCGTGGTCGTGGCGACCGGCGGTGCCGCGATCCCCGCGGTCGGCGCGGCCCTCGCGGCCGGGGCAGGGGCGGGCGGCCTCAGCGAGCTGGCCTCCCAGGCCAGCGGCACGGAAGGCACCGCCGCCACCGAGCATGCGGAGGCCATCGTCGTGGTGAAGCCCGCCAATGTGGATCAGGCGGAACGCGCCCGCAGCATCCTGGAGCGGACCTCCGCCCTCAAGGTCTGGGAGGAAGCTCCCTCCGCCTGAACCAGGCGTCGCAGATGATACCCTTGGCGGGCATGCCGCTCGTCCAGTGGGGCTAGCGCTCCCCCGCCTCGTCCCCGATCGCCCGGATCGCGACTGCACCCCGGCGGCCATCGCGGTCCTCGACCTCGAAGGAGACGCGCTGCCCCTTCTCCAACCCCTCCAGCGCTGCCGCCCGCAGCGCCGTGGCATGCACCATCACATCCGGCCCGCCGTCATCCGCCTGGATGAAGCCATAGCCCTTGGCCGGCTGGTACCAGATCACCCGCCCCGTCAGCCTCCCCACCGCCGCTCCTCCCCGTCCTCAAAGCCCCGTCCGCAAAAGGAAAAGGGGCGGCCCTTGCGGACCGCCCCTTCCCGAACCCCGATCCTGGAAGGATCAGAAGTCCATGTCACCCATGCCGCCGCCCGGAGGACCGCCCGCGGGGGCCTTCTTCTCGGGCTTCTCGGCGATCATCGCCTCGGTGGTGATCAGCAGGGCGGCCACGGAAGCGGCGTCCTGCAGCGCGGTGCGCACGACCTTGGTCGGGTCCACGATGCCGGCGGCGATCAGCTGCTTGTACTCGCCGGTCTGCGCGTCATAGCCGTAGTCGTAGCTGTCCTTGCGCAGCACGTCGCCCGCGACCACCGCGCCGTCCTGGCCGGCGTTCTCGGCGATCTGGCGCAGCGGCACCTGGATCGCGCGGCGCACGATCTCGACGCCCACGCGCTGGTCGTCGTTGTCCACCGACACGTTCGCCAGCTTGGCGGTCGCACGGGCCAGGGCGACACCGCCACCCGGCACGATGCCTTCCTCGACCGCGGCGCGGGTCGCATGCAGCGCGTCGTCGACGCGGTCCTTGCGCTCCTTCACCTCGACCTCGGTGGAGCCGCCGACGCGGATCACGGCCACGCCGCCCGCCAGCTTCGCCAGACGCTCCTGCAGCTTCTCGCGGTCGTAGTCCGAGGTGGTCTCCTCGATCTGCGCCTTGATCTGCTCCACGCGGCCCTGGATGTCCTCCTTGGAGCCGGCGCCGTCGACGATCGTGGTGTTCTCCTTCTCGATGCGGACCGTCTTGGCCTTACCGAGCATGTCGAGCGTCACGTTCTCGAGCTTGATGCCGAGATCCTCGGACACGACCTGGCCACCGGTCAGGATCGCGATGTCCTCGAGCATCGCCTTGCGGCGGTCACCGAAGCCCGGGGCCTTCACGGCGGCGATCTTCAGGCCACCGCGCAGCTTGTTGACGACCAGGGTGGCCAGGGCCTCGCCCTCGACATCCTCGGCCACGATGATCAGCGGACGGCCGGACTGCACGACGCTCTCCAGCAGCGGCAGCATCGGCTGCAGCTGGGACAGCTTCTTCTCGTGGATCAGGATGTAGGGGTTATCCAGCTCCGCGATCATCTTCTCCGCATTCGTGATGAAATACGGGGAGACATAGCCGCGGTCGAACTGCATGCCCTCGACGACGTCGAGCTCGGTCTGGATGCCCTTGGCTTCCTCGACCGTGATCACGCCCTCGTTGCCGACCTTCTCCATCGCCTGGGCGATCATCTCGCCGATCTCGGACTCGCCGTTGGCGGACAGCGTGCCGACCTGGGCGAC
The DNA here is from genome assembly GCF_023078375.1 of Roseomonas gilardii subsp. gilardii. Lineage (NCBI taxonomy): Bacteria > Pseudomonadati > Pseudomonadota > Alphaproteobacteria > Acetobacterales > Roseomonadaceae > Roseomonas > Roseomonas gilardii. The sequence continues at coordinate 3,449,590 of NZ_CP095554.1, read as the reverse complement.
CTCGGCGGAGGTGGTGATCTTCTTCGAGTTGGCCTTCAGGTCCTCGACGACGATGGCCACGGCCTTGTCGATGCCGCGCTTCAGGTCCATCGGGTTCAGGCCGGCGGCCACGGACTTCGCGCCCTCGCGGACGATCGCCTGCGCCAGCACGGTCGCGGTGGTGGTGCCGTCACCGGCCAGGTCGTTCTGCTTGGAAGCGACCTCGCGCACCATCTGCGCGCCCATGTTCTCGAACTTGTCGGCCAGCTCGATTTCCTTGGCGACCGTCACACCGTCCTTGGTGATGCGGGGCGCGCCGAAGGACTTGTCGATCACCACGTTGCGGCCCTTGGGGCCCAGCGTGACCTTCACGGCGTCAGCGAGAATGTCGACGCCGCGCAGCATGCGGTCGCGGGCGTTCTGGCCGAACTTGACGTCCTTAGCAGCCATCTTGCTCTACCTCTGTATTTGAATGGGGAAGGGAAGCGACGAAAGCGTGCGGCGTCAGCCGATCACACCCATGATGTCGGACTCCTTCATGATCAGGAGGTCCTCACCGTTCAGCTTCACCTCGGTGCCCGACCACTTGCCGAACAGGATGCGGTCGCCGGCCTTGACGTCGAGCGGGCGGACCTCACCCTTGTCGTTCACCGTGCCGGTGCCGACGGAGACGATCTCGCCTTCCTGCGGCTTCTCCTTGGCGGTGTCGGGGATGATGATGCCGCCAGCGGTCTTCTCGTCAGCCGTCACGCGGCGGACGAGAACGCGGTCGTGCAGAGGGCGGAAGTTCATCAGGAACGCTCCTAAGCCTTTGGAAACCGTGGTCTCGGATTCATAGCTCCGGCGGGATGCGGGGCTGTTAGCACTCACCCCCACCGAGTGCCAGCGATCTAGGGCCACCCCCCGCCTTCCGTCAAGATGTTCGGCAGCAATTCCGGTAAATGAGTGCTAATCTGTTGATAACGGTGGATTTTTTCTTGATCCCGGGGTCTCCGCATATGGCAGGATGATGACGGCCGCAACGAGACGCGGCCTGAGGAGAGATGCTTCGCATGATCCTGCGAGAAATCGGGAACCTCGTCCGCTTCCCGGAACCCCGCATCACCACCGCCGAGCTGCTCTATCGCCTGCCTGATCACCCTTCCGTGCTGCAGAGCTTCGTCTGGCAGAAGGTCGATCGCGCCCCCGGCTTCCCGGAACTGCACCGCTTCATCGATTTCTGGCAGCGCGAGATCGAAGGGCCGCTGCATTCGGTGCGGGTCGCCTCGGCGGCGCTCTGGCGCCCCGCCGAGTTCCGCTATGTCGGTGGCCAGTTCACCCTGCACTAGCGATCCCGGGCCGGGGCAGGGCGAAGCCTGTCCGCCTGCGCCTGCCCGGCCGCGGGGCCATTCCCCGATCCACCCGCCGCCTTGCCGCCGCCGGGCGCCAGCGCCGCCGCCCGGGAACGGCCCGCCTTCTTCACCGGGGCCGGGGCGTCATCCGCGCCACGGCCGCCCGGACGGCCGCTCAGCTCATAGGCCGAGTTGACCAGGGCGATGTGGGAGAAGGCCTGCGGGAAGTTGCCGATCAGGCGACGCGCCTTCGGGTCGTACTCCTCCGATAGCAGGCCGACATCGTTGCGCAGGTCCAGCAGCCGTTCGAAGAGATCCAGCGCCTCCTTCCTGCGCCCCGTGCGCTGATAGGCATTGGCCAGCCAGAAGGAGCAGGCCAGGAACACGCCCTCATCGCCCGGCAGCCCGTCCCGGGTCTCCTCGGTGGCATAGCGCAGCAGGAACCCGCCCCGCAGCAGCCGCTTCTCCACCGCCGCGATGGTGCCGAGCACGCGTGGATCGTCATAGGGCAGGAAGCCCACCGCGGGCAGCAGCAGCAGATTCGCATCCACATCGCCCGAGCCATAGGCGCGGGTGAAGCTGCCCAGCGACGTGTCGAAGCCACGCCGGCAGACATCCTCATGGATGCTCCGCCGCAGCGCCTGCCACCGCTTCAGCGGGCCGCGCAGGCCGAAGCGCTCGATGCTGCGCACCGCCCGGTCCACCGCCGCCCAGGCGGCGACCTTGGAGAAGGTGAACTGCTCCGGCCCGCTGCGGACTTCCCACATGCCCTCGTCCGGCTGTTTCCAGATCTTCGCCAGATGGTCGGTCAGCGCGCGTTGCAGCGACCATGCCTGCCGGTCAAAGGGCATCCCGTGCCGGTGCGCCAGGTACAACGTGCTCGCCACCTCGCCGAAGACGTCGAGCTGCAATTGCCGGTAGGCCGCATTGCCAAGCCGCACCGGCCGCGAATCCTCATAGCCGGGCAGCCAGTCCGCCTCGCATTCGGTCAGTCGGCGCTCGCCGGACAAGCCGTACATGATCTGGATCTGGTCCGGGCTCCCCGCCACGGCACGGAGCAGCCAGTCCCGCCAGGCCGCGGCATCCTCCACATAGCCGGCGCGCAGCAGCGCCATCAGGGTCAGGGTCGAATCGCGCAGCCAGCAGAAGCGGTAGTCCCAGTTCCGCGACCCGCCCAGCTTCTCCGGCAGGGAGGTGGTGGGCGCGGCCACGATGCCCCCGGTCGGGCGATAGGTGAGGGCCTTCAGCGTCACCACGGAACGGCGCACGGCTTCCGTCCAGGGCCCGGCCTCGGCGCAGCCGGCGGCCCATTGCCGCCACCCCGCCTCCGTCTCCGCCAGCCGTTCCTCCGGAGCCAGCGGAGGCGGGGGCGGCAGGTGCGAGGCGCCATAGGACAGGACGAAAGAGGCGCTCTCCCCCGCCTTCACCGTGAAGCGGGAGACGCTGCGCATGTCCTCGCCATGCACGGGCACGCTGGCCCGCAGCACCGCGAGATCCGGCCCCGCCACCGCCCGGATGCCGGAACGGTCGGGCAGGCGCGACACCCAGGGAACGACGCGCCCGTTGTCGAAGCGCATCACCAGCTCCCCGCGCATCGCGACCTCGCCGCGCAGCCCGGTGACGATCCGCACGAGGTTCGAGACGCCGTCGTCGCGCACATTCATGAAATCGGTGAGCCGGACGGCGCCGCCGCCGGTGCGGAACTCCGTATCCAGCACCAGCGTGCCGTCGCGATAGCCCCGCCGGATGCGGGGCGGCTCGCCGCCCGCTTCCCAGTCCGGCGCGATCTGCCAGCGTCCGTTTTCCGGCGTGCCGAGCAGCGCGGCGAAGACCGCATCGGAATCGAAGCGCGGCCAGCAGAGCCAGTCGATCGACCCGTCGCGGCCCACCAGCGCCGCTGTCGCCAGGTCGCCGATCAGCGCGTAGTCCTCGATCCGTCCTGGCATGATGGCGCGGTCAGCCTCCGATCCGGTTCCGCGTCCCGGAGCGGCGCCCCGCCATCCAGGCCAGGGCGGGCAGGGCGAGGATCGCGCCTCCGATCGCCGCCCGCAGCAGGGTCGGCTCGATCGCATGCACCCGGTTGGCTGCACGGCTGCTGAACCGACCGCGCGTCCGGTGCGGACCCGCCACCGGCCGGAACAGGTTGTCCCGCCGCCCGGCGGGCAGGGGCTCGCCCGTCATCTGGCTGGAATAGCCGCGATCCGCCAGGATGCGGTCCGCCAGCCCGGGCACCGCCATGCCGCCCAGGATCGCCTTCAGGGTCGGCCAGCCGAGCCAGACCTCCCGCTTCGGCCGCATCGCCGCCGCGAAGATCGCCTCGCCCACGGCCTCGGGCTGATGGATCGGCGGCACCGGCTGGGCACGCTCGCCCATGCGGTTGCGCGCCCATTCGAACTGCGGCGTGTTGACCGCCGGAAGCTGCACCATCGTCAGCCGGATGCGGCTGCGGTCATGTCCCAGCTCGCAGCGCAGGGAATCCATGAACCCCCGCACCGCGAACTTGGCGGCGCAATAGGCCGATTGCAGCGGGATGGCGCGGTAGGAAAGGGCGGAGCCGACCGCCACGATCACGCCCTGGTCATGCCGGCGCATCTGCCGCAGCGCCGCCATGGCCCCATGCACCTGGCCAAGATAGGTGACTTCGGTGACGCGGCGGAACTCCTCCGGCGTCATCTCCGCGACAGGGGACATCACCGTCACCATCGCGTTGTTCACCCAGACATCGATGCCCCCGAACCGCTCCGCCACCTGCTGGGCCGCCGCGTCCACGGCCGCCGCATCCGCCACGTCGAGCGGCAGCGTGATCACCCGGCGCGCGCCCGCCACCGCCACCTCGCGCCGGGCATCCTCCAGCCCCTCGGCCTCCCGCGCAATCAGGGCGATGTTCCAGCCGCGCCGGGCGAAGGCCAGCGCCGTCGCCCGCCCCACGCCCGCCGAGGCCCCCGTGATCACCACGCTCCGGGCGCCCGTCACCATCTCCCGCGCCATCGCGCTCCCCTTCCATGCCGCCACCTGAGGGCTACGGACTCACGGCCTGCGAACACATGGCCGGGTTCCGGGGTTGCGGGCGGGCGCCCGCACAGTCGCGGGATGATCCCGCGGCATGAACCGGCGGGGGCGGCCGTCAGTGGGGGTGAAAGAAGGCGATCAGCGCACTCAGTGTGGCCACCGAGAGGGCCGAGGCCAGCAGCACCGTGGCGCCCGAGCGGTCCATGCCCGTGGCATAGCGCCGCGCCAGGATGAAGGCCGTGGCACCGGTCGGCATGGCGGCCGCGATCACCGCCACCGCCGTGCCCAGCGGCGGCAACTGGAAGAACAGCGCCGCCCCCCAGACCGCCAGCGGCAGCACCAGCAGCTTGATGGTCACGCCCAGCACCGCATCGGGCCAGTCGCGGCGCAGGTTGAAGCTGGTCAGGCTGGCGCCCAGGCAGAACAGCGCCACCGGCGAGCCCGCCTGCCCCAGCAGGTGCAGCAGCCGCTGGATCATCTCGGGTGGCGGGGGCAGGAAGACCGACCACAGCCCGCCCAGCGCCACCGCCAGCAGCATCGGGTTCCGCACGAGGGAGGTCAGGGTGGAACGCAGGATGACGAAGGGCGAGGCCTTCGCGTTCATCCCGATCTCCGCGATCACCGTGGCGACGGGCAGGATCAGGATGGAATGGAAGGCCAGGATCGCCAGCAGGTTCCGCAGCCCCTCCGGCCCGAAGGCGGACAGGATCAGCGGAATGCCCACCATCGACAGGTTGCCGAAGCTGGCATCCAGCGCCACCAGCCCCGCTTCCTGCAGCCGCAGCCCACGCAGCCGCCGCGCCAGCACCACGGCCAGCGCATAGACGGGCAGGCAGGCGGAGAAATAGGCGATCGAGACCGCCAGTGTCGGCCCCAGCCCGCCGGAGCTCGAGGCCCCCTCGAAAAGCAGCGCCGGCAGGGCGAGCATGAAGACGAAGTCGTTCAGCCCGCGCACGCCCTCGGCGGAGATCCGGTTGGTCAGCCGGGCCAGGTAGCCGAGGAGGATGGTGACGAAGACCGGGCCGATGATCGAGAAAACAACAGTCATCGCGCCCGCGGCATCTCCGTCATCGCCATTCCATCCATCCCGGCAGCGGCCGGTCCTAACTGGCCCTAACCGGCCCTAGCAGGATCCGGGCCGCCGAGTTCGGCCACGAAATCGCCGAGCCAGGGATTGCGCTCCCGCCGCGTCCGCGCCGCCGCCAGGATGCCGCGCACCACGGCCAGCGTGTCGGCGAAGTGGTCGTTCACCAGCACATGGTCGAAATCGCGCCAGTGCGACGCATCCTCCAGCGCCGCTTCCATGCGCCGGGCGATCTCCGCATCGCTGTCCTGGCCCCGGCCGCGCAGCCGGCGTTCCAGCTCCGGCAGGCTCGGCGGCAGCAGGAAGACGCCGACCACGTCATCCGGCAGCGCGGCCCGGATCAGCCTGTGCCCCTGCCAGTCCACGTCGAACAGCACGTCGCGCCCGGCGGCCAGCGCCTCCAGCACCGGGGCGCGCGGGGTGCCGTAGCGGCGGCCATAGACGGTGGCGCTTTCCAGCATCTCGCCGGCCCGCTCCATCGCCTCGAACTGCTCGGGTGTGCGGAAGTGGTAGTGCACCCCTTCCTCCTCGCCAGGGCGCGGCACCCGGGTGGTGGCGCTGATGGAAAGGGACAGCGCCTCCTCCTGCTCCAGCAGGGCGCGGGAGACGGAGGTCTTGCCCGCCCCGGAAGGCGCCACCAGCACCAGGCAGATCCCGCGCCGCAAACGTTTCACCGCCATCCCCGCCCCCCCGCGCATCACCCCGGACTCACTCGACATTGGCGGCCTGCTCGCGCAGCCGCTCCACGGCGGCCTTCAGTTCCAGGGACAGGCGCGTCAGCGCCAGCGAGGCCGATTTCGCCCCCAGCGTGTTCGCCTCGCGACCGAATTCCTGCGTCAGGAACTCCAGCCGGCGCCCGATCGGCACGGTTTCCCGCAGCAGGGCCCGCGCCGCCTCGACATGGGCGCCGAGCCGGTCCAGCTCCTCCCGGACATCGGAGCGGCTGGCCAGCAGCGCCACCTCGGCGGCCAGCCGGTCCTCCGGCACCCGGCGCTCGCCCTCCAGCAGCTCCGACAGCGTCGCCATCAGCCGCGCCTTCTGCGCCCCGGGCTGCTTCGCCGCCTCCTCCACCGCCTGCTCGCGCAGCGCGGCGATTTCGTCGAGCAGGGTGGACAGGATGGCGTGGAGCTTCCGCCCCTCGGCGCGGCGTGCTTCCCACAGCCCGTCCAGCGCCGCCTCGAAGGCTTTCGCCACCAGGGCCCGCTTCGCCTCGTCGGCGGCCTCGTCCTGTTCCGCGGCTTCGGTCCGCAACACGCCGGGCAGGGCCAGCAGCGCCTCCGGCCGGGGCGGCGGGGCGCCGGGGATGCGCGCCGCCAGCTCCTGTGCCAGCCGCAGCACCCGCTCCAGCGCCTCCGGGTCCGGGATCAGCCGGAGCGAGCGGTCCTCCCGCTTCACCACCAGCGTGGCGCTGATATTGCCGCGCCCGAAGCGCCGCGCCGCCTGTTCCCGCAGCCGGGTCTCCAGCCCCTCGAACCCGTTGGGCATGCGTAGGCGCAGGTCGAGTCCGCGCCCGTTCACGCTGCGCACTTCCCAGGCAAGGCTGGCGCCATCCGGCAGCGTGCCGTCGGTGCGGGCGAAACCGGTCATGGAGTTGATGGACATGGCGCCGTCCATGACGCGCCGCCGCGCCCGGTGCAAGCTTGGTGCCGAGTCCGCGGGCGGAATCCGCCATGCGGAAAGGGCCGGGCACCAGGCGGAAGAATGGGGTGGAACCAGCGGTGGAAGGATCACGCGCGATGGGACGGAACGACGCCTGGAACTGGCCGTCCGTGGCGCTCACCGGCGCCTCCTCGGGCCTGGGCACGGCTTTCGCCCTGGCGCTGGCCCAGCCTGGGCGGAGGCTGCATCTGGCCGGCCGCGACCCCGCGCGCCTCGCCGCCGTGGCGGAGCGCTGCCGCGCCGCGGGGGCCGTGGTGATGGAGGCGGCTTTCGACGTACGCGATGCCGATGCCGCGCGGGAATGGATCGCCTCCGCCGGCCCGCTGGACCTCGCGATCGCCAATGCCGGCGTCTCGGCGGGCCCGGGCAGGGACGGTGGCGAGGAGGCCGGGGCGGTCGCGCGGATCTTCGCGGTCAACCTCACCGGCGCGCTCAACACCGCTTTGCCGGCTCTGGAACGGATGCGGGCCCAGCCGCCCGGCCCCGGTGGTATCCGGGGGCGCGTGGCGGTGGTGGCCTCCATCGCCGCCTTCGTGGCCTCGCCGGGCGCTCCGGCCTATTGCGCCTCCAAGGCGGCCCTGCAGCGATGGGCGGAGGCCACGGACGCCACCGCCCGCCGGGATGGCCTCCGGGTGCATGCGCTCTGCCCGGGCTTCATCCGCACCCCCATGACGGCCCGCAACGACTTCCTCATGCCGGGGCTGATGACGCCCGGGGAGGCGGCCCGGAAGGCCCTGGACGGCATCGCCCGGGGGCGCGGCCGGATCGCCTATCCCTGGTTCCTCTATGCGGGGGCGCGGCTGGCGGGCGCCCTCCCGGTCCGCTGGCTCAGCGCGGCTCCGGCGAAGGGGCGGGGGTAGCCGCCTTCCCGGCAGCTCCGCCGCCGCCGCGAAGGCTGTGGCGACACAGGCGAAGCCCTTGGATACCCTCGGCCACGCCGAGCGGCGCTTCTCCGGCGGCAGGCGGTTCGACAGGCGGCCTTGCCGCTCAGGGGTCGGCGGTGCCCGGGACGGCGGCGGGGGAACCGGGCGGCGTCCGCGTCAGCGCCCGCCAGCGGGCGACATTGCGGTTGTGTTCCTCCAGGCTGCGGGCGAAGACATGACCCCCCGTGCCGTCCGCGACGAAGTACAGCGCGTCCGTATCCTCCGGATGCAGCACCGCCTGGATCGAGGCGAGGCCGGGCGAAGCGATCGGCGCCGGTGTCAGCCCCCGGTTCCGGTAGGTGTTGAACGGGTGGTCCCGCTCCAGGTCCGCACGGGTCAGGCCGCGATCCAGAACCCCGCCATCCGCCGCCGCATAGGCCACGGTCGGGTCGGATTGCAGCGGCATGCCGCGGCGCAGCCGGTTGATGAAGACCCCCGCCACCCTGGCCCGCTCATCCGCCCTGCCGGTCTCCCGCTCGACGATGCTGGCCAGGATCAGGGCCTCGCGCGGCGTGGCCAGGGGCAGGTCCGGCGCCCGCTTCTCCCAGGCTTCCGCCAGGGCCTGCCGCATGGCCCGTTCCGCCCGGCGCAGCAGCCCGGCCCGGCTGTCGCCCCACTGATAGGCATAGGTGTCCGGCAGCACCGCCCCTTCCTCCAGCGGTGGGACATCGCCGGTCATCCCCTCGGCGGCGTTGATCAGGGCGGCGATCTGGCTGGCGTTCAGCCCCTCGGGGATGGTCAGGCGGCGCTGCACCGGCTTCGCCTCGCGCAGCACCCCCAGCACCTCGCGCAGCGAGCCATGCGCCGGAAAGAGATATTCCCCGGCTCGCAACGGCCCCTCCTGCCGCGTGGCCCAGGCGGCCAGGGCGAAGCCGCGCTCGTCACCGATCGCCCCGGCGTCGCGCAGCGTATCCGCGATGGCCTGGGTGCCGCCCGGCGGGATCACGATGGCACGGGCATCGGCCAGTGGCCCCGGTGCCTGATAGCGGTTCCAGGCCCACCAGCCCGCGCCCCCGCCAAGGAGGGCCAGCACGAGCAGGGACAGCAGGAGGATACGCAGGAGACGCAAGCGGCGGCCCAACCTCGTTCTGGGGGGAGGGCGGCCCGGTTCCCGTGCGGCCGCCCATGGGCGCCGGTCCGGCGCCGATGGGCCGGAAGCTAGTGGAGCAGGGCGGGGAGAAAAAGGGCCGCGCCGGCAAAGAAACATGCCGGTAACGCGGCAGGGGCCGGGCCATGCGGCCCGGCCGCCCGGTGGCCCCTCACGGAGAGGGGCCGGGCTGTCAGGTCCCGCAGCGCCTCAGGGGGCCCTGCGGAACAGGATCGAGGCGTTGGTGCCACCGAAACCGAAGGAGTTCGACAGCGCCACGTCGATCCGCCGCTCTTGCGCCGCCAGCGGCACGCGGTTGATCGCGCTGGGCTTCGAGGGCTCATGCAGGTTCAGCGTCGGCGGGGCGACATTGTCCCGGATGGCGAGGAGCGAGAAGATCCCCTCCACCGCGCCCGCCGCGCCGAGCAGATGGCCGATGGCCGACTTGGTGGAGGACATCGCCACCCGCTCCGCCGCCCCGCCCCACATGCGCTCCACCGCCTCCAGCTCCAGGTCGTCGCCCATGGGCGTGCTGGTGCCGTGGGCGTTGATGTACTGGATGTCGCCAGGCGTCATCCGCGCCGAGCGCAGGCAGGCCTTCATGGCGCGGTAGGCGCCGTCATGGCCCTCGGCCGGGGCGGTGATGTGATGGGCGTCGCCGGACATGCCGTAGCCGATCACCTCGCCATAGATCTTCGCGCCGCGCTTCTTCGCGTGCTCCAGCTCCTCCAGGACCAGGACGCCCGCGCCCTCGCCCATGACGAAGCCGTCGCGGTCCTTGTCCCAGGGGCGCGAGGCCTCGGTGGGGCGGTCGTTGAAGCCGGTGGAGAGGGCCCGGGCGGCGCAGAAACCGGCCACGCCGATCTCGGCCACCGCCGCTTCCGTCCCGCCGGCCACCATCACCTCGGCATCACCCAGCGCGATGAGGCGCGCCGCATCGCCCAGGGCATGCACGCCCGTGGCGCAGGCGGTCACCGCGCTGTGGTTCGGCCCCTGGAAGCCGTAGCGGATCGAGACATGGCCGGAGGCCAGGTTGATCAGCGCGGAGGGGATGAAGAAGGGCGAGATCCGCTTGGCCTTGCCCTGGCTGATCAGCAGCGAGGTCTCGTAGATGGCGGGCAGCCCGCCGATGCCCGAGCCGATCATCACGCCGGTGCCCCAGCGGTCCTCGTCGGTCTGGGGCGCCCAGCCGCTGTCCTCGACCGCCTCGGCCGCCGCGACCATCGCCAGATGGATGAAGCGATCCATCTTCTTCTGGTCCTTGACCGGGATCCATTCGTTCAGATCCAGGCCGCCCTCGGCGCGCGTGCCGGCCGGGACCTGGCCGGCGATGCGGGCCGGCAGGTCCTTCGCGTCGAAGGAACTGATCGGGCCGATGCCGCTCTCGCCCGCGAGCAGGCGCTTCCAGACATGTTCCACGCCGAGCCCGAGCGGGCTGGCGATCCCCATGCCGGTGACGACCACCCGCCGGGGCTCATTCAACTGACCGAGCACTGCGATTCCCCGGAGAACCCAGACCGCCTCAGGCGGTCTTGTGCTCCTCGATGTACTTGATGGCGTCACCGACGGTGGTGATCTTCTCGGCCGCGTCGTCGGGGATCTCGACGCCGAAAGCCTCCTCAAAGGCCATCACCAGCTCGACGGTGTCGAGGCTGTCAGCGCCCAGGTCGTCGATGAAGGAGGCGCCCTCGTTCACCTTGGACTCCTCGACGCCCAGGTGCTCGACAACGATCTTCTTCACCTTGTCGGCGGTTTCGCTCATGCGCGGCTGCTCTCTCTGTAGGCGGCGGGATGGCACCCGCCTGAATTCCGTGCCGGCCGGAAACCTGTCCCGGAAATGAACCGGGGACAATCGGTGCGGCGCAGGCGGGGGGCCTTATCACGTAAGTTTCGGGTGGCCTAGGGGATAGAAAGCGCCGAACGCCATTCCCCTGCCATCATCCCGGTCCAGCGTGGCAGCCTTGCCCCATCCCGTGCCACTCCGAATCGGGAAAGGGCGGCGAGGCGGGGAGGGCGGCCCGGATGGAGTCCCGCCACAGTGCCCGCCCGCGCGGCTTCAGATCATCGCCATCCCGCCATTCACATGCAGGGTCTGGCCGGTCACCCAGCCGGCCTCGTCGGAGGCCAGATAGGCCACGGCGGCGGCGATATCCTCGGGCAGGCCCATCTTCTGCATGGGGATGCGGGCCATGATGGCGCCCTTCTGTGCCTCGTTCAGCGCATCGGTCATGGCGGTCTTCACGAAGCCCGGCGCGACCACGTTCACGGTCACGCCGCGGGTGGCGACCTCCTGGGCCAGGGACTTGCTCATGCCGATCAGCCCGGCCTTGGCCGCCGCGTAGTTCGCCTGGCCCGGATTGCCGGTGACGCCGACGATGGAGGCGATGGAGACGATCCGCCCCGCGCGGCGCTTCATCATCCCGCGCAGCGAGGCCCGCGCTAGGCGGAAGGGCGCCGTCAGGTCCACCTCCAGGACATCCGACCAGTCCTTGTCGCCCATGCGCAGCGCCAGCCCGTCGCGGGTCAGCCCGGCGTTGTTCACCAGGATGTCCAGCCCGCCGAGCTCGGCCTCGACCTTCTCCACCAGCGCCGCCGGCGCCTCGGGGTCGGAAAGGTCGGCCGGGATCACCGTCACCCGTTCGCCCAGCGCCTCGGCCAGGGCGGCGAGTTCGCTCTCCCGCCGGCCGGTCAGCGCCACTTCCGCGCCCTGGGCATGCAGCGCCCGCGCGATCGCGGCACCGATGCCGCCCGTGGCGCCCGTGACCAGCGCCGCCTTTCCGTCCAGTCGGAACATGGTAACCGCTCTCCTCAGTCCGGAACCCGCCGCGCGGGTCGATCCTGCCTGTGCCCCTGGCGCGCCGCCCGTCCAGGGCGGCATCCCCCTCCGGGAGCGGGAGGGTGCCATGGTGGCGCCGAAACAATTCCGTGTCGGCCCCATGGCCCGCGAACGGGCTGGGGCCGGCCCTCAGAGGGCCTTCAGCACCGCCTCGATCTCCGCCGGCGTGCCGCAGGCCATGGCCGTGGCGTCCGGCGCGTTGCGCTTCATCAGCCCGGTCAGCACCTTGCCGGCGCCGATCTCGACGAAGCGGTCGCAGCCCATGGCCACCATCGCCGCCACGCTTTCGCGCCAGCGCACCGAGCCGGTGACCTGCTTCACCAGCAGCTCGCGGATCTGCGCCGGGGCCGTCACCTTGGCGGCGGTCACATTGGCCACCACCGGCACGGCGGGGGCGTTCACGGTGGCGCGCTCCAGCGCCTCACCCATCGCATCCGCGGCCGGGGCCATCAGGGAGCAGTGGAAGGGCGCGGAAACGGGGAGCAGCATGGCGCGCTTGATCCCTTCGGCCTTCGCGATCTCGATGGCCCGCTCGATGGCGCCCTTGTGGCCGGAGATCACCACCTGGCCGCCACCATTGTCGTTGGCCATCTCGGCCACCTCGCGCCGGCCCGTCTCCGGATCGGCGGCGGCGCGCTCGCAGATCGCGCGGGCCTGCTCCGCCTCGGCGCCCAGCAGGGCCGCCATGGCGCCGATCCCCGCCGGCACCGCCTTCTGCATGGCCTCGCCACGCAGGCGCAGCAGCCGCGCGGCGGTCGGCACGTCGAAGCTGCCGGCGGCGGCCAGGGCGCTGTACTCGCCGAGCGAATGCCCGGCCACCAGCGCCGCCTTGTCACGCAGCGCGAAGCCGCCCTCGCTCTCCAGCACCCGCAGGGCCGCCAGCGAGACGGCCATCAGCGCCGGCTGGGCATTGGCGGTCAGCGTCAGCTCCTCGATCGGCCCCTCGAACATCAGGCGCGAGAGGTTCTGCTTCAGCGTCTCGTCCACCGCCTCGAAGACCTCGCGCGCCGGCGCGAAGGCGGCGGCCAGCTCCCGGCCCATGCCGACAGCCTGGCTGCCCTGTCCCGGAAACACGAAGGCGAGGGCCATGGTTCACGCACCTGTGGTGTGAGGGATCATCAGGAAGGGGAGGCGGGTAGCGGCCTCGTCCCCTCCCTGTCAACAGCGTGCGGCTCAACGGCGGCCGTCCGGCGCCGGGTCGCGGGGAACAGGAGCCGCCGCCGCGCGGTCAGGCGGGCATGGGGCAAAGGGAGAGATTCCGCCAGCCCTGGACGCCATCCACGGTCACATGGGGCCCCCGCTCATGGAGGTGGAGGATCGCGGGCCGCTCCATCTCCAGCATCCAGCCGCCGGCGGCCAGCTTCATCCCGAAGATCTCCCCCTCGATCTGCCGCGAATGCGTGCCGAGTACGAGATAGGCCACCTTCGCGGCCAGGAGTTCCCCGCGCTGGCGTACGCTCTCGGCCTCCCCGCCTCAGCGATCCTCCATGAGGCCGTCGGAAGGCGCCGCGGCGGAGAGGGTCGCCAGCCCATCCGGAGAGGCCGGCGCCGGCCTGCCCTCATGCCGCGCCATGCCGCGCTGTCCCAACCGGTTCTCGAACACCACGAAGAATCCAGCCTCCCCGTACGGCGCCGGTTTCACCCGGCCCTTCTCATCCGCCGGCAGGCGGCGCAGCACCACCGCGTCGCGCACATTGCCGCCGATCGCCTGCACCAGCCCTGGCTGGCCCGACACCACCACGTCGCAATGCATCGGCCGGAAGGCCCCCGTTTCCGCCATCCGCTCGGCCCAGCTCAGCAACTGGTTGCCGGTGGAGCGGTCGGCGCAGAGCAGGTCGCCCGGCTGCGGCGCGTATTCCTCCGGCGCGCGGGGCCGGAAGGCCGCGCCCTCCGGGTCCCAGGAGGCGCGCGCCAGCAGCCCATCGATATAGGCGGCATGCCGGGCGGAGGGGGTGAAGTCCGCCTCGCCGATCCCGGCCTGTTCCATCACGTAGCTGATGAAGGCGGCGGACCAGAAGGGATAGGCCCAGAGCGAGATGGCGGGCTCCACCGGCTCCTGCCCGTCCTGGGCCATGGCCAGCATCAGCGCGTCATGCAGCCGCTGGTGCTGCCGCGCCACGCCACGGTTGCCCGGCACCGCCTCCCAATAGGCGAGGACGCGGGGGAAGTTGGCGGGGGAGGGGATCGCATGGCCGTCCAGCACCGGCTCCCACCCCGTGAGCACCAGCTTCCCCCAGGCCTCCCATTCGCGGACCGCGGCATGGACCAGCGGCGCGCGGCCGGGGTCGCGGACCTCGGGGATCAGCCTTTCGGGCGGGGCGGCGGTGGGGGGAGGGGTGGCGCAGGCCGTGGGAAGGAGGAGAATCGCCAGGATCAGGAGCTTGCGCACCCATCCGCCATAGCCCGCCCTCCCGGCTGCCGCCTCCACCCCGGATGCCGGCACCGCCTCACATTGCGTTGAGCCGTTTCAACCCCGGAACCGACGCCTCACGAGAAAGTGGCGCCATGCGACGAACCCTGGGGAGGAAGCCGGCGCTTTACCGATCAAACCGCTCCTGACACCGCGCCGGCACGGCCGGCCCGCAGCATCCCCGCGAGGTTCCATGGCGCAGCGGCGTTTCCCCCGGTGGCCCTTCTGGATCGGCGTCCCGCTCGTCCTGCTGGCCCTGATCGTCGCCTTCTGGTCCTGGGACTGGTTCATCCCCCTGGCCGAACGCCAGGCTTCGGCCGCGCTGGGCCGAAAGGTGACGATCGCGCACCTGCATGTGCGTCCCGGCCGGATCACCGAGATCGTGGTGGATGACCTGCGCGTCGCCAATCCGGACGGGTTCGAGGCGGAGGAGCCCTTCGCCCAGGTGCCGCGCACCACCGTGCAGGTCGATGTCATGGAATACTGGCACCACCGCGCCATCGCCATTCCCTCGGTGACGGTGGAGCACCCGCAGGTCGCCGCGCTGGCCCATGCGGATGGCCGCACCAACTACGCCTTCGATGTCGGCAAGCCGGCCGGCGAGGACGCACCGAAGCAGGACAAGGCCGCCAGCGCCCCGCGCATCGGCGTGCTGCGGATCGTCGATGGCCGGGCGCATGTGGTGAACCCGGCGCTGAAGGCGGATTTCCAGCTCGGCATCGCCACGCGGGACGAGGAGACGCCGGACCCGCGCATCGCCGTGACGGCGGACGGCACCTATGCGGGCCAGCGCATCACCGGCGAGGCCCTGGCCGGCGGCCCCGCCTATCTGCAGGACCAGAGCCGCCCCTGGCCGATCGAGATGAAGCTCGTCAACGGGCCGACCAATGTGTCGCTGAAGGGCACGGTGCAGAACCCCCTGGCCATGCAGGGCGCCGATGTGAACCTGGTGCTGCAGGGGCCGGACATGGCGCTGCTGCAGCCGCTGACGGGCATCCCCTTCGCCCGCACGCCGAACTACCGGGTGTCGGGCAACCTCGACTATGCCCAGGGCCGGGTGCGCTTCCGCGACTTCGACGGCCGCGTCGGCAGCAGCGACCTGTCCGGCACCATTGCCGTCACCACCGGAGGCGCCAAGCCGCAGGTCGAAGCGGATCTGCATTCGAAGCAGGTGGACCTCGCCGACCTCGGCGGCTTCATCGGCGAGACCCCGGGCCGCGCCTCCACCCCCGGCCAGACCGCGCAGCAGCGCCGGGAACTGGCCCGCGACGAGCGCAGCAGCCGCGTCCTGCCGGACACGCCGGTCAGCCTGCCCAAGCTGAACATGGCGGATGTGAAGCTGAACTACCGCGCCGACAGTATCCGGGGCCGCCAGATCCCCTTCGATGGCATGGCCGTGGACATGACGATCGACAATGGCGCCGTGCGGCTCAACCCGGTCAGCTTCGATGTCGGCAAGGGCCGCATCGCCGGCGTGATCGCCCTGACGCCGCAGGCGAACGGCGCCCTGGGCGCGCGGGCGGACATCCAGTTCCAGCGCGTGGACCTGTCGCGGCTGATGCAGCCCACCGGCTTCCAGGGCTCCGGCCTGATCGGCGGCCGCGCGGTCATCGACGGCACCGGCAAGTCGCTCGCCGAGATCCTGGGCAGCGGCAACGGCTCCCTGACCCTGAGCATGGCGGGGGGCGGCAATCTCAGCGCCCTGCTGGTGGACCTGTCCGGCCTGCGGCTGGGCAATGCGGTCCTGTCCCTGCTCAAGCTGCCGGACCGGACGCAGGTGGAATGCTTCGTCGGCGACTTCACCCTGCGCCGCGGCGTGCTCGACACCCGCGCCCTGCTGCTGGACACGGAGGATGTGCTGATCGCCGGCAAGGGCACGGTGGATCTGGGGCGGGAAAGGCTGGACTACCGCCTCCGCAGCGATTCCAAGCATTTCACCATCGGGCAGTTGCCGGCGCCGATCCTGATCGGCGGCACCTTCCGCGACCCTTCCGTGGGGATCGACCCGGCCGAGGGCGGCATCCGTGCCGGTGCCGCCGTCGGGCTTGGCTTCCTCGCCGCGCCGCTGGCGATCCTGCCGACGATCCAGTTCGGCGTCGGCGACGACAACCGTTGCCAGGGCCTCATCGCGCGGGGCAGGAAGGGCGGCTGAGGGGAGGGCGGTTTCCGCCCGGCGGTGCCGGATGGTATCACCGGCCGCGCCGTGCCCCCTCCCGCCCTTCTCCCGCTCCGCCGGACTGGCTCCGCCAGCCTGCTCCTCCTCGCCCTGCTCTCGCCCCTCCCGGGCCTGGGCATGGCGGAGGCGGCGCCGCGCGACCGCACGGCCCGGACCCTGCGGCTCTCGCCGTCCGAGATGCAGGCCCTGCAACGCTGGCTCTGTCCGCATGGCGGCCGCCCCATGCCCGGCCATCCGGGGCGTTGCGACGGGCGCGGCAGCCGCCTGGCGACCGGCCCGGGCCAGGGCGGCCAAGGCGGCGGCGATGGCGGCTCGGTGTATGAATGGTTCCAGGGCCTGCCCCCGGCGCGGCGGCAGCAACTGGCCTGCCCCGAGGGCACGAAGCCGGTCCTGGCACGCGGCCACGCCGACACCCTGCGCTGCCTGCCGGGCTGAGGCCGGGCCGGGACGCGATCAGCGGTCGGGATAGCGGATCGCCACCACCTCGATCTCCTCGCTGCCCTGGGGCGTGCGCAGGCGCGGCAGGTCGCCGACCCGCCTGCCGAGCAGGGCGCGCGCCACGGGCGAGACCCAGCTGATCCGCCCCTGGGAGAGATCGGTCTCGTCCACCCCCACGATGGTCACGGTGACCTCCGTGTCGTCCTCGCGCGCATAGGTGACGGTGGCGCCGAAGAAGACCTGGTCGCGCCGCGCCTGCGCCGCCGGATCGACCACCTGGGCCTTCTCCAGCCGCTTGCGCAGGAAGCGGACGCGCCGGTCGATCTCGCGCAGGCGCCGCTTGCCGTACTGGTAGTCCGCGTTCTCGCTGCGGTCGCCCAGCGAGGCGGCCCAGGAGACCACCTCGACCACCTTCGGCCGCTCCTCGTCCCAGAGCCGCCGCAGCTCCTCGCGCAACGCCGCATGGCCGGTGGGCGTCATGTAGAAGGGCGTGCCCGGCGGCATGCCGGGCGGGGCCTCGTCCTCGTCATCCTCGTCGGTGGCGGACATGCGTTCCTCGTCTGATCAGGGCCGCCAGGCGCGGTGATAGGGATGGCCCGTGCGGATGCACTGGGCCCGGAACAGCGCCTCGGCCAGCAGGCCGCGCACCAGCATGTGCGGCCAGGTCAGCCGCCCCAGCGAGATCCGGTGGTCCGCCCGCGCCAGTACGGCGGGGTCCAGCCCCTCCGCCCCGCCGATCAGGAAAGCCAGCGGCCGGGCGGCCTCCTCCCAGCGCGCGGTCAGCCGGGCCAGCGTCTCGCTGTCCGGCATGTCTCCGCCCAGGTCCAGCGCCACGGCCAGGGCGCCGTCGGGCAGGGCGGCGAGCAGGGCCTCGCCCTCCCGCCGCCGCATCTCCGCCGGGCTGCCGCTGCCCTCGGCGAATTCCTTCAGCACCAGGGAGGGCCGCAGCCGGGCATTGTGCTGCGCGAAGAGCGCCGCTTCCGGACCCGGCTTCGCCCTGCCGACCGCCAGCAGCAGCGGCGGGCGGGCCGTTTACCCCCTCCCCGGCGGGGGAGGCCTCCTCGTGGTCGGGGCTGTGCGGTCCCCACATGCGCTCGATGGCGTAGGTTTCGCGCGCCTCCGGCTTGAACAGGTGGATCACCAGATCCCCCGCATCGAGCAGCACCCAGTCGGGCGAGGTCTCGGAGCGGATGCGCTTCACCCCCTCCTTCTCCAGCGCTTCCTCGACATGCGTGGCCATGGCCTGGATCTGGCGGTCGGCCAGGCCGGTCGCCACGATCATCCGGTCGGCGAAGGAGGAGCGGGTGGCGATGTCCAGCACCACCACATTCTCCGCCTTGTCATCCTCCAGCGAGGTCACGGCGGCCGTCACCAGCCGTTCCAGCACCGGCGGCGCGACCTTCTTGCGCGGTGCCCTGGCGCGTGCCACGGGGGCCGGGCCGGCCGCGACCTGTGCCTTGCGGGAGGTCGCGGCAGCCGTCTTCGGCGCCGCTGCCTTCGCCGCGGTGGTTCCGGTCGCCTTGGTCTTGGTCACCGTGGCCTTTGCCGCGGTGGCCTTTGTCCCAACGGCCTTCGTCGCCGCCGCTTTCGCCGGCGCCTTCTTCGCCGGAGCGGCTCCGGCGGAGGCGGCCTTGGTCACGGCGGCCTTCTCCGTCGCCGGGGCCTTGCGGCGCGTCGCGGGTGCCTTGGCGGCCCCGGTCTCGTTTTCGTTCCTGGGGGTGCGGGCTATGGCCGCCTCCTCTCCGTCATCGGGGTCATCCAGCGGAAACGCCATGCTGGTCCCGTCCCGGCACCAGCATCCATCCCGCATCCTTCAGTCGCCGCCGGCGGGCCAGCCCGGGTGATGGCCGTTGCTCCGCAGATCCGTGGAGCTCAGGGCATTCTCCCGCGCTGGGACCAGCGTCCAGCCGGCATGCCGTCCCGGCGGTCCGGCCAGGAGCTGTCCCGGCGGGCGC
Source organism: Roseomonas gilardii subsp. gilardii (assembly GCF_023078375.1). Lineage (NCBI taxonomy): Bacteria > Pseudomonadati > Pseudomonadota > Alphaproteobacteria > Acetobacterales > Roseomonadaceae > Roseomonas > Roseomonas gilardii. Next base: position 3,430,703 of record NZ_CP095554.1, on the reverse strand, counting down.
CGCCAGTGGCGTAGCACGGAGGCTGCCTTGCCGTGCAAAGCCTTGCGTGTCCAGCCCGGACGCGGCAGCACCGCCAGCGGCGTGTGCCGGGCGAGCCTCTGCCACCCGCCCCAGCGCGGCAACTGCCACAGATTGTCCGCCCCGATCACGAAGACGAAGCGGGCGCGGGGGAAGCGCCGCCGCAGCTTGCCCAGGGTGCGCTCGGTGCGCCGGTAGCCCAGCTTCGCCTCGATCCCCGTGGCGATCACCTGGGCGCCATCGGCGATGGCCCGCGCCGAAGCGAGGCGCTGCTGGAAGGGCGCCATGCCGCGCGGCGGCTTCAGCGGGTTGCCCGGCGAGACCAGCAGCCAGACCGCATCCAGCCGCAGCGCCCGCAGCGCGATCCGGGCGACATGCTCGTGCCCCTGATGCGCCGGGTTGAAGGAGCCGCCGAGCAGCCCGATGCGCCGGCGCCGGCTGTCGCCCCAGGCCCCCGGCTCCGCCAGTTGCCGTCTCAGGGCCGTCGCTCCCCGGCGGCTGGGGAGGGCGGCATGGGCGCATAGGCGTGCCGGGGTGGTGGAGGCATCGGGAGCGTATCGTGAAATCGGGTGGGCCGGACGGAGCCTGGATCAGGCCCGGGTCTGGCCGTTGCCCAGGACCTGGTAGCGCCAGGTGCAGAGCTGTTCCGCCCCGATCGGGCCACGGGCGTGCAGCCGGCCGGTGGCGATGCCGATCTCGGCGCCGAAGCCGAATTCGCCGCCGTCGCAGAACTGGGTGGAGGCGTTCCACATCCCCACCGCCGAGCCGATCCCGTCCAGGAACCGGTGCGCCGCGGCCTCGTCCTGTGTCACGATGGCCTCGGTATGCTCGCTGCCATAGCGGGCGATATGGGAGATCGCGTCCTCCACCCCGTCCACCACCTTCACCGACAGCACCGCATCCAGCCATTCCGTGGCGAAATCCGCCTCTGTGGCGGGCTTCAGCTCCGGCAGGATGGCCCGCGCCCGCTCGTCGGCGCGGAAGTCGCAGCCCAGCGCCCGCAGGTCGCCGACCAGCAGCGGCAGCAGGGAGGGCGCCACGGCGGCGTCGATCAGCAGGGTCTCGGTGGCGCCGCAGATGCCGGTGCGGCGCATCTTGGCATTGGCCAGGATGCCGCGCGCCATCGCCGGGTCGGCGGCCTCGTGGACATAGGTGTGGCAGAGACCTTCGGCATGGGCGAGGACGGGCACCCGCGCCTCCTCCATCACCCGGGTCACCAGCCCCTTGCCGCCGCGCGGGATGATCAGGTCGATCTGGCCCGAGGCGCGCAGCATGGCGCCCACGAAGGCCCGGTCGGCGGAAGGCGCGATCTGCACCGCCGCTTCCGGCAGCCCGGCCGTGCGCAGCCCCTCCGCGATGGCGGCGTGGATCGCGCGGGCGGAGCGCAGGCTCTCGCTGCCGCCGCGCAGGATCACGGCCGAACCCGCCTTCAGGCAGATCCCCGCCGCATCGGCGCCGACATTGGGCCGGCTCTCATAGATCATGCCGATGACGCCCATCGGCTGCGCCACGCGGCGGATCAGCAGCCCGTTCGGCCGGGTCCATTCGCTGATCACGCGGCCGACCGGATCGGGCTGCGCCGCGATCTCCTCCAGCCCCTGGGCCATGGCCTCGACCCGGGCGGAGGTGAGGATCAACCGGTCGCGGAAGGCCTCGCTCAGCCCCTGCGCGGTTTCCAGGTCGGCGGCATTGGCTTCCAGGATGGCAGCCTGCCTGTGCCGCAGCGCCTGTGCCGCGGAACGCAGCGCTGCGTTCCGTGCCGGCCCTGGCAGGCGCGCCAGCACCCGCGCGGCGGCACGGGCCTCACGGGCGGCATCGGCGAGCTGGACGGAGGCGCTGTCGGGCATGGCGTTCATGATGGCTGCGGGGTTAGCGCGTCCGGCGGCGGCGCGAAAGCTGGCGCATGACAGAGTCGTGTCAAACGGGGCCGGAAAGCCCGGCCGGGGCTATTTTGAACCGAAGTGGAAACGAATTTATGAATACCAACTTAAAGTTGATGTAAAATTGGTTTACTCTCGCATCATGGTGACCAAGCTCCGCGCCTCCCCGACCCGTTTCGCCGGCTGGCTGCTGCTTTCCGCGGCCATCGCGGTACTGGCCGGCGCCGTGGCGGCCTCGCTGGGCAACCGGCAGAGCCTTTCCCTGGAACGGGAGATGGAAAGGCTGCGGACGGAAGGCGCCCAGGTCCGGCAACTGACCATCGCCCTGCTGGACAGCGAATCCGCCCTGCGTGCCTATGCGCTCTTCGGCCTGGTGCAGGACCAGCTCCGCTTCAGCCGGGCGGCGGAGCAACTGGAAAGCGGGGAGTTCCGCCGCATCGCCAGCCTGGTGGATTCCAGCCAGGCGGAAACCGGCAGCCCGCCGATCCTGGGCCCGATCACGCGGATCGTCGCCACCCGGAAGGACATCCTCGACCGGTTGCAGGCCGGGGAGCGCGACACGGTGATCGAGGAAGGGCGCAGCGGCATCCTGCAGGCCCAGGGCGACGTGGTCCGCCTCGCCCTGGAGCGCTTCGTCCGCCTGCGGGCCGGGCAGGTCGAGCAGGTCGCCCGGGACATGCAGCAGGTCCAGGCGCGGATCCTGGTCCTGGTGATGATGGGGGCGGGGCTCTGCCTGGGGGCCCTGGCCATCGCCTGGTGGCAGATCGCGCGCCACGGCCGGGCGGAGCAGGCCATCCGGCGGGAGATGGATTCCCGCGGCGCGGAGATCCGCAGCCTGCTGCGCATGAGCGACATGCTCCAGGCCTGCCAGACCGAGCAGGACATCCGGTGCGTCGTGCTGCACACGGCGCAGGAGGTGCTGCCGGGTGTGCCCGGGGCGCTCTATGTCTTCAACAACAGCCGCGACCGGCTGGACTGCGCGGCGGTCTGGCCCGAGGGGACGAAATTGGCCAGTGCCGACCATTTCTCGCCGGAGAACTGCTGGGCGCTCAAGCGCGGGCGCCCGCACCGCCATGGCCCCGGCGCCGACATCCCCTGCGAACACGTCGCGCCGGGCCTTCCCGGGCTGGAAATCCCGATGACGGCGCGGGGCGAGGTCTATGGCGTCATGCAGTTCGGCGCCGCCGTGTCCGGCCTGCCCGATGCGCCCGAGCCGCAGCGCGACCTGGCGGTGGCGCTGGCGGACGGCGTTTCCATGGCCCTGGCCAACCTGTCCCTGCGCGAGAAGCTGCGGAACCAGGCCCTGCGCGATTCGCTGACCGGGCTCTACAACCGCCGCTTCCTGGAGGAAGTGTCGGAGCGCTTCGCCGGCCAGGCCGACCGCCGGGGCACCCCCGTCGCCGTGGTCATGATCGATGTGGACCACTTCAAGCAGGTCAACGACCGCCATGGCCATGCCACGGGTGACGCGGTGCTGCGCGCCCTGGCCGTGCTGATCCAGGGCGACCTCCGCCGGGGCGATGTCGCCTGCCGCTACGGCGGGGAGGAGATCGTGCTGCTGATGCCGGATTGCGACGCGGAGAACGCCTGCCGGCGGCTGGAGGAGATCCGCGAGCGGGTGCGGGCGCTGCACCAGGAGACGGATACGGTGCTGCCCCGTGTCACCATCTCCGCCGGGGTGGCGGACATGCCGACCCATGGGCAGACCATCGCCATGGTGCTGAAGGCCGCCGACGAGGCCCTCTATATAGCCAAGCAGGCGGGGCGCGACCGGGTGCAAGTGGCCCGGCCGCTGAGGCCGGAAGGCGCTGCCGAGGCACCACGGCTGGAGGTTGCCCGGTTGAAATAGAACCGTCGCCCCCGTGGTGACGCGGCCGGGGTTTCGCGCGTTGCAGGGCCGGCAAGGTGGGATGCGGGCATGACACTGGAACTGAGGCTTCTGGCTTGGACGGTGGTACTGGGCATTGTCCAGCTCCTGCTGGCGGCCATGGCGACCACGGCGCAGAACGGCCTGGCCTGGTCCGCCGGGGCGAGGGACGAGAAGCGGCCGCCCGAGGGCGTCGCGGCCCGGCTGCACCGCGCGCAGTCCAACCTGATGGAGACCTTCCCCTTCTTCGCCGCTGTGATCCTCGCCGCCCATCTCGCCGGGCGGGAGGGGGCGATGACGGCCTGGGGCGCCCAGATCTACTTCTGGGGGCGGGTCGTGTACCTGCCGCTCTACGCCGCCGGCGTCCCCTGGCTGCGCAGCATCGTCTGGGCGGTCTCGATGCTGGGCCTCGCCCTGGTCCTGCTGGCGGTGCTGCTGCCGTAGGGGCGAGGCCCCCACGGCAGTTCGGGAATGGTCAGTCCGGCGCCACCACCAGCCCGCTCGCGGCGATGGTGACCGTGCCGGGCCCCGACATCACCACCGGCTGCGACAGCGCCATGAAGGTGAGGGGATTGCCCCCCGAGGCAGCATCGAACAGGCCGAGATGGCTCAGCGTGCCGGCGGCGGCGGTGAAGGTGAAGCGCAGCGCCTCCGCATTGGCCTGGCTGCCCGTGCCGTTGAAGGTGACGCGCTGGCGGGCATAGCCGGTGCCCGCAGGCTCCCCTGTCACGCCGCCCGTGGCGCTGCCGCCGCTGCCCAGCGCGGCATAGACCGCGCCCGGCGGGGTCGGCGCCCGGCCGCACAGGGTGCGGGCCAGCATGTCGCGGGCATAGTTCGTCAGGTCGCTCATGGAGAAGCCCTTTCTCAGCTCTGGTTGACGAGGCCCTGCAACTGCGTGTCCGGCAGCCGCGCGGGGAGGTACTGCAGCAGCCGGACCGAGCCGTTCAGCGCCCGGTTCCAGCTCCCCGATCCATGCCCGGGCAGCAGCCGCGCCAGCCCGGCGGGCAAGGTGGCCGCCGCCGTCTGGACGGAGCCGCCGGCCATGCAGGCCGACTGGCTTCCGGGTGCCCAGGCGAAACCCGCCCGGAAGGCGGTGCCCGGCGCGATGCCGCCCAGCGTCATCACCGCGCCGCTGGCGCCGCCGCGCTCGATCTCGGCGGTCAGCGCCGTGCCGGTGTTGCGCAGGATCAGCCGGTTCGCGTCCGTGCCGTCATCGATCTGCCACAGGCCCTGGGGCACGCCCGCGGGCGAGGCCTGCGGAATGCTGGCGGCGACCAGCACGGTGCCGGCGCTGCCATAGCCCCCCGCCGGCTGCCGCAGCACCTGGTCCGCCGCACGGGCCTGCGCCGCCCGGCTGCCCGCGGGCGGCAGGACCGGCGTGGTGGCGAAGCCGGCCTGCTCCATCTGCGGCAGGGATACCCGCAGGGTGAAGTCCATGCCGACGCCGCTCGGCACATAAGCCAGCACCGAAGGGACGATGCTGGTCGTGCCGCCGGCCGTGAGGAGCCGCGTGCAGGCGACACGCTGCGTGCCTGCCGTCGCGGCGATGCTGACATCCGTGGCGGGCGAGGTGCTGTCGCCGCGCTCCTGCACCCTCAGGCGGAGATTGCCGCCGCCCGGGATGCTCCCCGCCACCAGGGCGACGTTCACCGCGCAGGTCCAGTTCTGGCCGGCGGCCGCGGCGACGGCGCCCACCTGTTCCGGCATGATGACGCAATAGCCCGCCGCCGTGCTGGTGCCGGAGAAGTTGCAGTCCAGATAGGGCGCCCCGGCCTCCGTCCCCACGGACAGGGTCCGGGTCAGGCCCGCGATGGCGGTGACGGTCCAGTAGGCCGGCACCGTCCCGGGCGAACCCGCCACGGCGCCCTCGATCCGCGGGTTGCGGATCGCGTTGCTCCGCGCCTCCTCCACGATCAGCCCGCCCGCCGTGTCGAAGCGCGGCTGGTTGGCGGCCAGTTCCAGGTAGTTGCCGGCGGCATCGTAGCCGCCGGCGGTGGAATTGCGCGTGACGGCAAGGGAGCCGTGCAGGCCGCGCGGTCCGATCAGGGTGAGCCAGGAGGCACCGGCTCCCGCCTCCACCCCCAGCGCGGCGGCGACGATTCCCAGCATCAGGTCGCGCCCGCCCCGCTGAGATGGCAGTACCGCGTGGCGCCGCCATCGGGCGAGTAGGTCAGCAGGCTCGCCACCCCATTCGCCTTGATCTTCGTGTAGCCCTCCGCGCTGACCGGCGCGGTGCCGGTGAAGTTGGCCAGCGCCAGCGCCAGGTCGGCACCGCTGCGATTGACCACCATGCAGGAGAAGCCGAGCCCGACCGCGTTGTAGTCGATGCTCAGGCTGGCCCCCGCATTGGCCAGCAGCAGCCGGTTGTTGTGCGCGGCGAAGCCCAGCGCCGTGGCGGCGGAAAGCACCACCTGCGGCAGCCGCCTTTCGGTGAACTGCCCGTCCACATAGCTCTTGGTGGCCGCGTGCATCGCCGCGGTCGGCGCCGCGGTCAGCAGCAGCGTGCCATCGGCCGAGAGGCGCAGCCGCTCGACCATGGACGTGCCCTGGCGCAACTCCAGCACCAGCGTGCCGGATTCCGCGCCGGCGGCGATGCTGTCGGAGATGCCGGTCAGCCGGGCATAGGTGGTCTCCACCGCGCCGCTGTTCATGCCGTTGAAGTGGAGATAGCCCAGGCGGTCGCTGGCCGCCGGGCTGGCGGAGATCCGCCGGATCTGCACCACCATCGGCGCGGTGGCGTTGCCGGTGGTGCCCAGGTCGATCCCGCCATTCGGGTTCACGCCCGGATCGCCGCCCAGGCCGAGATTGCCGCCCGCCTGCCCGGCGGAGATGAAATAGGCCGCCTGGTCCGAGGGGTTGGCGAGGTTGATGCGCGCCCCAAGGCTGCTGGAGCGGCGCCGCACCGTCATCGTGCCATCGGCCGCGATGTCCAGCCGCCGGGTCGGCCCCGCGCTCGCGCTCGGCACGGTGTGCAGCTCCAGGCTGCCGCCCGCGAGCTTCGCCACGCCGGAGGAGTCGCGGTTGCCGCTCATGCTCAGGCGCTGCATGGCCGCGTCGCTGGCGGCCTGGAAGGTCGCGCTCCGCAGGTCGCAGCCCAGCAGAGTCAGGTTCTGCGCCTCGCTGCCGAGATACACGACGTTCGGGTTGCCCGTGCCGTACAGGTTGCCGCCGGTGGTGAGGTCGCAGGCCTCCAGCGTCAGCGCGCCGCGCTGCAGGTCGATGGTGCGCAGCGTGCCGCCATTCACCACCGTGCCGACGATGTGGTGCTGCTCGGTGGAGGAGACCGGGTCCAGCAGCACCGTCCGCCCCTGGGAGGACAGGAAGCCGCCGATCCACTTGGTGCGGAAGGCGCCGATCGTGCTGCTGCCATCGGAGGCGGTGACGCCGCCGCCCGTGATGCGCAACCCCACGGTCAGCGGATCAGCCACGTCCAGGTGGTTGTCCACCGAGCAGTCGATGCACTGCGTCGCCTGCACGTTGTGGCCCAGGTTGAAACCCGTGTCGTAGCCATAGGCGAAGCAGTTGGTGAACTCCGCCACATCGGCATATTCGAGATGGAAGGCCGTGCCCGTGCGCCGGTTGTTCCAGATCCAGACCTTGCCGCCGCCGGTATAGCCCCCGGCATAGGCCGAGCCGTTGAGGTCGAAGCTGGTGGCCGAGGCGACCGTCACCGTGAATCGTCCGTTCGCCGCGGCCAGGCCCAGGCATCCGGTCAGGTTCACCACATCGCCCGTCGCCAGCCCGTGCGCCGTGCCGGTGGAGACGCGGATCGTGCCCGAGCCGTTGTTGGCGATGGCCGACACATCGCGGCTGTTCAGTGCCACGCCGTCGATATTGCCCGTGAGGAAGGGCCAGAAATGCACGTTGTGCACGCGGGTGATGTCGTAGGAGTGCCGCAGCCGCAGCCCGTTGCGGTTGTCGCCCGCGATATCGTCGATCCGAAGCCGCGCGTTGTAGTCGCTGAGCACGGCGAGGTCGAAGCCCAGGATCAGCAGGTTGGACAGGCGCACGTCGGAACCGTTGCCGTTCGTGCCGTCGCCGACCGTGACCGCGGTGCCGGCGAAGCCCGCCACGAGGTTGATGCCGGCGCGCATGTCGGCCGGCGCGGCGAGGCCGGTGCGCAGGATCGCCACGCCCTTCAGCCCGGCATTGCGGCGCAGCCGGATGGTCTGCGCAGGATCGAGCAGGAAGGCGTAGGGGACGCTGCCATAATCGCCCGCCGCGCGCTGCGCGCCCGTGGAGAGCGCCCCCGAGAGCACCACGTTCGGCTTGATGTCCAGCCCGGCGCCCGCGAGGAGATAGCGCCGGGGCCCCAGCAGCACCGTGCCTCCGCCCTGGGCGGCGGCGGCATCGATCGCCGCCTGGATCGCGGCGGCATCGTCGGTCGCGCCATCGCCCTTGGCGCCGTAGTCGCGGACATGCAGCGGCCGGTCCGCCTGCATGGCGCTGCGCCACTGCGCCACCGTGGCACGCCGCGTTTCCGGCGTCGCGCCCTGGACCACCGGGCTGAAGTCGCTGTCGGAGAAGAGGGTGGCGGCGGGGAGCTGGCTGATCTTCGCGTCGGGCATGGGGGCTCCTGTGCGGGGGGAGGGGATGTCGCGGGGAGGGGCGGGGGTCAGAGCAGCAGGCGGGTGCCGCTTTCGGTCAGGAGCGTGCCGCCGGCCTCGGCGAGTAGGCCGGGGCCCAGGCTCACGGAAAAGGCCGGGGACAGCAGGAACAGCGCGGCATCCGCCGCATCCTCGGCGCGGAGGCGGTAGCCCGTGCCGATCGGCGGACTGTCCAGGCTCGCCACCGCCCGGCCGGCATTCACCGCCACCCTGACGGGGCCGGAGACCGTGCCGCCGCCGGCATCGACCACCCGGAAGACCAGGCCGGCGACCGGCCCCTCCACGCTCGCGCCCAGGCTCATCGCCGGGCCCCAGGGGATGAGCGAGGCGAGGCCGTCGATCCGGATCGCGCGCAGCACGGGGGCCGCCGTGACGCCGAGGCCGAAGCGCATCGACGCCGCCAGCGACAGGGCCAGCGGCGCGATGCCCGTATCCAGCACCAGCCCGGCGCCCACCGCGTTGCCGCTCCGGACCGGCAGCAGCGAAAGCCCGTCGGCGCCCTGGAGCAGGATCACGTCGCCGCTCCGCAGCGCGCTGGCCGCGGCGAAATAGCCGGCGGACAGCACCATGTTCCGCGTGTCGGCGGTCCTGTAGTACCAGAGCGTCATGCTGCCCGTGCTGGCGAGCGTGAGCAGGCTGGAACTGGCGAAGGCCATGCGATCTCCTCTTGCGGCGGGGCGGGCGTGCCACGGCACGGCCCCGTGCCCGTCCGGGACGGGGCGGGCCTGCCGGAGGCCCAGGGAAAGGCCCGGGAAGGCGTGAAGGACCCGGCCCGCCGGGGGTCAGGCGGGACGGGTCAGGACAGGCGGGCGGTGACCGACAGGCCGAAGCGGCCGGCCGCCGTGCGGCTCAGCCGCAGCGGCGCGGAAACCGAATCCAGCACCAGCCCGTTGCCCACGGCTCCCCCGTCGCGCATCGGCAGGAAGGACATCCCGTCCGCCGAATGCAGGATCACCACATGCCCCGGCAGCAGCCGGTCCGCGGCGGCCGCGAAATAGCCGCCCGCCAGCACGGCGGCCCGGCTGTCGCCGGTGCGGTAGTCCCAGATCGAGAAGGAACCCGCACTGACCAGTGCGGTGAGCGAGCTGGCATCGAAGGACATCGGCGCTCCCTGGGCGAGAAGCCGCGCGGCCACGCGCCGCCATCCGGGGCGCGGGCTGCGCTCCGGATGGCGGGGAAAGGCGGCGGCGGGTGGGGGGACCGGGCGGACATGGCTCGCCCGTTGGCCGCTCCTCCCTAGAAGAACTTCGTTCCTATGTCAACGAATTTATTCCTACGATCCGCGCAGTTCCGCCCGGCCCGGCGCTGTTCTAGGCTCGCCTCCGCATCCCCAGACCACGGAGCCTTCCGCCTGATGCGCCTGCCTGTGCGCCGACGCCGCCTCGGCCTGTTCCTGCCCCTGCTGGCCATGCTGGCCCTTCCCGCGGCGGCCCCTTTCACGGCGGCATGGGCGCAGGAACGCGTGATCAATGTCTACAACTGGACCGACTATATCGATCCCAAGGCCATCGGGCGCTTCCAGGCGGAGACCGGCATCACCGTCCGCTACGATGTCTTCGACAGCCTGGAAACGCTGGAGGCCAAGCTCTCCGCCGGCCGATCCGGCTATGACGTGGTGGTCCCGACCTCGGAACCCACCTTCGCCCGCCTCGTGCGCGCCGGGGCGCTGCGCAGGCTCGACCGCGCGCAGATCCCGAACTTCGCCAACCAGGACCCGGCATTGCTCCAGCGCGTCGCCAGCAGCGATCCCGGCAACGCCCATGGCGCCATCTATCTCTGGGGCACGATCGGCATGGGCCTGCGGCCGGACAGGATCCGCGCCCTGGCGCCCGACGCGCCGCTCGACAGCCTCGACCTGCTGCTGAAGCCGGAGAACGCGAAGCGCATCGCCGGCTGCGGCATCGCCTTCATGGACAGTGGCATCGACGTCATCCCCTCCGTGCTGCACTGGCTCGGGAAGGATCCGAATTCCGGTGCGGCCGAGGATCTCGCGGCGGCGGAGAAGGCGCTGCTGGCCATCCGCCCGCATGTGCGCGCCATCATCTCCTCCGGCGCCCTCGCCGACGCTTTGGCGAATGGCGAGTACTGCGCCGTCTTCGGCTATTCCGGCGACGTCATCCAGGCCCGCGTCCGGGCCGAGGCCGGCGGCCGTGCCGACGGGCTGGCCTATGTGCAGCCGAAGCAGGGCGCGCAGCTCTGGTTCGACATGCTGGCCATTCCCGCCGATGCACCGCATCCGGAGGATGCGCAGCGCTTCATCGACTTCCTGCTGCGGCCCGAGGTGATCGCCGGCGTCACCAACCAGGTGCGCTATCCCAATGCCGTGCCTGCCTCGCGCGCCCATCTCAGCCAGGCGGTGCTAAACGATCCGAACGTCATCCCGACGCCGGAGATGATCGCCCGCACCTTCACCGTCACCGCCCCGCCCCCCGCTGCCGAGCGCGCCCGCGCCCGGCTCTGGACCCGCTTCAAGGCCGGACGCTGAGAGAGGCCAGGTTGAGCGCGCCATTGCTGCTGCGCCTGTCCGGCGTCACCCGCCGCTTCGGCGCGCTGGCGGCGCTGGACGGGCTGGACCTCGACATGCCGGCGGGCGAGTTCCTGACCCTGCTGGGCGGCTCCGGCTCCGGGAAATCCACGCTGCTGCGCGTGATCGCCGGCTTCGAGCGCGCGGATTCCGGCAGCGTGCTGCTGGATGGCGCGGACCTCGCCCCGCTGCCGCCCCACCGGCGCCCGGTGAACATGATGTTCCAGTCCTATGCGCTGTTCCCGCATCTCAGCGTCTTCGACAACATCGCCTATGGGTTGCGGCGGGAAGGGCAGGGCAGGGCCGCCATCGCGGGGCGCGTGGAACGCCTCGTGGCCCTGCTGCACCTCCAGGGGCTGGAAGGGCGGCGCCCCGAGGCCCTGTCCGGCGGGCAGCGCCAGCGCGTCGCCCTGGCCCGTGCCCTGGCCCGCCGCCCGCGCCTGCTGCTGCTCGATGAGCCCCTGGCCGCCCTCGACGCCAACCTGCGGGAGCGCACGGGCTTCGAGCTCCGCGCCCTTCAGCGCGAGACCGGCGCCGGCTTCATCATGGTCACGCATGACCAGTCGGAGGCCCTGTCCCTCGCGGACCGGGTCGCCGTCCTGGCCCAGGGGCGCATCGCGCAGATCGGCCCGCCCGCCGAGGTCTATGCCCGCCCCGCCACGCGCTTCGTCGCGGGCTTCCTCGGGGCCGCCAATATCCTGGAAGGCCACCGCACCCCCGACGGCGCGCTGGACAGCCCCGCCGCCGCCGCGACCCTGCGCGCTCCGGCGCCGCTGCCGGAGGGCACCGCCGCCTGCGCCCTGCGCCCGGAAAGCCTGCGCCCCACGGAGGGAGAGGGCGAGAACACCGCCACCGGCCGGGTCGAGGAAGCCGCCTTCCGCGGTGGCGACAGCCTGGTCCTGCTCCGCCTGCCCGGCGGCGCCACGCTCCGCGCCGCGTTGCCCGGCCTGCCGCCGGAACGCGGCACGATCCTCCGCCTGGGCTGGGATGCCGCCGCCGTGGTCCCGCTGGCCGAGTGATGCGCCGCCTCTTCCTGCCCCCCATCGCGCTCTGGCTCGCCCTGCTGGTCGCGGCGCCGCTGCTTCTCCTGCTGGCCCTGGCCCTGTCCTGGCAGAGCGAGGGCCTGCCTCCCTTCGACCCGCCCTGGAACGGCCAGGGCATCGACACGGACAACTTCGCCCTGATCCTGGGCGATCCCTATTACCGCGCCGCCTTCTGGCAATCGCTGGAACTGGCCAGCGTCACCGCCGCGCTCTGCCTGCTGGTCGCCCTGCCCATGGCGCTCGCCATCGCCCGGGCCCGCCGGTCCCGCCTGCTGCTGGGCCTCGTGCTCCTGCCGCTCTGGACGGGATTCCTGCTGCGCGTCGGCGCCTGGATCGGGCTGCTGCGGGACGAGGGCTGGATCAACGGCCTCCTCCGCGGGCTCGGCCTGACCGATCAGCCCGTTGCCCTGCTCTATACCCCGCTCGCCCTCTATCTCGGCATGGTCCATGCCTACCTGCCCTTCGCGGTGCTGGCGCTCTATGCCGCCTTCGCCCGCATGGACCCGTCGCTGGAGGAAGCCGCCGCCGATCTCGGCGCCGGTCCGACCCGCGCCTTCCTCACCGTGACCCTGCCGCTGGTCCTGCCCGGGGCGCTGGCGGCCTTCCTGCTGGTCTTCATCCCCGCCGCCGGCGAATACGTCGTCCCGGAACTGCTCGGCCCGCCTGGGGCCCTGCCGCTGGGCCGCGCCCTTTTCACCGAGTTCTTCCAGAACCGCGACTGGCCGGTGGCCGCCGCCCTGGCCTGCGCCCTGCTGGCGCTCCTCCTCCTGCCCATCCTGATCTTCCAGCGGCTGGGGCGGGGTGAATGACGGCGCGCCGCCCCCGGACCTGCTGCCACCCTGGGCGCGCATCGGCCTCTGGCTGGGCCTCGCCTTCCTCTGGCTGCCGGTGCTGCTGCTGGTCTTCTATGCCTTCAGCGCCGATCCCGTGCCCTTCCGCTGGGGCGGTGCCTCCCTGCGCTGGTTCCGCGAACTGGCCGCCGACGGCCGGCTGCTGGAGGCCGCCTTCCTCTCGCTCCGCATCGCCGTCGGCGCCGCCACCCTGGCCATGCTGCTGGGGGGCGCCACCGGCTGGCTGCTGGCGCGCGGCGGCACCTTCCGGGGCCGCGCCCTGCTCGGCGCCCTGTCCGGCGCGCCGCTGGTGCTGCCGGAGGTCGTCACCGGACTCTCGCTGCTGCTGCTCTTCGTCATGCTGGAGGCCGCCACCGGCTGGCCACAGGGCAGGGGCGCGGGCACCATCCTCCTGGCCCATGCCACGCTGGGCGCCGCCTATGCCGCCGTCGTGGTCCAGGCCCGGCTGGCCCGGGGCGGGCGCGAGCTGGAGGACGCCGCCGCCGATCTCGGCGCCACGCCCGCCACGGTCTTCCGCACCGTCACGCTGCCGCTGATGGCGCCCGCCCTGGCGGCCTCCTGGCTGCTCGCCTTCACCCTGTCGCTGGACGATGTGGTGCTGGCCAGCTTCCTGTCCGGCCCGGCCTCGACCACCCTGCCGGTGGCCCTTTTCTCCATGCTGCGCCTGGGCATGACGCCGAAAGTGAACGCCCTGGCCGTGCTGATCCTGGCCGCCGTCGGCATCGCTTTGCTGCTCGCGGCAGCCCTGATGCGCGGGCGGGTTGCCCGGGGCAGGGGCGGCGACTAGGGTTCCGCCGCCTTTTCTCCGACCTCGAAAGCCCCGGAAGACCCATGACGCTGACCGCCGAGCGGATGGACCGCATCTCCCCCTCCCAGACCATCGTCGTCACCCAGAAGGCGCGCGCCCTGAAGGCCGCCGGGCGCGACGTGATCAGCCTCAGCGTCGGCGAGCCGGATTTCGAGACCCCGCAGAACATCAAGGACGCCGCGATCCGGGCGATCCAGGACGGCGACACCCGCTACACCGACGTCGCCGGCACCATGGCGCTGCGCAAGGCGGTGGCGGCGAAGTTCGAGCGTGACAACGGCCTGACCTACAAGCCCGAGGAGATCGTCGTCTCCACCGGCGGCAAGCAGGTGATCTTCAACGCCATGCTCGCCACGATCGACGAGGGCGACGAGGCCATCGTCCCCGCCCCCTGCTGGGTCAGCTATCCCGACATCATCGCGCTGGCGGGCGGCAAGCCGGTGATCGTCCCGGCCGGGCAGAACCAGGGCTTCAAGATCACGCCGGAGCAGCTTGAGGCCGTGATCACGCCGAAGACCAAGTGGCTGATCCTGAACAACCCCTCCAACCCGACCGGCGCCGCCTATTCCGAGGCGGAGCTGAAGGCGCTGGCCGAGGTGCTGCTGCGCCACCCGCAGGTCTGGATCTTCACCGACGACATCTACGAGAAGCTGGTCTATGGCGATTTCGTCTTCAAGACGATCGCCCAGGTGGAGCCGCGCCTGAAGGACCGCACCGTCACCATGAACGGCTGCTCCAAGGGCTATGCCATGACCGGCTGGCGCATCGGCTTCGCCGGCGCGCCGCTCGCGCTGATCAAGGCGATGGACAAGCTGCAGGGGCAGAGCACCTCCAACACCTCCTCCATCTCCCAGGCCGCCGCCGTGGAGGCGCTGAACGGCCCGCAGGAGAGCGTGGAGACCATGCGCCAGGCCTTCGAGCGCCGCCGCGACCTCGTGGTGCGCCTGCTGAACCAGGCCCCCGGCATCCGCTGCGCGACCCCCGACGGCGCCTTCTACGTCTTCCCCGACATCGCCGGCTGCATCGGCAAGACCACCGCCTCGGGCAAGAAGATCGGGACGGACGAGGATTTCGTCACGGCGCTGCTGGAGGATGAGGGCGTGGCCGCCGTGCACGGCTCGGCCTTCATGTTCCCCGGCCATTTCCGCGTCTCCTACGCGACCTCGGACGCCGTGCTGGAAGACGCATGCAACCGCATCAGGCGGTTCTGCGAAGGGCTGAAGTAGCTCCATGCCCGGCGCGATCCGCCCCGCTCAGGGTGCGGGTCCCGCCGGTCTCCCCCGGGACCCGCACCGCATCCTCCGCCACCGGGATGCGGTGCGGCGCCCGTTCACAACCGCCCCCTGCCGAGACTGATCCCGACCATGCCCGCCCTTGCCACCCGCCTGACGGAAATCCCGGTCGCCCCCTCCGTGGCCATGTCCATCAAGGCGCGCGAGATGAAGGACCAGGGCCACCGGGTCATCAGCCTCACCGTCGGGGAGCCCGACTTCGCCACGCCCCCGCATGCCATCGAGGCCGCGAACCGCGCCGCGCTCGAAGGGCTGACCAAGTACCCGCCGCAGGACGGGATCGCCGCGCTGAAGCAGGCGATCCAGCGCAAGTTCCGCCGCGAGAACAAGCTCGACTACGCGCTGAACGAGATCATGGTCGCCAATGGCGGCAAGCAGATCATCACCAACGCCTTCCTCGCCACCTGCGATGCGGGGGACGAGGTGCTGATCCCCTCGCCTTACTGGATCAGCTACGCCATGCAGGCGAAGCTGGCCGGCGCCGACGCGAGTTTCGTCTCCTGCCCGCAGAACAACGGCTTCAAGCTGCGGCCGGAGGATCTGGAGGCGGCGATCACGCCGAAGACCAAGTGGCTGGTCCTCAACTTCCCGAACAACCCGACCGGCGCCGCCTGCTCGCGCGCCGAGATGCAGGCGCTGGCCGAGGTCCTGCTGCGCCATCCGCAGGTCTGGATCATGTCCGACGACATGTACGAGCACCTCGTCTATGACGGCTTCGAGTTCTGCACCATCGCCGAGGTCGAGCCGCGCCTGAAGGACCGCGTGCTGACGCTGAACGGCGTGTCCAAGACCTATGCGATGACCGGCTGGCGCATCGGCTATGCCGGTGGCCCGGCGCCGCTGATCAAGGCCATGGTGACGATGCAGGGCCACCTCACCGGCGGCGTCTCCACCGTCGGCCAGGCCGCCGCCGTCGCCGCGCTGGACGGGCCGCAGGACCTGGTGGCGGAGCGGGCGAAGGCCTATCGCGAACGCCGCGACTTCCTGGTGGAGCGGCTGAACGCCATCCCCGGCATCGCCTGCCACAAGCCCGAAGGCGCCTTCTACCTCTTCCCCAACATCGCCGGCTGCCTCGGCCGCACCACGGCGGGCGGCAGGCGGCTGGAAACGGATACGGACTTCGCCATGGCCCTGCTGGAGGAACAGCATGTCGCCACCGTCGCCGGCGCGGCCTATGGCATGAGCCCCTATCTGCGCCTGTCCTATGCCACGGGCATGGAACAGCTCGCCGAGGCCTGCGCCCGCATCGACCGCTTCTGCCGGGGCCTTTCGTGATCGACGGCGGCGCCATCATCCGCCCGGGTGCCGACAGCGACGCGGAAGGCTTCATCCGCCTGATCGGCGATGCCTGGGCGGAGTACCCGAACTGCATCCTGGACGTGGACGGCGAGAATCCCGAGCTCCGCGCCCTGGTCACGCATTTCGACAAGGTGGGCGGCGCCGTCTGGACGGCGGAGCAGGGCGGCGAGGTCGTCGGCATGGTCGCCGTCCGCCCGCTCGGCTCCGACAATGCCTGGGAGATCTGCCGCGTCTATGTCCGCCGCGACCATCGCGGCACCGGGCTGGCGCACCGGCTGCTCGACATCGGGGAGAAGCGCGCGCTCGATGCCGGGGCGGAACGCCTCGTGCTCTGGACGGACACGCGCTTCGACACGGCGCATGCCTTCTACGAGAAGCGTGGCTATGTCCGCTCCGGCTCGATCCGCATCCTGGACGACATCTCCAAGTCGCTGGAATTCCGCTACGCCAAGCCGGCGCGCAGCCTCGTCGTGGAGGCCCTGGACGCCGCCGCGGCCACCAGCGCCGAGCGCCGCCTCGCCGCCATCCTGGTGGCCTGCGTCGACGCCGGCGCCTCGGTCTCCTTCCGGCCGCCCCTGCCCAGGGAGACGGCACGCTCCTTCTGGCGCAACGTGTCCTCCGATGTCGCCACCGGCAAGCGCCTCCTCCTCGTCGCCTGGTCGGAGGGGCAGATCGCCGGCACGGTGCAGCTCGTCCTCGACACGCCAGCCAACCAGCCGCACCGGGCCGAGGTGGCCAAGCTGCTGGTGGACCCGGCCTTCCGCCGCCGGGGCATCGCCCGCGCCCTGATGCGCAAGGCCGAGCAGGCGGCGCGCGGCGTCGGCCGCAGGCTGCTGACCCTCGACACACGGAGCGACGGCCCGGCCGAGGCGCTCTACCGCGAGATGGGCTGGACCGAGGCGGGACGCATCCCGGGCTATGCGCTCGACGCCCAGGGCGTGCCGCACGGCACGACCCTGTTCTGGAAGGCCCTTTGAGAAGGCATCCAGTCCCCGCGGCCCATTTCGCCGGCCATCCTCCGCCTCCCTCCGGGCTTGCCGGCGCCGTCCGGGCGGCGTCCTATGTCTCTCCCGCAGGAGCGAAGGATCCCGACCATGCGCCGATCGCCGTCGCCCGGATGCCGCTTCCGCCTGGACATCCGGGTCCGCTGACATGGGCCCCGACCATGGCCTGCCGAATCCCGCTCTGCCCGGCGCCGAATCCGTCTCTCCCCTGCCGTCCGACCTGAGGGGCCGGATCTCCTTCCTCTGCGCCGGGTCGGAGAAGGCCGTCATCGCCCGCGCCCGCCTGATCGCCCGCTATGGCGACGCGACGCCCGACGAGGCCGCCGTGGTGGTGGCACTGGGCGGCGATGGCTGCATGCTGGAAACGCAGCACAGGCTGCTGGGCCGCAACCTGCCCGTCTATGGCATGAACTGCGGCAGCGTCGGCTTCCTGATGAACGAGTTCCGCGAGGACGACCTGCCGGAGCGCCTCGCCGCCGCCCAGGCGGCGGTGCTGCATCCGCTGCGCATGCTGGCCACCGATGCCAGGGGCGAGGTCCAGACGGGACTTGCCATCAACGACGTCAACCTGCTGCGCGAAACGCGTCAGGCGGCCAAGATCCGCATCACCGTGGACGGCAAGATCCGCCTCGCCGAGCTGATCTGCGACGGTATCCTCGTCTCCACCCCGGCCGGCAGCACCGCCTACAACCTTTCCGCGCATGGCCCCATCGTGCCGCTCGGCGCCAACCTCCTGCCGCTCACGCCGATCAGCGCCTTCCGCCCGCGCCGCTGGCGCGGCGCGCTGCTGCCCTCCGAGTCCGTGGTGATCTTCGACATCCTGGAGCACGAGAAGCGCCCCGTCGCCGCGGTGGCCGACTACACCGAGGTCCGCGAGGTGATCCGTGTCGAGGTGCGCGAGGACAGGAGCGTGGCGCTGACCATGCTCTTCGATCCCGATCACGGTCTCAGCGAGCGTATCGTCGCGGAACAATTCACGGTCTGACCCTACAAGAATCTGTCATTCCTGCCGCATTCGCCTTGCGCCCGCCACAGTTCCCCCGGAAGAGGGACGCCTCATGGCTGACGTGATTCCAGAGGCCGGCCTGCCGCCTCTCCCAGGTCCCGAATCCGCCCTCTTCCTCGATTTCGACGGCACGCTGGTCGAGATCGCGGCGCGCCCGGACCTCGTGGTGGTGCCGCCCGACCTGCCCCCGGTGCTGCAGCGCCTTTCCGCCGCGCTGAACGGCGCGCTGGCCATCGTGACCGGCCGGGGGCTGGAGGTCGTGCGCGGCTTCCTGCCCGTGCCCGGCCTCGTCGTGGCCACGGAGCACGGAGCGGTGCTCGACCCGCCGGACGCGGCCTCGCCGCCGCTGCCATCCCCGCCCGCCGCCTGGCGGGAGGCCGCCGACCGCTTCGCCGCCATGCATCCCGGCGCCCTGGCCGAGCACAAGCGCCACGGTCTCGTGCTGCACTACCGCCTGGCGCCCGAGGCCGGCGAGGCGGCCCATGCCCTGGCGGAAGCGATGGCGGCCGAGCTGCCGGACGACTTCCGCGTCGTCCCGGCCCATGCCGCCTACGAAGTCCGCCCGCGCTTCGCCGACAAGGGCAAGGCCGTCCACCGGCTGATGGCCCGCGCCGCCTTCGCCGGGCGCAAGCCGATCTTCGTGGGCGACGACGTGACGGATGAGGACGGCATCACCGCCGCCTATGCCATGGACGGCATCGGATACCGTATCCCGGAGGATTTCTCCGGCCAGCCCGCGCGCTTCCGCGCCTGGCTCGCCCGGGCTGCCGATGCCCTGGAGGCGGGGCCGGGGCCGCGCCGGTCCGGCAGGAGCTGAGGCATCCTCATGTCGCCCCCGTTGCGAAACCGAGCCTGTCAGCATGTCGTTCTTCCCCCGGGGAAGCGGTTCATTTCACCGATCGGGACGATCAAGAAGATCAGGGAGGAGGGGCTGTGGGACGCCTAGTCGTCGTATCCAACCGTGTGGCCGTGCCGAAGCGGGACGATCCCCCTGCGGCGGGTGGACTCGCGGTTGCCCTCAAGGAGGCCTTCAAGGCCCGCGGCGGCATGTGGTTCGGCTGGAGCGGCCATGTCGTCGGCGAGGAGCCCGGCCCGGCCAAGACGGTCCGGCGTTCCGGCGTGGACTACACCGTCTTCGACCTGAATGACGACCAGTATCGCGGCTTCTATGTCGGCCATGCCAATGGCGTGCTCTGGCCGCTCTTCCACTTCCGCCTCGGCCTCCTGACCTATGACCGCCAGCAGGCCGAGGTGTACCGGGACGTGAACCGCGAGTTCGCCCGCCGGCTCCTCCCCCTCCTGCGTCCCGACGACACGATCTGGGTGCATGACTACCAGCTCATCCCCCTCGGCGCGGAGCTGCGGGCGATGGGGGCGAAGCAGCGCATCGGCTATTTCCACCACATTCCCTTCCCGCCCTGGGCGCTCTTCTCCGCCCTCCCGGATTCCGACCGGATCCTGCACGACCTTCTGGCCTATGACCTCGTGGGCGTGCAGTCGCGCCGCGACCTGCAGGGCCTCATCGACTGCATGAACCAGGGCACCGGCATGCAGGTGCCGGCGGACGAGACGGTGCGCTTCCGCGGCCGCGAGACGCGGTTGCAGGCCCACCCCATCGGCATCGCCACCCGGGAGTTCAACGAGACCGCCGCCCGCGCCGCGCGGGGTTCGGAAACCCGCCGCCTCGTCGCCAGCCTGGGACACCGCGACCTGGTGATCGGCGTGGAACGGCTGGACTACACCAAGGGCCTGCCGGAGCGGCTGCGCGCCTTCGCCGCCCTGCTGGCGGAATACCCGCAGCATCGCGGCCACGTCACCTATCTCCAGATCGCCGCCAAGTCCCGCGACGATATCGAGAGCTATCGCGACCTGCGGCGGGAGATCGACCGCCTCGCGGGCACGATCAATGGCGACTACGCCGATCCGGACTGGACGCCCGTGCGCTACGTCGCCCGCGCCCTGTCCCGCGACTGCCTTGCCGGCTTCTACCGGGTGTCCAAGGTGGGGCTGGTGACGCCGCTGCGCGACGGCATGAACCTTGTCGCCAAGGAGTATGTGGCGGCGCAGGACGCGGAAAATCCTGGCGTCCTCGTACTGTCCCGCTTCGCCGGCGCGGCCGAGAACATGCCGGAGGCCCTGCAGGTCAACCCGCTCGATCCGGTGGGGGTCGCCTCGGCCATCCACAACGCGCTGGAGATGCCGCTGGAGGAGCGGCGGGAGCGGCATGCCGCCATGTACCGCAGGCTGGAAACCCAGAATGTCGGCGTCTGGGCCAAGGCCTTCCTGGAAGCGCTGGAGATTCCCGATTCCGCCCAGGCCGAGCCTCAGCCGGAACCCGACCTCAGGCTGCGGACCCAGTACTCGACCTCCTCGGCGGGCAGATCGCGTTCCCACCGGGCCAGCACCCGCAGCGAACTGGCGAGCCGCGCCTTGTAGTCGGCCTGCGGCACCTCGACCGCGCCGAAGCGGGCGAGGTGCGAGGTCAGGAACTGCGTGTCCAGCAGGGTGAACCCGCCGCGCCGCAGGCGGATCACCAGATGCACCAGGGCGGTCTTGGAGGCATCCGTCTCGCGGGAGAACATGCTTTCCCCGAAAAAGGCCCCTCCGAGCCGGATGCCATAGAGGCCGCCCACAAGCCTCCCGTCCCGCCATGTCTCGATGGAATGGGCATGGCCGAGCCGGTGCAACTCGTTGAAGAGCGCCTCCACCTCGGCATTGATCCAGGAGTCCTCGCGCCCGGGGGCCGGGGCAGCGCAGCCCGCCAGCACCTCGGCGAAGGCCCGGTCCGCGGTCACCGTGAACCGGCCGGACAGCACCGTGCGCGCCAGGCGCTTCGGCAGGTGGAAGCTTTCCAGCGGCAGGATGCCCCGCTGCTCCGGGTCCAGCCAGAAGAGCCGGTCGGAAGCCCGGCCCTCCGCCATCGGGAAAAGCCCTGCGGCATAGGCACGCAGGACGAGGTCTGGGGTGATCGCGATCCCGCGCCGGCTCATCGGCGCCTATCCTGGCACGGCCGGCGCCGCACCGCACCACCCGCCATGCTTCCCGAATCCGGGAGCCGCCCCTTGCCCACCCTTTCGGGTGGCTGCCGGGACGGCCCGCCCGGAAGCGGAACGGTCAGGCCCCTTCGGATTCGCGGGCCACGAACTTCTCCAGCCAGTGGATCGTGTAGTCGCCGGACTGGAATTCCGGGTCGTCCATGATCTTCTGGTGCAGGGTCAGCGTCGTGTTGATGCCGTCCACCACCGTCTCGTCCAGGGCGCGGCGGGCGCGGGCGATCGCCTCCTGCCGGTTCGCGCCATAGACGATCAGCTTGGCCACCAAGCTGTCGTAGTAGGGCGGCACGTTGTAGCCGGCGTAGAGCGCGCTATCCATCCGCACCCCCAGCCCGCCCGGTGCGTGGAAGGTCGTGACCCGCCCCGGGCTCGGCGCGAAGGTCAGCGGGTCCTCCGCCGTGATGCGGCACTCGATGGCATGGCCCTGGAAGCGGATGTCCTTCTGCTCGTAGCCAAGCTTCTCGCCGGCAGCGATTCGGATCTGCTCCTTCACCAGGTCGATGTTGCAGACCATCTCCGTGACGGGATGCTCGACCTGCAACCGGGTGTTCATCTCGATGAAGGCGAACTGCCCATCCTGCCAGAGGAACTCAAGCGTGCCCGCGTTGCGGTAGCCGAGCTGCTTCAGCGCATTCGTCACCGTGGTGCCCAGCGCGTTGCGATCCTCGGCGGTGAGCACCGGGCTGCCGGCCTCCTCCACGAGCTTCTGGTGGCGCCGCTGCAACGAGCAGTCGCGCTCGCCCAGATGCACCACATTGCCGTGGTTGTCGGCCAGGACCTGCATCTCGATATGGCGCGGCCGGTCGAGATACTTCTCCATGTAGACGGCATCGTCGCCGAAGGCCGCCTTGGCCTCGGTGCGCGCCACCTGCCAGGCTTCCTCCAGCTCGTCCGCCGAACGCGCCACCTTCATGCCGCGCCCGCCGCCGCCCGCCGCCGCCTTGATCAGCACCGGATACAGGATCTGGTCGGCGATCTCGCGCGCCTCCTCGATGGAGGCCAGCGCGCCCGGCGAGCCGGGCACCAGCGGCACGCCCAGGCGGCGCATCGCGTCCTTGGCGGCGATCTTGTCGCCCATCATGCGGATATGTTCCGCGGTCGGGCCGATGAAGGTCAGGCCATGCGCCTCCACCATCTCGGCGAAGCGGGCATTCTCCGACAGGAAGCCATAGCCCGGGTGGATCGCTTCCGCCCCGGTGATGGTGGCCGCCGCCAGGATGTTGGCGACGTTCAGGTAGCTCTCGCGCGGCGAGGGCGGGCCGATGCACACGCTCTCGTCGGCCAGGCGGACATGCATCGCCGTGGCGTCGGCCGTGGAATGCACCGCCACCGTGCGGATGCCCATCTCCTGGCAGGCACGGTGGATGCGGAGCGCGATCTCGCCCCGGTTGGCGATCAGGATCTTGCGGAACACGTGACCGCCCTTACTCGATCACCATCAGCGGCTCGCCGAACTCCACCGGGGTCCCGTTCTCGATCAGGATCCGGGTCACGGTGCCGGACTTGGTGGCCTTGATCTGGTTGAAGGTCTTCATCGCCTCGATCAGCAGGAGGGTCTGCCCGGCGCTCACCTGCTGGCCCTGGGTGACGAAGGGCGCCGCACCCGGCTCGGGCGAAAGATAGGCCACGCCCACCATCGGCGAGGTCACCGCATTGGCATGCGACACCGGTGCCTCGGCAGGCGGGGGTGCGACCGCCGCGGGTGCGGGAGCCGGGGCGGCCTGCATCGCCGGCGCCGCCATCTGGGCCATCACCGGGGCAGCCACCGTCACCTCGCGCGCCACGCGGATGCGGCTGTCCTTCTCGACCAGCTCGATCTCGGTCAGATCGGTCTGTCGCAGGATCTCGGCGAGTGCCTTGATGGCGTCGGGGTCGAAGGAAAGGCCGCTCATGCGTCGTCGTCCAGTTCGGTCTGTGCGGTCGCCAGCATGTCCGCCATGGCCCGGAGCGCCAGGGCATAGCCCTGAGGTCCCAGCCCGCAGATCACCCCGGTCGCCGCGCGGGAAACGTAGGAGACATGCCGGAACGCCTCCCGCCGGTGGATGTTGGTGAGGTGGACCTCGATCACCGGCAGCCGGACCGCCACGAGGGCATCCAGCAGGGCGATGGAGGTAAAGGAATAGCCCGCAGGGTTGATCACGATCCCGGATGCCCGCCCGCGGCATTCCTGCACCCAGGACACCAGCTCGCCCTCGCCATTGGTCTGGCGGAAGTCGATGGCCAGCCCTTCCTGGTCCGCGACCTCGGCGCAGAGCGCCTCGATGTCGTCGAGCGTATCGGCCCCGTAGATCTTGGGTTCCCGGGTGCCGAGCAGGTTCAGGTTGGGGCCGTTCAGGACAGCGATCAGGGGCGGGGACAAGGTTGTGACCTCTTGAACCGCGCGGGGCTAGCAGGGTGAGAGGGAAGGGGCAAGCACGGCCTGCATCTTCGCATCTGCGAGAGGCCGCCCCGGCGCGCCCCGCGAGGCGCCGCCAGGGCACGGAGGCGCTTGCGTCCCGCCCGGGAGCGCGCCACATCCGGACCATGTCAGAGATCACCTCCGCAACCCGGCCGGACACGATCCGCATCACGGTCAACGGCGAGCCACGCCACATGGCGCACGGGGCCAGCCTGGTCACGCTGCTGGCCGAGCTGGGCCTCGACACCCGCAAGGTGGCGGTCGAGCGGAACGAGGAAATCGTACCTCGCTCCACCTATGCCGCGACGCGCCTGGAAGCGGGGGATTCCCTGGAAATCGTGCACTTCATCGGCGGAGGCTGAGGCTCATGGACGGCATTCAGACGGCGGATGACGGCTGGGAGGTGGCCGGCCGCCGCTTCCGCTCCCGCCTGATCGTCGGCACCGGCCGCTACAAGTCGCTGGAGGAGACGGCCGAGGCCATCGAGGCATCCGGCGCCGAAATCGTCACGGTCGCGGTGCGGCGGGTGAACCTGTCCGACCCCGGCGCGCCGATGCTGCAGGACTTCGTCCCTCCCGACCGCTACACCTACCTGCCCAACACCGCCGGCTGCCACACCGCGAAGGATGCCGTCCGCACCCTGCGCCTGGCGCGCGAGGCGGGGGGCTGGAACCTGGTGAAGCTGGAGGTGCTGGGCCCGCCACCCTTCCTCTACCCGGACATGAAGGCGACGCTGGAGGCCGCCGAGGCCCTGATCGCCGATGGGTTCGAGGTCATGGTCTATTGCGCCGACGACCCGGTGGCGGCGAAGCGGCTGGAGGAGATGGGCTGCGTCGCCATCATGCCGCTGGGCGCCCCGATCGGCTCCGGGCTGGGCGTGGCCAATCCTTTCATGATCCATTCGATCAAGGAGCAGGCCAAGGTCCCCGTGCTGGTGGATGCCGGCATCGGCACGGCCTCGGAGGCCGCCTTCGCCATGGAACTGGGCTGCGACGCCGTGCTGCTGAACAGCGCCATCGCCCATGCGAAGGACCCGGTCCGCATGGCCCGCGCCATGAAGGCGGCGGTGGAGGCCGGCCGTCATGCCTTCCTTGCCGGCCGGATGCCGCGCAACTACGCCGCCGATCCTTCCTCCCCCACCAGCGGCCTGATCCGCTGAACCCCGGCCAGGGGATGGGCACACCCTTTTCCTGGCTCCGCTTTTCCGCAACGGCTTCGCGCTCGCGGCCCGATTCCCGGCCCTCCGGCACCGGGCAGCCTGGGCAGATTTGCGTCCATCTCGCGACAGGCCTGCGATAGACGCCGGTCTGACCGGAAGACTCCCGGTGAAAAGCGTGAAGGGCCGGTGAATAAGCCGGACGGCCAAGGAAAACATGGGAGGGGTTTCCGGCCCCCCAACTTTTTCTGCGGAAAAAAAACGGCTGTGGCCGAAATTGGCACTTGTGCCGCACCCCCGCTGCCTCTATCTGCCCCTCCAACGCAGTACGCACGTGCCTCTGGCCCTGGGTGGTTACGCAACGACGTCAAGCGTCCTGGCAACCTTTGGTCGCTGGTTCGTTCGACCGTTCGCAACACTGACAGGGCCGGCCGCCGGGAAGGCGGCTGCCCTGCCGCTTTCTGGGAGGGTGCCGCGATGACCCCCAAGATCGCCCAATTCCTGCGCGACGCCGCGCCGGCCACTCCCTGCCTCGTCCTCGACGTGGACCGGGTGGAGGAGAACTACCGCCGCCTGCAGGCCGCCATGCCGCAGGCCCGCATCTACTATGCGGTGAAGGCCAACCCCGCCGCCCCGATCCTGGACCGCCTGGTCGGCCTGGGCTCCAGCTTCGATGCCGCCTCCTACGAAGAGGTCTCGGCCTGCCTCGACGCGGGCGCCGCGCCGGAGACCATCTCCTACGGCAATACCATCAAGAAGGAATCCGCCATCAAGGCGGCCTTCGACCGCGGCATCCGCATGTTCGCCTTCGACTCCGAGGGTGAGCTGAAGAAGCTCGCCCGCTCGGCCCCTGGCTCCCGCGTCTATTGCCGCATCCTGGTTGGCAATGACGGCGCCGAATGGCCGCTCAGCCGCAAGTTCGGCTGCGAGATCGAGATGGCGAAGACGCTGATGGTCCAGGCCGCCGAGCTCGGTCTCGACCCCTTCGGCCTCTCCTTCCATGTCGGCTCCCAGCAGACCAAGACCACCGCCTACGAGGCGGCGATCGCCAGGGCCGCCATGCTCTTCACGGACCTGCGGGAAGCGGGCGTGAAGGTGCGCATGGTGAACCTGGGCGGCGGCTACCCGGTCCGCTACCGGGCCGAGGTGCCGGAGATCGATGCCTTCGGCGCCGCCATCATGGGCGCGATGACCCGGCATTTCGGCAATGCCCTGCCGGATATCGTCATCGAGCCGGGCCGCTTCATCGTCGGCGATGCCGGCGTGGTCTCCGCCGAGGTCGTGCTGGTCTCCCGCAAGGCCGAGGACGACCCGGTCCGCTGGGTCTATCTCGACATCGGCCGCTTCGGCGGCCTGGCCGAGACGGAGGGCGAGTCGATCAAGTACGACTTCCGCACCCCGCATGATGGCGAGGATGAGGGGCCGGTGACGATCGCGGGGCCGACCTGCGACAGCACCGACACCCTCTACGAGAAGTCGAACTACCGCCTGCCCCTGGCCCTCGACGCCGGGGACCGGATCGAGCTGCTGGCCACCGGCGCCTATGTGACGACCTATGCCAGCCAGCGCTTCAACGGCTTCGTGCCGCTGGCCGAGCATTACGTCTGACGCGGGCGGGGGAGGGGTCTTCCTCCCCCATTCCATGGGTCCGCGGCCCGGTGCGCCCCAGGCGTGCCGGGCCGTTCGTCTTTTCGGAATGTGACGAGCCGGGCTAGGCTGTGGCCATGGACGAGATCGACCGCAATATCCTTATCGCCGTGCAGCAGGACGGAGCGGCCGGGCTCGCGGAACTCGCCAAGATCGCCGGCCTTTCCGTCTCCGCCACGGCTGAGCGGGTCAAGCGGCTGGAGGAGCGCCACACCATCCGCGGCTGGCGGGCCGACCTGGACCCCGCCGCGATCGGTTGCTCGCTCCTCTCCTTCGTCTTCGTGGGCATGCGCGCCGGCCGCGACGGCGCGGATTTCCGGGAGGCCGTGCAGGCCCTGGAGCCTGTCCTCGAATGCCACGCGGTGACCGGCGGCTGGTCCTGGCTGCTCAAGTTGCGCTTGCCCGACCTGACCGCCCTGGAGCAGTTCGTGGACCGGGAGATCCGCACACTGCCCGGCGTGGAGCGCACCGAGACCATCGTGGCCACCGCCACGGCCAAGGAGACATCCATCCTGCCGGTGGCGGAAGCGGACGAGGACTGACCGGCCGGAGGCGGTCCGACTGCCGGGCCGACGGTGTCCACGATGAAATGTTTCGTCAAACGATCCTTTGACGAAAATTTGTCCTTGTTCTGTCCGAAAGCTGGCGACCGCATTGCAGGGCTGCTAGAACCCGGCAGCATAGACATATTCGCGTCCGAAGTTGTCGGGAGCTCCCTTGGACATGACAGTTCGTCTCGTGGCGGCGGGTTTCGCCGCCCTTGTGGCATTGACGGGCCCCGGCCGGGCGCAGGAGCTGAACCTCGCGGTCGGCGCGCCGGTCACTTCGCTCGACCCCCATTACCATGCGCTGTCGCCGAACTACGCCGTGGCGGACATGCTGTTCGACAGCCTGACGACCTTCGACGCGAAGGGCCGGCTGCAGCCGCGCCTGGCCGAGAGCTGGAAGCCGGTGGCCGAGGATGTCTGGGAATTCAAGCTGCGCCCCGGGGTGAAGTTCCATAACGGCAACGATTTCACCGCCGAGGACGTGGCCTTCACGCTGGAACGCGTGCCCAACGTCCCCAACAGCCCCTCCTCCTATGCCATCTACACGCGAGGGGTGAAGCGGGTGGAGATCGTCGATCCGCTGACGATCCGCCTGCACACGGACGGCCCCTACCCGCTGCTCGCCACCGACCTCGCCCAGGTCGAGATGCTGGACCGCGAGACGCACCAGGGCGCGGGGACCGAGGATTTCAACAGCCTCAAGGTCGCCATCGGCACCGGCCCCTTCCGCGTCACCTCCTACCGGAACGGCGACCGCATCCTCTACGAACGCAACGAGAACTATTTCGGCGAGAAGCCGGCCTGGAAGAAGGTCACCTATCGCATCATCGCCAATGACGGCGCCCGCACCGCGGCGCTGCTCTCGGGCGATGTGGACTTCATCGACCAGGTGCCGACCAGCGACATCGCCAAGCTGTCCAAGGACAGCCGCGTGCGGATGAGCGAGGCGGACGGGCTGCGCCTGATCTTCCTGTTCCTGGACCACCTCCACGCCCAGTCGCCCTTCATCACCGACAACGCCGGCAAGCCGCTGGAGAAGAACCCGCTCAAGGCGCTGAAGGTCCGGCAAGCGCTGTCGATGGCCATCGACCGGCAGGCGATCACCCAGCGGGTGATGGAGGGTGCCGCCGCCCCGACCGCGCAGTTCCTCTCCATCGGCGCCTTCGGCTCGATCCCCGGCCTGCAGCCCGCCAAGGCCGACCCGGAGGGCGCGAAGAAGCTGCTCGCCGAAGCCGGCTATCCGGACGGCTTCCGCATCGTGCTGAGCGGCCCCAACGACCGCTACATCAACGACGCCCGCATCATCCAGGCGATCGGCCAGATGTGGGCCCGGATCGGTGTCCGCACCCAGGTCGATGCCCAGCCCTGGGCCGCCTATGTGCAGAAGGCGGCCCGGCGGGAGATCGCGGCCGGCCTCGTCGGCTGGGGCATCTCCTCCGGCGAGGCGACCTCGCCGCTGCGTGCCCTGCTCGCCACCCCGACGCCGGAAAAGGGCTGGGGCACCTCCAACCGCGGCTCCTACAGCAACCCCGCCATGGACGCGAAGCTGGCACAGTCGTTGCAAACGCTGGACGACGACAAGCGCGAGCAACTGCTGCGCGAGGCCAGCCAGATCGCGCTCGACGACGTGGGGATCATCCCGATTCACATCCAGAAGAACATCTGGGCGATGCGCCCGACCCTGGTGCACGAGGCCCGTGCCGACGAACTGACCCGGGCGCAGGATATCCGCCCGGCTGCCCAGTAAATGGGCGGATCGTGCACCTCCGCACGGAATTCCCAGCCCGGCGGCGTGGCCCATCCGCGCCGTCCGGGGCCATGACGAGTTGAATCCATGACCGTTTACCTCCTGCGCCGGCTGATCCAGGCGGCTCTCGTGATGCTGGCGATGTCGGTCATCGTCTTCGTCGGCGTCTATGCCATCGGCGACCCGGTGGAGATCCTGATCAGCCCCGATGCCGACCAGATGGAGCGCGAGCGGGCGATCAAGGCGCTCGGCCTCGATCTGCCGCTCTGGATGCAGTACCTCTCCTTCCTCGGCAACGCGCTGCATGGCGACCTCGGCCGCAGCTTCGTGTTCAACGAGCCCGCCCTGCAACTGATCCTGCAGCGCATGCCCGCGACGCTGGAGCTCGCCCTCGGCGCCACCTTCCTGGCCCTGATCATCGGCATCCCGCTCGGCCTCTATGCCGGGCTCAAGCCGCATTCGCCGATCTCCTCCGGCATCATGGCGGGCTCCATCCTGGGCTTCTCGCTGCCGACCTTCTGGGTCGGGCTGATGCTCATCATGGTCTTCGCCGTGCAGCTCGGCTGGCTGCCTTCCACGGGCCGCGGCCAGACGGCGGAACTCCTGGGCGTGCAGTGGTCCTTCCTGACCCGGGACGGGCTGGCGCACATGGCCATGCCGGCGCTGAACCTCGCCCTGTTCAAGATCTCCCTGGTCGTGCGCCTGACCCGCGCCGGCGTGCGCGAGACCATGCTGATGGACTTCGTGAAGTTCGCGCGCGCCAAGGGGCTGACCAACAGCCGTGTGATCTTCGTGCATGTCTTCAAGAACATCCTGATCCCGGTCATCACCGTGGTCGGGCTGGAACTCGGCTCCACCATCGCCTTCTCGGTGGTGACGGAAAGCGTCTTCGCCTGGCCGGGCATGGGCAAGCTGATCATCGACAGCATCAACGTGCTCGACCGTCCGGTGATCGTGGCCTACCTCATGATCATCGTCTTCATGTTCATCATCATCAACCTGACCGTGGATCTGATGTATTCCGCGCTTGATCCGCGCGTCCGGCTGGAGGGCAAGGCATGAGCGCCACCGCCGCCAAGCCCGGGGCAACCGCCCCGGCCGCCGCCCCGTCCGCACCGAAGGTCGAGACTCCCTTCAAGCGCTTCGTTCGTGACTTCGCTGCCTCCAAGCTGGCGATGTTCGGGCTGATCGTCTTCACGATCATCGTGCTGCTGGCCATCCTCGCGCCCTGGATCTCGCCGCAGAACCCCTACGACCTCGCCCAGCTCGACATCATGGACGGGCGTCTGGAGCCGGGGTCGCGCAACGCCGACGACACCATGACCTACTGGCTCGGCACGGATGACCAGGGCCGCGACATGCTCTCGGGCATCCTCTACGGGCTGCGCATCAGCCTGATCGTGGGCGCCGGGTCAGCCATCTGCGCCGCGCTGGTGGGGGCCTCGCTCGGCATGCTCGCCGCCTATGCCGGCGGCCGCACCGACACCTTCATCATGCGGCTGGTGGACCTCCAGCTCTCCTTCCCCTCGATCCTCGCCGCGCTGATGATCCTGGCCTTCCTCGGCAAGGGCATCATGAACGTGGTGCTGGCGCTGATCATCGTGGAATGGGCCTATTACGCCCGCACCGTGCGCGGCACGGCGCTGGTGGAGCGGCGGCGCGAGTATATCGAGGCGGCGCAGTGCCTCGCCCTGCCGACGCACCGCATCATCTTCCGCCACCTGCTGCCGAACTGCCTGCCGCCACTGATCGTGGTGGGCACCATGCAGGTGGCCCGCGCCATCGCGCTGGAGGCGACGCTCTCCTTCCTCGGCCTCGGCGTGCCCATCACCGAGCCCTCGCTCGGCCTGCTGATCTCCAACGGCTACGAGTACATGCTCTCGGGCAAGTACTGGATCTCCTTCTACCCCGGCATCGCGCTGCTGGTGACCATCGTCTCGATCAACCTCGTGGGCGACCATCTGCGCGACGTGCTGAACCCGAGGCTGCAGAAATGAGCGCCGCCAAGCAATCTCCCATGGGGGTTCCGGCCACCAGCGCCGCCCCGACGCTGGAGGTCCGCGACCTCCAGACCCACTTCTTCACCCGCGCCGGCGTGATCAAGGCGGTGGACGGCGTCTCCTTCTCCGTCGGCCGCGGCAAGGTGCTGGGCCTCGTCGGCGAGTCCGGCTCCGGCAAGTCGGTCACCGGCTTCTCCATCATGCGCCTGGTCGATCCGCCGGGCCGCGTGGTGGGCGGTCACATCCTGTTCCAGGGCCGTGACCTCGCCACCATCCCGGAGGAGGAGATGCGGCAGCTTCGCGGCAACCGCATCGCCATGATCTTCCAGGACCCGATGATGACGCTGAATCCGGTCCTGCGCATCGACACCCAGATGATCGAGACGCTGCAGGCGCACGAGAAGATCTCGCGCGAGGATGCCCGCCAGCGGGCCCGCGACACGCTGGGCATGGTCGGCATCCCGAGCCCGGACGAGCGGCTGAAATCCTATCCGCACCAGTTCTCCGGCGGCATGCGGCAGCGCGTGGCCATCGCCATCGCCTTGCTGAACCGCCCGGAACTGATCGTGGCCGATGAGCCCACCACGGCGCTCGACGTCACCATCCAGGGCCAGATCCTGGCGGAGGTGCAGAAGCTCGCCGCCAATACCGGCACCTCGCTGATCTGGATCACCCATGACCTCTCGGTCGTCGCCGGCCTCGCCGACGATCTGGCGGTGATGTATGCCGGCCGCGTCGTCGAGTACGGCGATGTGGGGGAGACGCTGGACGCGCCCCTGCACCCCTACACGGTGGGGCTGCTGGGCTCCGTGCCCAGCCGCAACAAGCGTGGCGAGCCGCTGCGGCAGATCCCGGGCATGACGCCCTCCCTGCTCAGCCTGCCGCCCGGCTGCCCCTTCCAGGCCCGCTGCCCGCGCGCGGCCGAGAAGTGCCGCGAATATCCCGCCTTGGACGAGAAGCTGCCCAATCGCTGGGCCCGCTGTTTCTTCCCCCATTTCGAACGCGCGGAGGCCGCATGAGCACCACGCTCGCCCGCCCTGACGCCGCTGCCGCCCGGAGCCTGGGCGCGCCCATCATCGAGGTGAAGGGCGTCTCCCGCCGCTTCAGCAAGACCCTCGACTTCGCCGGCAAGATCGCGAAGAAGCTCGGCGCTCCTGTCCGGGAGGAAACCGTCCACGCCGTGGACAAGGTCGATCTCACCGTCCGCAAGGGTGAGGTGGTCGGCCTCGTCGGCGAATCCGGCTGCGGCAAGTCCACGCTGGGCCGCATGGTGGCCGGCATCCTGCCTCCTTCGGATGGCGAGATCCTCTGGCGCGGCCGCGACCGCAGCACGCTTTCCGCGAAGGAAGCGCGCGAGGCCAAGCTCCGCGCCCAGATGATCTTCCAGGACCCGATGTCCTCGCTGAATCCGCGCCTGCGGGTCACCGACATCGTGGGGGAGGCGCCGCTGGTCCATGGCATGACCACGCGGTCCGGCCTGGATGCCTATGTGGACGAACAGCTCCGCCGCGCGGGCCTCGACCCGGCCTACAAGCGCCGCTACCCGCACCAGTTCTCCGGCGGCCAGCGCCAGCGCATCGGCATCGCCCGCGCCCTGGCGGTGCAGCCGGAATTCCTGGTCTGCGACGAATCCGTGGCGGCGCTGGACGTCTCGATCCAGGCCCAGGTGCTGAACCTCTTCATGCGCCTGCGGCAGGAACTGGACCTCACCTACCTCTTCATCAGCCACGATCTCGGCGTGGTGGAGCATCTGAGCGACCGGGTCGTGATCATGTATCTCGGCCGGGTGGTGGAGGAGGCGCCGGCGGAGGAGGTCTTCGCCCGCGCCAACCACCCCTATACCCAGTCGCTGCTGGCCGCCGTGCCGCGCATCGAGGCGCGCAAGAAGAGCTTCGCCGTGGTGCAGGGCGAGATTCCCTCGCCGCTGAACCCGCCCAAGGGCTGCCACTTCCACCCGCGCTGCCCGCATGCCTTCGAGCGGTGCCGGCTGGAGGTGCCCGTGCTGAAGGAGATCGCCCCGGGGCACCGTTCGCGCTGCCACCTCAACGATCTGCCGGCGGCGTGACGGCGATGCGGCGTCCCGTCCTCGTGCTGCTGGCCCTGGCGCTCGCCACCTTGCCGCTGGCGGCCTGCCAGCGCCCGGCGAATGACGGCACCAGCCCCCGTGGCGCCTATGTGGGCGGCTCCGCCGGCTTCAACGCGCGCTGACGCCCAGGGTGGGAGGGCAGGGGCCTTGCGCTCCTGCCCGTGTCCCGACAGGAACGGGTTCCAGCCCGCCCCATGGCTGGAACCCCATCCCCGGGGTTCCGCTGCTGGAGCGGGACAGGCCAGGGACCGAAGGACGAGAGCATGAGCGACGGCAAGACCGGCGGCACCATCCTGGCCGCCGAAAGCGGCTTCCCCCGGGACTTCGCGGGCTACGGTCCCAACCCGCCCGATGCGCGCTGGCCCAACGGCGCCCGCCTCGCCTTGTCCTTCGTCCTGAACTACGAGGAAGGCGGCGAGAACACGCCGCTGAACGGTGACCCGATCACCGAGGCCTATCTGCACGAGGTGCCCGGTGGCCAGCCCCGCCGCGGCCTGCGCGACGAAAGCACGGAAAGCCAGTTCGACTACGGCGCCCGCGTCGGCGTCTGGCGCGTGCTGCGCCTGTTCCGGGAACGCGGCCTCCGGCTCACCGTCTATGGCGTGGGCCGGGCGCTGGAGCTGAACCCCGCCGTCGGCCGCGCCTTCGCCGAGGCCGGGCATGAGATCGCCTGCCACGGCTACCGCTGGATCAACTATGCCGAGGTGGACGAGGCCACGGAACGCGACCACATCGCCCGCAACGTCGCGGCGGTGCAACAGACCACGGGCACCACGCCGGTCGGCTGGTACACCGGCCGCATCAGCGGCAACACCCGCCGCCTCGTGGCCGAGCATGGCGGCTTCCTCTATGATTCCGACGCCTATGACGACGACCTGCCGCATTACGTGCCGGTGGGTGGCAAGCCGCACCTCGTCATCCCCTACACGCTCGACAACAACGACATGAAGTTCGCGGTGCCGCCCGGTTTCGGCACCACCGATGCCTTCACCGCCTATCTGAAGGACTCGCTGGATTTCCTGCGCGAGGAAGGCCGGACCACGCCGCGCATGATGAGCGTCGGCCTGCATTGCCGCCTCGTCGGCCGTCCTGCCCGCGCCGCCGCCCTGGCCCGCTTCCTGGACCATGTCGTGGCCTGCCCGGATGTCTGGGTCTGCACCCGCGCCGAGATCGCCCGGCACTGGTGGAAGGAGCACCCGCCCGCCTGAGCCGGGTGGGTCCTCCCGCTATCCCGGCGCCAGCCGCATCCGGAAGGCTTCCAGCCGGAAGCCCATGGCCTGGAGCAGCGCGAGCATCCCGTCCCCCCCGGCCAGATGCGCCGCGCCCACCACCGCCACCACGGGCAGGGCCGAGGCGGCCTCGGCCAGCCGCGCCGCCATCCGCCGGCTGCGGGCGCTGATCACGATCCGGTCGAACGCCGCGCGCCCGGCCTCGTCCCCGCCCATGGCCGCCACGGTCAGGCGCCGGACCTCGTTCAGGTCGCCATCCTCATGGGCGCGTTGCAGGGCGCGGTCCTCCGCCGCCATGCCGGCGGGATCGGCCAGCGCCCGGCGCAGGGCGTCCAGATAGACCGCCTCCGGCACGGCATCCGCCGCCGCCATGCTCTCGCCCACGCTTTCCAGCGCCCCGGTGCGGAGGCCCATGGCCCGGGCGGCGCCGCTCAGCCAGTCCTCCGGCGAACGGCCCCGGTCGGCGCCGGCGGCAGGGCAGGCTTCCCGGGCCACGGCGAGCAGCAGGATCGGCCGCAGCCGCGCCATCACCGTCTCCAGCCCCCGGCAGGCCGCGTTCCGCCGCAGCGCTTCCCGCTCGGCGGGGCTCAGCGCCCAAAGCGCGGGCCAGTCCCCTCCCGGCCGGAACAGTTCCTCGCCTGCCTCCTCCCCGGGGGCATAGCCGCTCTCGGTCAGCACCAGCCGCGCCCCGGCCAGGAGCCGCTCCACCGGCAGACGTGGCAGGCGCGGGTCCGGGGCGTGCGAACTGGGCAGGATGAAGCTCACCGGGCCCGGGCGGCCCAGGGGCATCATGCGGAAGGCCAGCAGCCCCGCCTCCGCCGTCTTCCCATCCGGCGCCGCGGCCCATCCCGGCGCCGGCAGGAAGGAACCCGCCAGCAACGCCAGCCCCAGCCCACTCCGCAGCAGGCCGCGCCGGCCGGTCGGCATCGGCTCAGCTCGCATCGGCCAGCCTCGCCAGGATGCGGTCTGCCAGCTTGGCGTAGTCCTCGTCGAAATGATGCCCGCCGCTGGTGCGGATCACCTGCGCCTTCTCCGGGTCGAGCAGGAGGCAGCCGGTCTCGTCCGCCTCTTCCTCGCCATAGACGCACTGGACCTTGGCCTGGTCCATCCGCGCCAGTTCCGGCCCGATCGGGATCTCGTCGGAACCACCCATGCCGATGAAGCCCGAGGCCGTCACCTCGTAGTCGATGTCCTTCGACATGGAGAGCAGGGAGATCAGGGCCACCCTCTCCCGTGTCTCGGGCGGCAGGAGGTTATAGGCGGAGGGGATCACGTCAGCCCCGAAGGAGAAGCCGATCAGCACCACGCGCGGCAGGTTCCAGAGCTCGGAATAGGTGCGGATCGCCTTGTCGAGGTCCTGCGCCACTTCCTCCGCCTTCCGGTGCTTCCAGAAATAGTTCAGTGAATCCCAGCCCAGAACGGACATGCCGCGCTCCTGCAGGATCTCACCGAGCTGCTGGTCCAGATCCGCCCAGCCGCCATCGCCGGAGATGATCAGGGCGAAGCTGTCGAAGCGCACCGGATCGGCCGGGATCTCCACCAGATAGGGGAAGTGGTCCCGCGTCCCTGGCGACTGCGCCTCGCCGGCCAGGAGACAGCCCGCCAGCACGGACAGCACCAGCGCCCGCCGCTGCACCGGGTGACGCGCCATGCCGCGCCGCCTCATTTGCCCACCACCCCGCGCAGCCCGCCGGCTTGCAGGGCCGCCACATCCGCCAGCACGACCCAGGGATCAAGCCCCCCGCCGCGCAGAGGTAGCGCGGCTCCCAGACCGGATCGAACTTCTCCTTGAAGGCCCTCAGGCCGCGGAAGTTGTAGAAACGCTCGCCCCGCCGGAAGACCCAGCCGCCGAGCCGGTGCCAGAGCGGCGCCAGCCGGTGCGCCGCGAGGCCGGACAGCGGCGCCATGCCGAGGTCGAAATTGCGGTAGCCGAGCTCCTTGGCGCGCAGCAGGAGCCGGATGAACAGGAAGTCCATGGTGCCGCCCGGGGCATCCGGCAGGTGCCGCATCAGGTCCACCGAGGCTTCTGCCTTGGTCACCGGCGTTTCCGAGATCGTCGCGAAGGCCACCAGCCGCCCGGTACCGTCCCGCACCACCGCCACCGGCTGGGCGCAGACGTAATGCGGCGCGAAGGCCCCGAGGGAGAAGGCCTTCTCCCGCGTTTCATGCGCCGCGAGCCAGGCATCCGACACCGCCTGCAATTCCGGCAGCAGGGCAGGGACCTCCGCCGGCGACAGGACGGTGAGCGTCATGCCATCCCGCTCCGCCCGGTTCAGCGCGTTGCGGAGATTGGCCCGTGCGCGTCCCTTGAGATCGAACCGGGACAGGTCCACCCGCGCCGCCTCCCCCAGTTTGATCGGCCGGAACCCGGCATCGAGATAGAGCGGCAGGCTCTCCGCCTTCACCTGGTAGAAGGCGGCCCGCGCCCCCTGGGCATCCGCCGCCTCCACGAAGCTCCAGATCAGGTCCGGCCAGCGGGCGCGGGGGCCGATCGGGTCGAACAGCGCGATCCAGGAGCGCCCGCGCTGCCCATACATCACGAAGGCATCGCCCGCCTCCGAGAAAAGCAGCGACTTGTCGCCCATCCGCACGAGCTGCGCGTCGGCGCGGTC
Organism: Roseomonas gilardii subsp. gilardii; assembly: GCF_023078375.1. Taxonomy (NCBI): domain Bacteria; kingdom Pseudomonadati; phylum Pseudomonadota; class Alphaproteobacteria; order Acetobacterales; family Roseomonadaceae; genus Roseomonas; species Roseomonas gilardii. Next base: position 3,394,028 of record NZ_CP095554.1, on the reverse strand, counting down.
GCTCGCATCCGCGATCTCGGCCGCCCGGGCCAGCATCGCCGGGCTCGGCTCCTCCTGCCGCCCCTGGGCATGGCGCAGCAGGCTCCAGAGCCCCACCGCGCCCAGCCCCATCGCTGCCGCCAGGGTCACGCGCAGGCCACGCGGCGCATCCTCGTCGAACTCGAAGCGCCACCAGAGCTCGTTGGAATAGGGCACGTCCCGGTTGGCGAAGAAGAGCAGCCAGACCGCCGCCGCCACCACGCAGCCCACGGCGACCAGCCAGCGCAGGGTGAAGGGCTGGGCGAAAAGCCGGGTGCGCCGGTCGAAGCGGTGCCGCGTCGCCAGCAGGGCCAGCAGCAACAGCAGCAGCGAGCCCATCTCCAGCAGCCCGCCGCCGCGCGCCACCGAGAGCACCAGCCCGCCGATGGCGCAGAGCGTGGTGACCCACCAGGCCGCGTCCAGCCGGTGCACCAGCCGGTCCGCGACCAGCAGGAGCACCAGGCCCGCGACGCTGGAGATCAGGTGCGATGCCTCGAAGAGCAGGCCCGGCAGGGCAGGGGCCAGCATGCCCGGCCCGTCCTCGCCGCTGGGCGCCACGCCACCGATCAGCAGTGCCGCCCCGGTGATGAAGGCGAGCGCGCCCAGGAAGCGCGGCGCCAGCCGGGTGGCCGCCCGCACGGGGCGGGACTGCCCGGCCAGGCTGGCGCCGCGCCGCGCCTCCGGCAGCACCAGCAGAGCCACCGCCAGGGCCAGGGGCAGCACGTAGTAGAGGATACGATAGAGCAGCAGCGCCGCCGCGACCTCGTCCAGCGAGACGGGCAGATCGCGGAAGGCCAGCAGCACCACCGCCTCGAAGACGCCGATGCCGCCCGGCAGATGGCTGAGCAGCGCCAGGACCAGCGCAATGGCATAGATCGGCAGGAAGGTGGACAGGCCCACCGCCCCTTCCGGTAGCAGCACCCAGAGCACGGTGGCCGCGGCGCAGACATCGACCGCCGAGATGGCGAGCTGTGCCAGGGCCAGCCGCGCCGAGGGCAGGCGCAGGGCGAAACGGCCGAGGGACAGCGTATCGGTCCCCGCGCAAAGGCCCACGAAGGCGGCCAGGGCCAGCAGCGCCGCCCCGCCGATGCCCCGCAGCAGCCCGGCGGAGGTGCCCAGCCAGGTCGCCACATGGCCGGCGCCCGCGATCAGCCCCGCCGCCCCCACGGCCACCACGCCCAGGCCGAAGGACACGCCGATGAAGCCGATGACGCGCGTGATCTGCGAGGGCCGTAGCCCCGCCGCCGTGTAGATCCGCCAGCGCACCGCCCCGCCGGTGAAGGCGCCGACGCCCACCGTGTTGCTCAGCGCGAAGCCGGTGAAGGAGGCCAGCGCCGCCACGCGCAGCGGCACCGGCGTGCCGGGCGCGCCATAGCGCAGCGCCGCGCGGTCATAGCCCACCATGCTGGCATAGCTGACCGCCGTGGCGAGGAGCCCGGCCGCCAGCACCCCTGGCCGCGCGCCCGACAGCGCCTCGACCACGGCGTCGTAGTCCAGCTCGGCCGAAAGGCTCCGAACGGCGAGGATGACCAGCACCGCCAGGGCCAGGAAGACCGCGCCGAGCAGCCAGGGCCGGAGCCTGGCCAGCCGCCGGCCCCAGGCGGAGCCGGGCGAGGCCGGCGCCAGCGCGGGCTCCGTCGCATCCGGCATCACGGCCGCCTCTACCGGTGCGGCGAGGCCAGCTTCCTGGTGGAGGCCGCGGCGGTGGGCGGCACCCTCTGGCGGAGCGACCCGTGGCTCCCATCCGGCCGATCCGTCATGGCAGCATCACTTCCGGCCTCATCATCCTGCTTCCGGGCCTCGCCAGATCCCCGGTTCCCGCCTTGCTTCCCATCGTACCCCTGGTCTGGCCCGGCCTGCCGGGGACGGGCCGGATTCGTATCCGGTCCGTCGCGCCCCGCTGGCCATGACCCTCGGCCTGCTCCCCCCGGGGCGGAGCCTGATTCCCTCACGCGGCTGCATGGTCCCCGGAGTTCCTCGCCGCAAGGGCGCCTGCCTCATAGCGGACGACACCGCATCAAAGTTTTCCGCCCCATGACGGTCCGGACACCCTCGCGGGGCCGGCGGTCCGCACCGGCGCGGACAGAAGCCGCAAGGGAAGTGGTTGTCCAGCCCGGCAAGTGCTGCTAACGCTGTCGCCATGACCGCGCGCGGCCACATCGCTGCCTTTTCCGTGGGCCGTCCGGCCCGCGATGGCGCGCGCCTCCTTCTCCTTCGACTTACCGGCCCCTGGGCGTAACCCCGGCGGGAGACCGCCGGCCGCGTTCAGGGGATCTTCCCCTAGGACCCTTCCCTGGGGACCCGGGCCCTCCGCGCCGCGAGAGATTCCGCGCCAGGGCCCATCAGCCACCGGAACATCCGTCCCGGCGGCGGTCCAGCCACGGTAAACCAGTCGAGAGCCTTCCGATGTCCATCACCCATCCCTCCTTCGGCACCATCCCGGACGAACGGGTCATCATCTTCGACACCACGCTGCGCGACGGCGAGCAGTCCCCCGGCTTCTCCATGAACCTGGAGGAGAAGCTGCGCATGGCGGACGCCCTGGCCGAGCTGGGCGCCGATGTGCTGGAGGCCGGCTTCCCCATCGCCTCGCCCGGCGACTTCGACAGCGTGAAGTCCATCGCCGACCGATTCAGCAAGGCTGGCCCCGTGGTCTGCGGCCTGTCCCGCTCCGCGCCCAAGGACATCCTGCGCGCCGCCGAGGCGGTGAAGACCGCCGCCCGCCCGCGCATCCATACCTTCATCTCCACCTCCGAACTGCATATGCGGGCCAAGCTGCGCATGACGCAGGAGCAGGTGCTGGAGGCCGTCGCCGCCTCCGTCACCCTGGCCCGCCAGCACGTGGCCGACGTGGAATGGTCCGCCGAGGATGGCAGCCGCACGGAGGACGACTTCCTGTGCCGCTGCGTCGAGGCCGCGATCCGGGCCGGCGCCACCACCATCAACATCCCCGACACGGTCGGCTATGCGGTGCCGGAGGACATGGCCCGCATCTTCACCATGCTGCGGGAACGCGTGCCGGGCGCCGATACGGTGATCTTCTCCACCCACAACCACAACGACCTGGGTCTGGCCGTGGCGAATACCCTGGCCGCCATCCAGGCCGGGGCGCGGCAGGTGGAATGCACCATCAACGGCATCGGGGAGCGCGCGGGCAATGCCAGCCTGGAAGAGGTCGCCATGGCGATCCGCACCCGCCAGAACGCCCTGAACAAGACCACCGGCATCAACACGCCGAACATCCTCAAGACCTCGCGCCTGCTGGCCACCATCACCGGCTTCGACGTGCAGCCGAACAAGGCCATCGTCGGCCGCAACGCCTTCGCCCATGAATCCGGCATCCACCAGGACGGCATGCTGAAGGACCGTGGCACCTACGAGATCATGACGCCGGAAAGCGTCGGCTGGACCAACTCCTCCCTGGTCATGGGCAAGCATTCCGGCCGCGCCGCCTTCCGCGACAAGCTGAAGGCCCTGGGCTACGAGGTCGGCGACAACCAGCTCAACGACGCCTTCGCCCGCTTCAAGGAAATCGCGGACCGCAAGAAGGTCGTCTATGACGAGGACATCGTCGCGCTGGTGGACGACCAGATCCTGCGCACCCATGACCGCATCAAGCTGACCGCGCTGACCGTCACCGCCGGCCTGCACACCCATCCCATGGCGACGCTGAAGCTGGAGGTGGATGGCGAGACGCATGAGGGCATGGCGGTCGGCGACGGCGCGGTGGACGCCACCTTCAACGCCATCCGCGCCGCCTTCCCGCACGAGGTGGGCCTGCGCCTCTTCGCCGTGCAGTCCGTCACCGGCGGCACCGATGCCCAGGCCCGCGTCACCGTGCGGCTGGAGGAAGGTGGCAAGCTGGTGGACGGGCAGGGCTCCGACACCGACACGATCGTCGCCTCCGCCCGCGCCTATATCCACGCGCTGAACAAGCTGCTGGTGAAGCGCGAGCGCACCGCCCCGGCCGCGATGACGGCCTGAGGGCAACGGGCGCGGGCGGATGGGACCGCCCGCGCCAGCGGGAGTGCTCAGACCTGGGCCGGGGGGTGGTCCTGCAACTCGTCCGGCTGTCCAGCACCGCCGCCGTCGGCTCGGCCGCGCGGCCTGCCTCCAGCCGCAGCACGACCCGCAGGTCGTGCACGATCGCCTCGAACACCCCGGCCGCCAGCCAGCGCCGGGCCTGGGCGTAGACGATGTCCCATGGTGGCAGGTCATTGGGCATCCAGCGCCAGGGCGCGCCCGTCTTGACCACATAGCGCAGCCCGTTGAACACCTCGCGCAAGGCGTGGCGCCGCTGCCCCGCCGCCTCGGGCAGCAGCACAAGATAGGGCGCAACCAGCGCCCATTCCTCATCAGATACGTCGGACGGATAGGACTTGCGGGTCATCCCGCAAATCTGGCCCTCCCATCAGTCCACAACAGCCTCTAGGCTGAGACCTGTTCCGTCCGGCCATGACGGGTGCGCGTATAAGCGCGCACATGCACGGTGCCGCCACCGCGTGTCTCCGCCTGAGCCAGGGCACACCATCCCCGCGTGACCCAGTCGCGGAAGCCAGTTTGTCCAGGCTGATGGGAACCCCAATAGAGGGGATCCCTCATGGCTGCGCGCAGATCGGCCTCGGTCAGTTTGACAAGGGATATGCTCCCCCCGGGGGGGATAATATTCCTTTTGAGGCGAAATATCAATATTTTCCTATCGCGTGACGATTGTCCTTGCCTTCGGGCTCGAAGCCGCCTGCCCCGACTTTACTCTGCCCCATGCGCCGGCCAGAGGCCCCTGTACTGACCCGCACCCGGCGTCCCGGCCCCTCGCTCCCCCGAGGGGCCGGAGAAGGATAACGCCTACCCCTCCAGCCTGATGTTCCGCTCGCGGATGATGCCGCCCCACTTGGCGCTCTCCGCCACGAAATAGGCCGGGAACTCCTCCCGCGTGCCGCCCACCGGATCGATGGCGAGCGGCGCCAGCTTGTCCTTCACCTCCTGCGTCCGCATCGCTGCCGAGGACAGTTCGGACAGGCGCTTCAGGATCGGTTCCGGCGTCCCCGCCGGGGCGAAGAGCGCGATATCGGTCGAGGCCTGGAAGCCGGGCAGGCCGGACTCCGCGACGGTCGGTACGTCGGGCAACTGCCCGTTCCGCTGCGCCGAGGTCACGGCCAGCGCCCGCACCGAGCCGTCACGCACGAAGGGCACGGCGGTCACCGTGTCGATGAAGGAAAGCTGGATCTCCCCGCCCAGCAGCGCCTGTGCCGCCGGCGCACCGCCGCGATAGGGCACATGCAGCATCTGGATGCCCGACTGCGCCGCGAAGAGTTCCACCGCCAGGTGGTTCGACACCCCGGTGCCGCCGGAGCCGAAGCTGATCTCGTTCGGCTTCGCCTTCGCCGCGGCCACCAGATCCGCCAGCGTGCGATAGGGCGAGTTGGCCTGCACGCAGACGGCCATGGCGTTGGAGGCCAGCAGCCCGATGGGCGCGAAGGCTTTCTCGTTGTCATAGGGCAGCTTGTACAGGAAAGGCGCCATGGCGAAGGTGCTGTTCGGGCTGACCAGCAGCGTGTAGCCATCCGGCCGCGCCCGGGCGACATAGGTGGCGCCCACCGTGCCGCTGGCCCCGCTGCGGTTGTCCACCACGAATTGCTGGCCGAAGGCGGTGGACAGGCTCTGCGCGATCAGCCGCCCCACGAAATCCGTCGAGCCACCGGCTGCGAAGGGCACGACGACCGAGACCGGCCGCGTCGGATAGGCGGCCTGTGCCGCCGCTGGCCGCGCGCGCCCGGCGGCGGTGGCGGTCAGGGCAAAGGCTGAGAGGCCCAGATGGCGTCGAAGCAGGGTCATGATGTTCTTCCTCGGACTGATCTTGTTTTCCCGGCCGCTCTCCGGCGGCCTGGTCAGGCGTGGTGTCGTGCTCGTCCGGTGCCCCGGCCGGGGGTCAATAGGTCGCCCGGCCGCCGGTGAGGTCGAAGGTGAAGCCGGTGGTGAAGGAGCAGCCTGGCCCGACGATCCAGGCGACCATGGCGGCGATCTCCTCCACCCGCAGCAGCCGGCCCATCGGGATCTTGGCCCTGCTGGCGGCGATATGCGCCTCGGACATCTGCGACAGCAGCTCCGTCTCCGCCATGGCGGGGGCGATGCAGTTGATCAGGATGCCGTCCTGCGCCAGCTCCTTCGCCACCGCCTTGGTGAAGGCGATCACGCCGCCCTTGGCCGCCGAGTAGCCCGAGATGAACTGCACGCCTTCCTTGCCCGCGATGGAGGCGACATTGACGATGCGCCCATGGCCGCGCTCCCGCATATGCGGGATCACGGTGCGGCATCCGTAGAAGACGCTGTTCAGATCGACGGCCAGCACCTTCGCCCAGGCCTCCGGCGGATATTCCCAGCACGGTGCCACGGGGCCGTTGATCCCAGCATTGTTCACCAGGATATCGACATGCCCCAGGGTGGCCAGGCATTCCGCGAAGGCGGATTGTACGGAGGGCAGGGAGGCGACGTCGACCTGCTGCAACAGGGCCGGGGTGAAACCGGCATCATCCGGGTCGAAGCTTTGCGGGCTGAGGTCCCAGACCGCCACCTGCGCGCCATGCTCGTGAAGGGCGCGTGCGATGGCCCGGCCGATCCCGCGGGCGCCCCCGGTGACGATCGCACGGCGCCCCCGCAAAGGAAGGGTGTCGGTCCTGCTCATGGAATCTCTGGTTTCCCCCGGCCGTGCCTTTTCCGGCATCGTTCCAATGGACCAATCATTCACCTACTGAACGGTAGAATCAAGCGGGATTTCCGGTCACGCGGAGGGCGGCGCCGGCGCCATGAAGCCGGCAACATGAAAAACGCCGCCCCTGGCCGGATGGCCAGGGGCGGCGTCTTGGCATCAGGAATTCGTCTGCTGGAGGCGAGGCGTCTCAGCGCCAGATCGGCCGGCCCAGGTTGACGTCATTGCCACTGGTGGCCGCGCCACCCAGGGCGCCGACGCCGCCGCCGATCAGGGCACCCGTGCCCGCATTGCCGGACAGCGACCCGATCGCCGCACCGGTGCCGGCACCCAACAGCCCACCCGAGACCGCACGGTCCCCGGTGCTGTAGCCGCAGGCTCCCAGCGACAGCCCCGCCAGGGCCAGGACGGCGAGGGTGGACTTGCGCATGGCTTCGCTCCATCGTTGCATTCTTGCAGCCAAAGGCTGATTTGGCTTTCCGGCCCGGTAACGTGCCACACATCGCGTGGTTGCATTTTCGAGACGCCCTGCCATGCCGGCAATGGTGCAAGAGGGGCTTGAGCCTACGCGCCAGGGGAGCTAGTCAGGCGCGCTCCCCCGCTACCCCCTTCCTCACGCACGAGGCGTCAAGCGCATGTTCTCCCGCATGTTCGGCTTCCTCTCGGCCGACATGGCCATCGATCTTGGGACCGCCAATACCCTCGTCTATGTGAAGGGCCGCGGCATCGTTCTGAACGAGCCCTCCGTGGTGGCCATCGCCGATCTCCGTGGCCGCAAGCAGGTCCTCGCCGTGGGCGAGGAAGCCAAGCACATGCTCGGCCGCACCCCCGGCAACATCGCCGCCATCCGCCCGATGCGCGACGGCGTGATCGCGGATTTCGAGGTGGCGGAGGAGATGATCAAGCACTTCATCCGCAAGGTGCATAACCGCCGCTCCTTCGCCTCGCCGATGATCGTGATCTGCGTGCCCTCCGGCTCCACCGCCGTCGAGCGCCGCGCGATCCAGGAAAGCGCCGAGAGCGCCGGCGCCCGCAAAGTGCTGCTGATCGAGGAGCCCATGGCGGCGGCCATCGGCGCCGGCCTGCCGGTCACCGAGCCCTCTGGCTCCATGGTCGTCGATGTCGGCGGCGGCACCACCGAGGTCGCGGTGATCTCGCTGGGCGGCATCGTCTATGCCCGCTCCGTCCGCGTCGGCGGCGACAAGATGGACGAGGCGGTGATCAGCTACATCCGCCGCCAGTTCAACCTGCTGATCGGCGAGAGCACGGCCGAGCGCATCAAGATGGCCATCGGCGCCGCCGCCGTGCCCGATTACGGCGAGGAAGGCCCGGTGATCGAGGTCCGTGGCCGCGACCTGATGAACGGCGTGCCGCGCGAGGTCTGGGTCAGCCAGCGCCAGATCTCCGAGAGCCTGAGCGAGCCGGTGACGGCGATCGTCGAGGCGGTGAAGGTGGCGTTGGAGAACACGCCCCCGGAACTGGCCGCCGATATCGTGGACAAGGGCATCGTGCTCACCGGCGGCGGCGCCCTGCTGTACCGGCTGGACCAGGTGCTGCGCGATGCGACCGGCCTGCCCGTCTCCGTGGCGGACGAGGCCCTGTCCTGCGTCGCGCTGGGCACTGGCCGGGCCCTTGAGGAGATGAAGCGGCTTCGCCACGTCCTGTCCTCGATGTATTGAGGACTCCCATCGCGGGGCCGAGCCGGGCGCCCGCCAGGACATGTGTGAATGATCCGACTGAGCATCCCGCTCCGGCAGGCCCTGTCACGGCTGACTCTGCCCGTGCTGATCGCAGCGGCCTTCGGGGCGATGCTCCTGGGCAAGGCCGATCCGCTGCTGGTCGAGCGCCTGCGCATGTCGCTGGCCGATTCGCTGGCGCCGCTCTATGCGGTGCTGTCGCGGCCGGTCGAGGCCGCGCAGGGGCTGGGGCAGCAGGCCACCGAGCTCTGGCAACTCCGTAGCGAGAATGCGCGGCTGCGCGAGGAGAACGAACTCCTCCGCCGCTGGCAGAACGCCGCCCTGGCGCTGGAGGCTGAGAACGCCCAGCTCCGGCGGCAGCTCTCCTTCGTTTCCAGCGCGTCCGCCACCTACCACACCGTGCGGGTGGTGGCCGATGCCGGCGGCATCTATGCCCGGGCGGTGCTGGTGGCCAAGGCACCAGGGCTCGGCCTGCGCAAGGGACAGGTGGCGCTGGACGAGCGCGGCCTGGCCGGCCGCATCACCGAGGTCGGTGAGCGGTCCGCCCGCATCCTGCTGCTCACGGATATCAACAGCCGGATCCCGGTGGTGCTGGAGGGATCGCGCTCCCGCGCCATGATGATCGGCACCAACGGCGCCCGCCCGCGCCTGCAGCACTGGCCCGAGGGCACGCCGCCGCAGGAGGGCGAGCGCGTGGTGACCAGCGCCGAGGCCGCCGCCTTCCCCACGGGCCTGCCTGTCGGCGTGGTCCACTGGTCGGAGGATTCCGGCGCGCCGGAAGTGGAACTTTTCGCGCAACTGGGCCGGCTGGACATGGTGCGGATCTTCGACTTTGGCCTGGCCGGCATCCTGCCGCCAGAAGCGGTGGCCCGCCCGGAACCCCGTCCGGAACCCCGGAAATAGTGCCGGTGCCCTGCTCCCCGCCTGGACCGGCCTCCCGCTGATGTGGCGACGTCCTCCCCTGGGGCAGCCGGACCCGGCGCCCGGGCTGCTGCGCCGGCTGGATGCCTTCGCACGCGCCGCCATCCCGGTGGCCGGTGCCGCCCTGATCCTCATTCTCGCCGCCACCCCGGTCGGCCTGCCGGCGCTGGGGCCCGGGCTGGTGCTGGGCTGCGTCTTCTTCTGGACGGTCTTCCGCCCCTCGGCCATGCCGGCCCTGGCGGTCTTCGGCCTGGGATTCCTGCAGGACCTGCTGAACTTCGCTCCGCTTGGCCAGGGCATCCTGACCCTGCTCCTGGTGCATGGCACGGCCTTTCGCCTGCGCCGCTTCATCGCCCGCCGCTCCTTCGCCACGGTCTGGCTGATCTTCTGCGCCTTCGCCCTTGCGGTGGCGGGGCTCTCCTACCTTCTACAGATGGTGCTCAGCTGGCAGCTCACGCCTCCCATGCCCGCCCTGGTCCAGGCCGGCCTCGCCGCAGGCGCCTATCCGGCCGTGGCGGCCATCCTGACGCGGGTCCATGTGGCCATGCGGCAGGCCGAGAGCCTGGCATGAGCGCCCGGCACCCAGGGGGCCGCCCATGAGCCGCCGGGGCGAGGAGGAGCGCCGCCGCTCCATCTTCACCCGCCGCGCCCTGGTGCTGGGCGGCATCCAGCTCGGCGGGCTGGGCTTCCTCGGCTACCGCCTGCACCGGCTGCAGGTCGATGAGGGCGACCGCTATGCCACGCTGGCGGAGGAGAACCGCATCTCCTCACGCCTCCTCGCGCCGCCGCGCGGCCGGATCATGGACCGCAATGGCGAGATCGTCGCCGCCAACCGGCTGAACTGGCGGGCCCTGCTGACCGCGGAATCCGCGGGCGACGTGCCGGCGGTGCTGGAGACCTTCTCGAAGCTGCTGCCGTTGCAGGATCACGAGAAGGCCCGCATCGAGCGCGATATCCGCCGCCGCCGCCGCTTCATTCCCGTCACCGTCCGCGACTTCCTGACCTGGGACGAGATGGCGCTGCTGGAGATCAATGCACCGGATCTGCCCGGGATCAGCATCGATGTCGGCACCACCCGGGACTATCCGGAGCATGAGCAGCTCGCCCATGTGGTCGGCTACGTCGCTCCGCCGGCGGAACGGGACATTGGCAAGGATCCACTGCTGGAACTGCCGGGCGTCCGGGTCGGCCGCGCGGGGATCGAGCGCTATCACGACGTCATCCTGCGTGGCCGTGCGGGATTGCAGCGTCTCGAGGTGAATGTCGTCGGCCGAGTGATCCGCGAGCTGGACCGGCGCGAGGGCGTGCCAGGCCAGGACATCCAGATCAGCGTCGATGCCCAGCTCCAGCGCACCGTGCGCGGCCGTTGCGAGGAAGGCACCAGCGCCGTGGTGCTCGATGCGAAGTCGGGCGAGGTCCTGGCCATGGCGAGCCAGCCTTCCTTCGACCCCTCGCTCTTCGATTCCGGCGTGTCCGCCGCCCAGTGGAAGGAATGGACCAGCAAGCGTTCCACGCCCCTGATCAACAAGGTGACGAACGGCCTCTACGCCCCGGGTTCCACCTTCAAGATGGTGGTGGGCATGGCGGCGCTGGATGCCAAGGTGGTCACGCCGGAGGACCGGGTCTTCTGCCCCGGCTACTACGATCTGGGCGATACGCGTTTCCACTGTTGGTCGCGCTACGGCCACGGCTCGATCAACATGCGCAACGCGCTCAAATTCTCCTGCGACGTCTATTTCTACGAGATGGCCAAGCGCACCGGCATCGACCGCATCGCCGCCATGGCGAAGCGGTTCGGCCTGGGCGTCGACCTGCAGATCGAGCTTCCCGGCACGCGCAGCGGCTTCGTCCCCACCCGCGAATGGCGCCTGAAGCAGGGCAAGCCCTGGAATCTCGGCGACACCGTCGTCCATGGCATCGGGCAGGGCTTCTACCAGCTCACCCCGCTCTCCCTGGCCACGATGACCGCCCGTCTCGCCACCGGCAGGGCGGTGCAGCCCCACCTGACCCATGCCATCGGCGGCAAGCTGGTCCGTGGCGTGAAGGCGGAGGACTGGCCCTCCATGGGCATGCCGGAACGCGACCTGCGGCTGATGCGGGAAGGCATGTTCGCCGTGGTGAACGAGGAGCGCGGCACCGGCGCCGCCGGCCGCATCCCCGCGAGCTATGGCATCCTTGCCGGCAAGACGGGCAGTGTGCAGGTCAAGCGCGTGACACGCGAGCAGCGCGAACGCGGCTTCCGGGCCGAGAACCTGCCGCGTGAATGGCGCCCGCACGCGCTCTTCGTCTGCTTCGCCCCTTACGAGGACCCGCGCTATGCCGTGGCCGTGGTGGTCGAGCACGGCCTCGCCGGTTCCGCCGCCGCCGCGCCGCTGGGCAAGCAGATCATGATGGACACCATCGAGCGCTTCCGGCAGGTGCCCAACCCCGCCGGTCCCCGCGTGGCCGATGCCGGCTCCCTGGAAGACCCCAATCCCCGGCCCCCGGGGGGAGGCGCTGATGTCCGGCCTCTACGAACGCCGCCTGCTGCGCGTCGAGCGCGGCTTCGGCGTGCTGGAGAAGCTCTGGGCCATGCCCTGGCTCTTCATCCTCATGCTCTGCGCCCTGGCCGGGGTCGGCTATGTCGCCCTCTACTCGGCGGGCGGCGGCAACCCAGCCATCTATGCCAGCAAGCATGCCATCCGCTTCGCCTTCGGGCTGATCCTGATGGTCTGCATCGCGCTGGTGGACATCCGCGTGATCGCGAAACTGTCCTGGCTCGGCTATGCCCTCGGAGTCGGCCTGCTCGTCCTGGTGATGCTGCACGGGCAGGTGGGCAAGGGCGCGCAGCGCTGGATCGATATCGGCCCGGTCCAGCTCCAGCCCTCGGAGCTGATGAAGATCCTCCTGGTCCTGGCGCTCGCCTCCTGGTTCCACCGCGCTTCCTGGGAAAGGGTGGGCAACCTCTTCTTCCTGATCCCGCCCGCCATCGCCGTGCTGGTGCCGATGGCGCTGATCCTGAAGCAGCCGAATCTGGGTACGGCCCTCATCACCGGCGCCATCGGCCTGGCCATCTTCTGGGCCTCCGGGGCGCGCTGGTATCTCTTCGCCCTGCTCTTCGCCGCCATCGGCACGGCGGCGCCCATCGCCTACGACCATCTGCACGACTACCAGAAGGCGCGGATCACCACCTTCCTCGACCCGGAGAGCGATCCGCTCGGCGCCGGCTACAACATCATCCAATCCAAGATCGCACTCGGCTCCGGCGGGCTCTGGGGCAAGGGGTTCCTGCAGGGCACCCAGGGACACCTGAACTTCCTGCCCGAGAAGCAGACGGACTTCATCTTCACCATGATCGCCGAGGAATTCGGCTTCTTCGGCGCGATCGCCACGCTGGGGCTGCTGGCGCTGGTCGTGATCTTCGCCTTCCTCGTCGCGATCCGCTGCCGCCACCAGTACGGCCGCCTGGTCGCGGTCGGGCTCGGCACCAATTTCTTCCTCTACGTCTTCGTCAACATCGCCATGGTCACCGGCTCCATCCCTGTGGGCGGCGTGCCGCTGCCGCTGATCAGCCATGGTGGCTCGGCGATGATCACCGCGATGGTCGGCTTCGGCCTTCTGGCCAGCGTCTGGGTGCATCGCGACGCCGAATTCGCCGCGGCGAAGGAATAGCGGCAAAGAGTTGGGGCAGGGGGTTGACCCTGCCGTTGAAGACGGTAAATAGGCGCCACCGACACGGACGGCGCCACTGAAAAGCGGGGCGGTTCGAAAAGGTCGGGCGCATAGCTCAGTTGGTAGAGCAGCTGACTCTTAATCAGCGGGTCCTAGGTTCGAGCCCTAGTGCGCCCACCAATTCCTTCCATCACTTGATCTGGTATTCGACCCACTGTCACTGTGGACGGCACATCCGGGGATCCATCGGGAACCTCGCCCGGGCGAAGAGCCCCAAGCCCTGTCCATGCGGGTCGTTGATCCGTTTCTTTTCCGGAACCGAGATTCCTGGGCTATGCTGATGCAGCATGGTCCTTCCGGCACGAACTGTGTCCTGGCCACCCGCTTGCGGCAGGCAGCGGCCGGAAGGCATCTCCCATCCGTGCCCGGCGGAACCGCGCCGGACCATTCCATTTCCACGCAGCAAGGAGGCTGAAGCCTGAGCATGAGCAAGCATACCCCCGGAAGCCTGACCCAGCGGCTTGAGGATCAGGCCAAGGCGAAGCAGGCGATGCTGGAGGCTTTTCGTGCGCGCCCGACCCAGGACGATCCCGAACTCGCCGCCCGCCGCGCCGAGCGTATCGCCGCGGAGCAGGCCCGCGAAGCCCGTATGGCTGCCCGCCGTGCCGAGCGCCTGGCCGAGATCGAGCGCCAGAAGGAGGAGCGCAAGGCCAAGGCCGAAGCCCGCGCCGCCGCCCTGCGCGAGCAGAACCAGCGCAAGCCGATGACCCGTTCGCGCGTCGCTTCCATCCTGGCCGGCCATCAGGCGGCGCGGGAAGCCCGCAAGGCGCAGCACCAGCGCTGACCTTTTTCCGGTCGTCCCGGGGCTGCCCCGCAGCCCGGGAAAGACCTCAGAGGCCCAGGCGGCGATACAGAATCGCCGATCCCGTCACGGCGGCCTCGCGGACCATCGGTTTACGTGATGTTCTGGATCGGGATTTGGCACATTCCCGGAATGCCCGGGCTGTTGCATAGGGGGCCCCGTATTCTCGCGCCCCTGAAGGGCGTGGCGAACCGGAGCCCATGTCCCTGACCGATTCATCCTCCCCGGCCGATCCCGACCAGGTCTCCACTGCCCTGACGCGCGACCTGCTGCGTTCGGGCAAGCTGGACCGGATGGTATCCGCCGCGGTGCCCGGCCTGCGCCTGATGAGCGATGCGGAACGCGAGGCATCGTTGCGGCAGACCCTGGCGGCCCGGCCCGACGGCGCGGACGGTGCCTGGGTCTTCGCCTACGGCTCCCTGATGTGGAACCCCACCATCCATCATGTCGAACGGCGCGTGGCGAGGGTGGAGGGGTGGCACCGCTCCTTCTGCCTCTCGACCCCGATCGGCCGCGGCACGCCCGAGAATCCGGGTCTCGTCCTGGCCCTCGACGAGGGTGGGCGCTGCGACGGTGTCGCCCTCCGCCTGGATGAGAAGCACCTCCCGGACGAGCTTTCCCTGCTCTGGCGGCGGGAGATGCTGACCGGCGCCTATCGCCCCGTCTGGGTACCGCTCCACGATATCCAAGGGCAGGTCTTCGGCCATGGGATCGCCTTCGTCATCGACCCCACAGGGCCGCAATGCGTGCGGCTCGGGGAGGAAGAGACGGTGCGCCGGCTCGCCACCGCGCGGGGCCAGATCGGCTCCTCCGCGGATTACCTGTTCCGGACGCGGGAGGGCCTGGCGGCCCTCGAACTGAACGATCCCGCCATCGAGCGTCTGGCCGGTCTGGTGGCCGGATTCGGCGCCGCCGCGTGAAAACCTCGTGTCCCGCATCAGGCGGGGCGAGAATGCTTGCTCGCCGCGAGCAAACCGGTCTCTGCTGCGCCGGACGGGCATGAGCCTGTCGTAGCGGAGAATCCTCCTGCCATGCGGTTGTTCCCGACTCTCCTGGCCTCGGCAGCGCTTCTGAGCCTGTCCGGCGCCTATTCGGTCTCCCACGCCCAGTCGGCAGCCCAGACGGCGCAGCAGCAGCGCATGACGGACTGCAACGCCACGGCCAAGACCCGTTCCCTGTCCGGCGACGGCCGGAAGCAGTTCATGAGCGCCTGCCTCTCCGGAAAGGCGGACAGCACGCAAAGCGCCGCCGCGCCCGCCACCCAGCAGGACCGCATGAAGAGCTGCAATGCCGAGGCCGGCACGAAGAAGCTGGCCGGCGACGCGCGCCGCAGCTTCATGAGCGCCTGCCTGTCCGGGCACTAGGCATCCGGGCACTAGGTATCCGGGTACTGGGTCCGTCCGCCGGCTCCGGCGGCATTGCCTGACTGGTCCGGCCTGTGGTGCGATGCATCAGGGCTGGGCCCCCCGCCTGAACCCGGATGGCCGGCCGGCGTTGCCTCCGCATTCCACGCCCATCGTGGCGGGGGTCAGGGCGACGCGGTACAGCAGGCGGTTGCATGAGCATGTTCGAGACCAGACGGCCGCCTTTGCCGGTTGCCATTCCGGCACGGGGCATCATGACCCTGATCGCCAGCGCCATCGTCATCGCCGGCCTCTATCTCGGCCGCGATCTGCTGGTGCCGATCGTGCTGGCCGTGCTGCTGGCCTTCGTGCTGGCTCCGGTGGTGCGGGTCCTGCGCCGCTTCCGCCTGCCCCGCGCGCCCGCCGTGCTGATCTCGGTGCTGCTCGCCTTCGCCTTGCTGCTCGGGATTGGCCTGGCGGTCAGCCGTCAGGGGGCGCAACTGGCGGGGAACCTCTCCACCTACCAGGCCGCGATCCAGCGCAAGGTCAACGCGCTGCGGCTGGATGAGCTGGTGCGGCAGGTGGACACGCTGCTGCGCGGCATGGGCAATCTGGAAGACAGCGCCCGCACCATCCGGCGCCCGCCACCCGTCTCCGCGCAATCCGACCTGACGCCGCTCGAACTGGCCCGTGGCGTGGCGGAGCCGCTGTTCAAGCCGATCGCGACCACCGGCATCGTGGTGGTCTTCACCATCTTCGTTCTTCTGTACCGGGAGGACCTGCGCGACCGGTTGATCCGCCTCGCCGGCACGCGGGATCTTCACCGCACCATGACGGCGATGACCGATGCCGCCTATCGACTGTCGCGTTACTTCCTGGCGCAAGTCGCGCTCAACGCCGGCTACGGCATCTTCGTCGGCACGGGCCTCTGGCTCATCGGCCTGCCCAATCCCGTGCTCTGGGGAATCCTGGCCGGGGTGATGCGCTTCGTGCCCTTCGTTGGCACACCCATCGCGGTGCTGCCGCCGGTGCTGCTGGCCCTGGCGGTCGATCCCGGCTGGTCCATGGCCATCTATGTCCTGCTGCTCTTCGCCTGCAGCGCCCCCCTGATGGGACAGGCGCTGGAGCCGCTCCTCTACGGCCACAGCACGGGCCTTTCCCCGGTATCGGTGATCGTTTCCGCTACTTTCTGGGCCTTCATGTGGGGCCCTATCGGCCTGCTGCTGGCGACGCCGCTCACCGTCTGCCTCGTGGTGCTGGGGCGGCATGTCGAACGCATGAAGTTCCTTGACATCATGCTGGGGGACGGTCCGCCGCTGCGGCCGGAGGAGACCTTCTACCAACGGGCGCTGGAAGGGGATGTGGATGGGCTGGTGGCCCAGGCGCGGCAGATGCTGCGGCACACGCCGCTCTCGGTCTATTACGACGAGGTCGCTCTGCGCGGCCTCACCCTGGCGCAGGAGGACCGCTCGCGCGAGGAACTGGGGCCCGAGCAGTTCGGGCAACTGCGCCGGCACGTGGCCATGCTGCTGGAGGATCTGGCGGTCGGGGTCGAGGACCCGCCGCCCACTCCCGCCCCTGGCGAGGAACTCGCGGAGTCCGATGCGATCCCGATTCGGCAGGGGTTGCCGGCACCGTCCTGGCGCAACGACGGCGCCATGGTGGTGATCGCGGGCCGGGGCGAGCTCGACGACCTCGCGGCGGAAATGGCGGTGCAGATCTTCCGGCGCCACGGCTTCGGCGCGCGGGCGGAAAGCAACAACGTGCTGGAGACGGCGAATCTGGAGCGGCTGGACCCCGCGGCGATCCGTCTCTGCTGTCTGTCGGTTCTGGAGGAAGGCAGCAGCGCTGCGGGGGTGCGGCATTTCCTGCGCCGCATCAGGCGGCGCCTGCCGGAAACCCGGATCGTGGTGGCGCTCTGGCACGCACCGGCCGGAAGCCTGATGCTCTCCGCTCTGAGGAGCGAGAACCCCGGCGAAACCATCACCACATCCCTGCGGGAGACTGTGGCGCTCTGTCAGGCCGTATCGGCCTGGGCCCTCAAGGACGAGGAGCAGCCCGCCGGCTGAAAAGCCGGCGGCTGGTGCTCGGCCGGATCAGCGGTAGACGGCGTCCGCGGCGGCGCGGGCAGCACGGATCTGGCTGAAGAAGCTGCGCAGCTTGGCGAAGAGCATCTCGGCGAGCTGGCGCTGACCCTCATGGGCCATGATCATCGACTCACCCATCTCACGGAAAGTGTTCATCCCGATTTCCCTCATCTGCGGCGGGGGCGCTTGGCTGCGCCGTTTTCCCTGTCTCGCTGCACCGCAAGATGGACCCTCCACACGGATGATTCAAGTCAAAAGCAATGACTTCCAAGTATGTCTGGTAGGTTTTTCTAGGGGTTATCTGTCTTGCACAAGAATTCATGCATCCTCCGGCAAATTCTATAACTTTTATAAGACTTGCTCCTGGGCCATGGCTCGATCGCGCCATCGGCAGCAGACAAGCCGTCGGCGAAGGGGTATCGCCCTGACGGACGACACCGGATGACGGCCCGGGACCCGGCCCGGCCGGCCGTGCCCCGGGTCGCGCGAGATCAGGGGAGAGGTCCGCCATGACGAAGCGATCCCATATCCCGGGCCGCCACACCGCCCGGAACCTGGCCCTGGCCTGCGCCGGGGCGATGCTGTGGGCATCCCTGGCCCCGGGGCAGGTCCGTGCCGAGGGCCCGGCACAGGCCGAGCAGAGCGCCATGCCCTGCAACGCCACCAGCCAGGACCCGAGGATCATGGTCCATGTCGTGGGCGCGCGCAGCGGTAAGGGCGAAGTGGCCGTCACCCTTTACGGTTCGCAACCGGACCGCTTCCTCGCCAGCGGCGGGTCGATCGCGCGGCAGCGCGTACCCCTCAACGGCGCGACCCAGTTGGAGGCCTGCTTCGCCATTTCAGGCCCGGGGCTCTATGCCGTCTCCATCTATCATGACGAGAACGCTGACCATCACTTCAACCGCTCCCTGCTCGGCCTGCCGGAGGAGGGATACGGCTTCTCCAACGACGCTCCGACTCCGATGCGCGCGCCGTCCTTGCGCGAGGCCGGGTTCCAGGCGGGGCCCGGCCTGACCGAGGTGACGGTCCGCCTGCGCTACTGACCGCGGGGCCCAAAGGCCCCGGCTTCCGCCTGCCGGTATTGCGCCGGGCTGGCGGGGGAGGTGCATGGATATCTCGCCCAGCCGGGTGAATCCGTGATCGCGCCCATGGTCATGGCCACTGCTTTGCGGCAGGGTCCGGGCGTCGTCCTCCTCCTCCTTGCCCCGATGCCGACGCATCGCCGCCTTCCACCGGTGCCCGTGTCCTGATGCCTTCCTGGCTTCCCTTTCTTCTCGGCTTCCTGACCGCCATCGGTCCGATCTCGACGGACATGTACCTGCCGGCCTTCCCGGCGATCGAGGAAAGCCTGAGAAGCGGTGCCGGCTCGGCGCAGGTCACGCTCGCCGCCTGGTTCATGGGGCTGGCCGTGGGGCAGATCACCCAGGGCACCCTGTCCGACCGCTTCGGCCGGCGCGGGCCGCTGCTGGTGGGAACGGCGATCTACACCCTGGCCTCGGTCGGCTGCGCCGTCGCGCCGGACCTCGCCACGCTGTCCATATGCCGTGCCATCGCGGCCTTCGGCGGCTCCGCCAGCATGGTGATCCCGCGCGCCGTGATCCGTGACAAGGCCGAGGGGCTGGAGGCCACGCGCCTGATGTCCCGCCTGATGCTGATCATGGGCGTGGCGCCGATCCTGGCGCCCTCCCTCGGCGGGCTCCTGCTCGGCGTGGCGGACTGGCGGATGATCTTCTGGGTCTCGGCCTTCTACGGCGTCGTGTCCTGCCTGCTGGTCTGGCGCTTCCTGCCGGACACGCTGCCGCCGGAATTCCGCGTCTCGCTCGGCGTCGCCAGCCTCCTCGCGCGCTACATCGCGATCCTGCGCGACCCCAGCTTCGTCACCCACATGCTGATGGGCGGCTTCATGATGTTCGTGATGTTCGCCTATCTCGGCGGCGTGCCGCCGGTTTTCATCGAGATCTTCGGCCTCAGCCCGCAGGTCTTCGGCATGCTCTTCGGCATCAACGCCATCGGCTTCATCGGCATGTCGCAGCTCAATCCCTGGCTGGTCGGGCGCTATGGCCACCACCGGGTGATGAGCTGGGCGGCACGCTTCTGCTTTCTGGCCATCCTGGTCCTGGTCGTGGTCACGCTGACCGGTCCCTTTGGCCTGCTCAGCGTCTTCCTGCCGATCTTCTTCGCCATCGCCACCTCCTCGCTGATCATGCCCAATGCGGCGGTGGGCGCCCTGTCGCGGCAGGCCGCGCGGGCCGGCTCGGCCTCGGCGCTGATGGGCATGCTGCAGTTCACCATCGCCGCCAGCGCCGCGCTGGTGGTCGGCGTGCTCAGCGACGGCACGGCGCGGCCGCTCGCCTTCACCATGCTGCTCGGCGTCTGCGGCGCGCTGGCCGCGGACTGGTTCCGTCGCCGCGCCGCCTGAGGGGCGGAGCCTCCATTCATCCGGCGGCATGGCGGAAGACCACGCAGAGATTGTTCGCCGGCATCTCCACGACCTCCTGCCGGCGGAAGCCATGCCGGGCGGCCTCGGCCGTCACATCCTCCAGGCGCCGCAGGCCCCAGGCGGGGTTGCGGCGCCGCAGGCTGCGGTCGAACTCCTCGTTGCTGGGCGCGGTCTCCACGTCGTCCCGCCGATAGGGGCCGTAGAGCAGCAGGACCCCGCCGGCCGGCAGCACCCGCGCGGACCCCGCCAGCAGGCCCCGCGTTGCCGCCCAGGGCGAGATATGGATCATGTTGATGCACAGCACCGCCACGGGGCTGAGCGCGGGCCAGTCCTCCGCGCCGGCATCCAGATCCAGGGCCGGGCGCAGGTTGGGCAGGCCGCTCGCCGCCGCCCAGGCATCGATGCTGGCCCGGGCCGAGGAGTCCGGGTCGCTGGGCTGGAAGACCAGCCCGGGCAGGGCGGCGGCGAAGTGCACCGCATGCTGTCCCGTGCCGCTCGCCACCTCCAGCACCAGCCCTTCCGCCGGAAGGTGGCGCCGCAGCACCGCCAGGATCGGGTCGCGGTTGCGCTCCGCCGCCGGGGCGTGGCGCCGGGGGTCTTCCAGATTGCTCGTCCTGCCGTCACTCATGCGCCGCGACCCTCCGCTCCGATGCCGCGCATCATGATCCCGGCGAAAGAGCGTCCGGCAACCCGCCCGGGCGCCGGGGCGGAAGGGCGCGGCGGGGATGCAGCCGCTCCGCGCCCCGGGCGCTTCATGGGCAGCAGAGAGGAGGGCAGGATCATGCCGCAGGAACAACGCGTCGCGCTGGTGACGGGCGCCGCCCATGGCATCGGGCTGGCGGTGGCCCGGCGCCTGGCCAGGGACGGCTACAGGGTGGTGATCGCCGATCGCGCGGAGCCGCCGCCGGATGTGCCGGCACGCTTCGTCCGGGCGGATGTCGCGGAGGCGGCGGCGGTGCGGGCGCTGGTCGAGGGCATCCGCGACGGGGAGGGGCGCCTCGACGCGCTGGTCTGCAACGCGGGCTTCATGATCCGCAAGCCGATCCGCGAGCTCAGCCTCGCCGAATGGTCCTCGGTGCTGGCCACCAACCTGACCAGCACCTTCCTTCTGGTGAAGGCTGCCGAGGAGATGCTCCGCACGGCGAAGGGCGCGGTGGTCACGGTCGCCTCCACCCGCGCGCACCAGTCGGAGCCGGATACCGAAAGCTATTCCGCCAGCAAGGGCGGGCTGCTGGCGTTGAGCCATGCCCTGGCCATCAGCCTCGGGCCCGATGTGCGGGTGAACTGCGTCAGCCCGGGCTGGATCGACACGAAGGGCGAGGCGCTGCGCCCCGAGGACCATGCCCAGCACCCCGCGGGACGGGTCGGCCGCCCGGAGGACACGGCGGCGCTGATCGCCTGGCTGCTGGGGCCGGACAGCGGCTTCGTCACCGGGGCGGAATTCATCACCGACGGCGGCATGACACGGAAGATGATCTACGCAGAGTAGCAGGCCGGGTAGCGGCATCGTGGCCGCGCCCGTGGTGGAGAGAGGGCGGCCGGGGCATGGCATGCTCCGGCGGGAAACCCAAGGATCAGGACACGCGCCATTGACGAAATCCCGCATCGTGACGCTGACGCTGAACCCGTCGGTGGACCTGACCAGCGTCGCGGAGAAGATCCGACCGATCCACAAGATCCGCACCGAATCCGAGGCCCATGACCCCGGTGGCGGCGGTATCAACGTGTCCCGCGTGGTGAAGGCATTCGGCGGCGAGACCCTGGCCCTGATGCTGGCGGGCGGTGCCACGGGCCATCTGCTGGAGGAACTGCTGGACGAGGCCGGGGTGCCGCGCCAGTCCATCGCCGTGCAGGGCTTCACCCGCATCAGCCAGACCGTGCTGGAGCGTTCCACCGGCCTGGAATACCGCTTCGTGCCCGAAGGGCCGCTGATCGCCGATTCCGAATGGCAGGCGGCGCTGGGCGTGCTGGAGACCGTGGAAGGCGGCTGGCTGGTCTGCAGCGGCAGCCTGCCGCGCGGCGTGCCGGTGGATTTCTACACCCGTGCCGCGCGGATCGCCGCCGGGCGCGGGCTGCGCTTCGTGCTGGACACCTCCGGCCAGGCGCTGATCCAGGCGCTGGAGGCGCCCGTCGATCTCGTGAAGCCCAGCCTGAGCGAGTTCCAGACCCTGGCGGGGCGCGAACTGAAGGACCCGCGCGAGCAGGAGGCGGCCGCCACCGAGATCGTCCGCTCCGGCAGGACGCGCATCCTGGCGGTCACGCTGGGCGCCGATGGGGCGATCCTGGCCACGGAGAAGCGCACCATCCGCCTGCCGGCGCTCAAGGTCGAGGTGAAGGGCGCGGTGGGAGCCGGTGACAGCTTCCTGGCGGCCATGGTGATGGCGCTGTCCCGTGGCGCGGAGCCGGAGGACGCCTTCGCCTGGGGCATGGCCGCCGGCGCGGCCGCCGTGTCCAGCCCCGGCACCGCGCATCCGCGCGAGGCGGATGTGCGGATGCTGCGGCAACGCATCACCCTGCCGCCTGGCTGACCCGGCACCGGCCATCGTGAAAGGAGTGGGGAGATGATCCGGCCTGCCGTTCCGGTCGCCTTCTGGGTTGCCCCATTGGCTGCCCCCTTGGTTGCCCTGCTGGTCATGGCCGGTCCCGCCCGGGCCCAGGGAACCGATTTCACCCTGCTCAACCGCACGGGGGAGGCGATCCGCTCGGTCTATGCGACGCCGGCCCAGGTGCCGAACTGGGGGCCGGAGCGGCTGCGCGGCGGCCCGCTGTCTGATGGCGGCAGCCGCCGTATCCGGCTGGACGGGGCGGGCGGCTGCATGCTGGACCTGCGGGCCGTGACCGTGGCGGGGCTGGTGCTGGACCAGCGCGGCGTCGATGTCTGCCAGCAGCGGCAGGTGGTCTTCGCACCCGTGCCGCGTGGCGCTGGCCCCGGATATGGCCCCGGATATGGCACTGGTGACGGCATGGTGCCCGGCGCGGCGGCCTTCAGCCTGGTGAACCGCTCCGGCCGCGCGGTCACGCAGCTCTACGCCACGCCTTCCACGGCGGGGAACTGGGGGCCGGAGCTGCTGGGGCCGCGGGGTGCCATCCCGCCCGGGGCGGCGCGCTCGGTGGCGCGGGAGCCGGGGGCCTGCGTCTATGACCTGCGGGTGGTCTATGCCGATGGCGGGGTGGAGGACCGGAAGGGCCTCGATACCTGCGCCATGCCGCGTATCACCCTGCCCTGACGGGCATTCCGGGTACGATCCGGACAGGGATGGGGTGAGCGCCGCCGGGGGGGCGATCCGGCGGCGCCATCCCCATCAGGCCACCCTGGCCAGGGCCTGCCAGACGCGCTCGGGCGTGGCGGGCATGTCGAGATGGGTGACGCCATCGGCCGAGAGGGCATCGACCAGCGCGTTCATCACCGCGGGCGGCGAGCCCACCGCCCCGGCCTCGCCGGCGCCCTTCACGCCGAGCGGGTTGGTCTCGCAGGGGATCTCGACCAGATCCACCTCGATGGCGGGCAGGTCCTCGGCGCGCGGCAGGGCGTAGTCCATGAAGGAGGCGGAGAGGAGCTGGCCGCTTTCCGGGTCATAGACCGTGCGCTCGTGCAGCGCCTGGCCGATGCCCTGGGCGACGCCGCCATGCACCTGGCCGCGCACGATCAGCGGGTTGATGGCATGGCCCACGTCATCGACGACGAGGTAGCGGGCGACCTCGATCAGCCCGGTCTCCGGGTCCACCTCGACCTCCGCGATGTGGCAGCCGTTCGGGAAGGTGCCGAAGGGCACCTCGGCGACCTCGGCGGCGTCGAGCAGCGTCGCCGGCTCGCCCCGCGCGGCGGCGGCGCGCTGGCGGGCGGCGAGCTCCAGGATGCCGATCCCCCGGTCGGTGCCGGCGATGCTGAAGCGGCCGCCGCCGTCGAGCGCGCCGCTGGTGGTGAATTCGATATCGGCGGGCGAGGCTTCCAGCGCCTCGCTGGCCGCCTGCTTGCCGCGTTCCAGCACCGTGGAGGCGGTGGCGAGCAGGGCGGTCCCTTCGGAATAGAGGAGCGGGCGCCGCCGGTGCCGCCGCCGGTCGGGATCTCGTCGGAATCGCCCTGGCGGACCCGGATCCTGTCCACCGGCACGCCGAGGCGCTCGGCGATGATCATGGTGTAGGCGGTCTCGTGCCCCTGGCCGGTGGACTGGGTGCCGACCAGGACCTCGACATGCCCGTCCTCGGTGAAGCGGACCTCGGCGCGCTCGCTCGGGTCGCCGCCGGTGGCTTCGAGATAGTAGGCGAGGCCGATGCCGCGCCGCTTGCCGCGGGCGCGGGCCTCCGCCTGCCGGGCGGGAAAGCCGGCCCAGTCGGCACGCTCCAGCGCCTCGTCCAGCACCCGGGCGAAGTCGCCGCTGTCGTATTTCTGGCCGACCGGGGTGGTGTGCGGCATGGCGCTGGGCGGCACCATGTTGCGGCGGCGCAGTTCGGCACGGTCGATGCCGAGCTCGCGGGCGGCGGCGTCGATCAGGCGCTCGACGAGGTAGTTGCTTTCGGGGCGGCCGGCGCCGCGATAGGCGTCCACCGGGGTGGTGTGGGTCAGCGCGCCGATGACATGGGCGTAGATGGCCTGGAAGCCGTAGACGCTGGCGAGGACCTTGGTGCCCGCGGCGGTGGGGATGAAGCCGGCGAACTGCGAGAGATAGGCGCCCATGTTGGCGAGGTTGCGGGTGCGCAGGGCCAGGAACTTCCCGTCCTTGTCCAGCGCCAGCTCGCCCAGGGTGATGTTGTCGCGGCCATGCGTGTCGGAGACGAAGGCCTCGCTGCGCTCCGCCGTCCACTTCACCGGGCGGCCCAGCCTGCGGGCGGCGTAGCAGGCCAGCCCGTATTCGACGTAGCAGAAGAGCTTCATGCCGAAGCCGCCGCCGACATCATGGGTGACGACGCGGAACTTCTCCTTGGGCAGCTTGAAGACGTGCTCGGCCAGCATGTCCTTCAGGTGCCAGGCGCCCTGGCTGGTGGCCTGGAGGGTGAAGCGTTCCGTGGCGGGGTCGTATTCCGCGAGCGCCGCCCGGCCCTCCATCGAGGCGACGACGATGCGGTTGTTCACCACGGTCAGGCGCGTGACATGCGCGGCGGAGTCGAAGAGCGCGTCGGTCTTCGCCTTGTCGCCGATCGCCCAGTCGAAGACGCGGTTCTCCGGCACATCGTCGAAGACCAGGGGCTGGCCGGGGTCGTTGGCCGTGGCGAGGTCGGTGCAGGCGGGGAGCGGGTCGTAGTCCACCAGGATGGCCTCGGCCGCGTCCTTGGCGGCGCCGAGGCTTTCCGCGACCACGAAGGCCACCGGATCGCCGACATGGCGCACCTTGCCGCTGGCGAGCAGGAAGCGCGGGGCATTGGCGGAGCGCGAGCCGTCGCGGTTCTTCAGGCTGCCGGCATGGGGCAGGGGGCCGAGTCCGTCCGCCGCCAGATCCTCCGCCGTGTAGATGGCGAGCACGCCGGGCATGGCCCGCGCATCAGCGGTGTCGATGGAGAGGATGGTCGCATGGGCGTGCGGGCTGCGCAGCAGGTAGCCCGTGGCGGCGCCGGCGACGGTGAGGTCGTCGGTGTAGCGGCCCTCGCCCTTCAGGAGGCGAGGGTCCTCGACGCGACGCAGGGATTGGCTGAGGCCGAACTTGGCCATGATTCTTGTGCTCCCACCCGGAAACCGGCCGGCATCATCGGCCGGGAGCGGGGCGGCTGGGAAGGGGGACGGATGCGGTGGGCATCGCATCAGAGCCAGCCCAGGCGCAGGGAGCGGGGGAGGCGGGCGCGGCCGGCGGCGGTGCGATGCAGGGCGGCCAGGGCGCGGAGCATCCGCCGGTAGGGCGTGACCGAGCCGTAAGCCGTTGGGAAGGGCGGGATTTTCGCGCGGGCGAGGGTTTCGGACAAATCCGGGTCGGGGAGCAGCCAGGGCGGGCCAGGCAGGGCTTCGCGGAGTTCCAGGCGGCGGGCGAGGAGGGCCAGGCGCGGGCCGAGGAGGCGGTGGGCACGGCGCGCGGCGCGGCAGATGCGGTGGCGCAGGGCCTGGAGCGGGTGGTGCGGCGGGGCCTTGGCCAGGGTGGCGAGGAGGCGTTCCCAGAAGCCGGCATGGGTGAGGCGGCGGAAGTGGCGGGCGACGGTGGCGTGGGGACCGAAGCAGCCTGGCAAGGCGGACCAGGGCAGGGTGGTGCCGGCGAGGTGGAAGATGGCGTCCAGCCGGGCGCGGTGGTCGGTGGGGCGGCCTCGGCGGGGGATGTCCGAAGGGGCATGGAGGAAGGGCTGGAGGGTGGCGAACTCGCTGTCGGTGAGGGGAGCAGGGTGGGACATGGCTCAGGAATAGCAAAATATTCCTAATTTGGCAAGAATTTCGGGCCTGTGCATGAACCGGGGGGACATCGGATGTCCCTGGACGTTGTCGCGCCATGAGCGACAGGGTCGAGGCCTTCCTGGCGAGGCTGGGAAGGCTGCCGCAGGGCTACAGCGAGGGGCGTTATGCCGGCCGGCGCTATGGCGTCACGCTCGCCAGTTCGGGCGATGGCCGCCGGCGCTGGCTGTATGGTGAGGAGCTGGGCGGCACCGGCCGGATCAGCTGCAACATCTATCTGGGCAGGGAAGGCAAGGCGCTGCTGCGGCCCTGCGAGATGCCGCTCGACGAGGTGATCGACTTCGTCCTGGGGTTCCGCGCCGTGGCATAGGGCGGCGCGGGCACCGGGGCGGGCGGGGCCCGTCCCGGTGCGTGTCTTCCGCGATCAGGCCGCCGGCTGGGCCGGCGGGCGGTCTCCCCGGTGCTGCCCATCCAGCCCTTCACGCGCTCGCGCAGGGACTGGAAGGTCACGTAGAGCATGGGGATGAAGAAGATGCCGACCAGCGAGGCGGCGAGCATGCCCCAGAAGACGGGCGTGCCCACCGCGCGGCGGGAGGCGGCGGCGGCGCCGGTCGCCGTCACCAGCGGCAACAGGCCGAGGATGAAGGCGATCGAGGTCATCATGATCGCGCGGAAGCGCAGGCGCGATCCCTCGATGGCGGCCTCGCGGATGCTCTTGCCGCCCTCCCGGGCCTCCTTGGCGAATTCCACGATCAGGATGCCGTTCTTCGCCGCGAGGGCGATGAGCACGACGAGGCCGATCTGGGCGTAGATGTCCAGCGAGAGCCCGCTGAACAGCACGCCGAGGAAGGCGCCGGTGATGGCCACGATCACCGAGAGCAGCACCGGCACCGGGATGGTCCAGCTCTCGTAGAGGGCCACGAGGAAGAGGAAGGCGAAGAGCACGGCGAGCGCCAGGATGATGCCCGTCTGGCCGGAGGCCAGGCGTTCCTGGTAGGCGGTGCCGGTCCATTCGAAGCCGTAGCCGGCGGGCAGGGTGCGGCCCGACAGTTCCTGCATCGCGTTCAGCGCATCGCCCGAGGAGACGCCGGCGCGCGGCGAGCCCTGGATGGTGATGGCGCGGTAGTTGTTGTAGCGGCCGATGGTCTGCGGCCCCAGCACCACCCGGGCCGTGGCCAGGGCGCTGAGCGGGACCATCTCCCCGTTCGAGTTGCGGATGAAGATGCGCCACAGGTCCTCGACATTGGCGCGGTCGGGGAACTCGGCCTGCAGGTTCACCTGCCAGGTGCGGCCGAAGAGGTTGAAGTCGTTCACGTAGTAGCCGCCGAGGGTCGATTGCAGCGTGGAGAAGATGCTGCTGATCGGCACCTGGAGGGCCTGTGCCTTGTCGCGGTCCACGTCGAGGTAGAGGCTCGGCGTGTTGGCGGTGAAGGTGGTGAAGACCGCCGACAGGCGCGGGTCCTGGTTCGCCGCCGCGATCAGCCCCAGGGCGGCGGAGCCGAGATCGGCGGGCGAACGGCCCTCATAGTCCTGCAGCACGTATTCGAAGCCGCCGCCGGTGCCGAGGCCCTGGATGGGCGGCACGTTGAAGGCGAAGGCATTGGCGGTGCGGATGGACTGCACCTGGCCGAAGACGCGGCCGATGGCGGCCTGGACGCTGCCCATGGCGCCCTCCCGGTCGGCGAAGGGCTTCATGCGCACCACGACGAAGGCGGAGTTGGACTGGGCGCCGCCGTCGATGAGGGAGAAGCCGACCACCGAGAGGGTGCCCAGCACGGCCGGGTTCTGCCGGACCATGTCCTCGATCTGCCGGGCCACCTCGCGCGAGCGGGAGACGCTGGCGGCGGGGGAGCTGGGCCTGGACGAAGAAGGCGCCCTGGTCCTCCGCGGGCAGGAAGCCCGTGGGGGTGCGGCGCGACAGTTCCCAGGTGCCGAAGGCCAGCACCGCGATCAGCAGCACCGACAGGGCGGAGACGCGGACCAGCCGCGCCACGATCCCGGCATAGCGGTCGCGGGTCCAGTCGATGCCGTTCAGGACGCGGCCCATGATGCCGCGCCGGCCGCCGCCATGGGCCGCATGGGGGCTCGGCCGCAGCAGGATGGAGCACAGCGCCGGCGAGAGCGACAGGGCGTTGACCGCCGAGATCAGCATCGAGGCGGAGATGGTCACCGCGAACTGGCGGAACATCTCGCCCGAAAGGCCGGGGATGAAGGCGATCGGCACGAAGACCGAGAGCAGCACCAGGGTGATGGCGATGATCGGCGCGGTGATCTCGCTCATCGCCTTCTTGGTGGCCTCGGCCGGGGTGAGGTGGGGTTCCTCCTCCATCACGCGCTCGACATTCTCGACCACCACGATGGCGTCGTCGACCACGATGCCGATGGCCAGCACCATGGCGAGCAGCGAGATGGTGTTGGCCGAGTAGCCGAGGCCGAGCAGCACGATGAAGGCGCCGATCAGGCTGACCGGCACGGCGATGGTCGGCACGATGGTGGCGCGCCAGGAGCCGAGGAAGAAGAACACCACCGCGACGACGAGGACGAAGGCCTCGATCAGGGTGCGGATGACCTCGTGGATCGTGTCGTTCACGAAGTCGGTGGTGTCGTAGAAGACCTGGGTCTTCATCCCCGTGGGGAAGCGCTGGCTGAGCTGTTCCAGCGTCTTGTGCACGGCGGCGGCGACGTTCACCGCGTTGGCGCCCGGCGACAGGTAGACCGCGAAGGCGACGGAGGGCTGGCCGTTGAAGCGGTTCTCCGTCTCCATGGTCTGCGCGCCGAGCTCCAGCCGCGCGATGTCGCGCAGCCGCAGCACCGAGCCGTCCGTGTTGGCGCGGATGATGATGTTGCCGAATTCCTCGGGGCTGGTCAGGCGCCCCTGGGTCTGCAGCGTCATCTGGAACTGCTGCGTGTCCGGCGCGGGCTGGCCGCCCAGGCGGCCCACCGCGGCCTGCACGTTCTGCGCCTGCACCGCCGCGACGATGTCGGAGGGGGTGAGGTTCAGGCTGACCAGGCGGTCCACGTTGAACCAGACGCGCATGGAATAGTCCTGCGCGCCGAAGATCGACACGTCGCCCACGCCCGGGACGCGGGCTATCGTGTCCTTCATGTTGATGGTGAAGTAGTTCGACAGGAAGAGCGGCGACTGCGCGTTGCCCTCGGAATAGAGGGTGGCGAAGAGCAGCACCGAGGAGGATCGCTTGCGCACGGTGACGCCGCTGCGCTGGACTTCCTGCGGCAGCCGCGCCAGGGCGGCCTGGACGCGGTTGTTCACGTTCACCGTGGCGATGTCGCCGTTGGTGCCGAGGGAGAAGGAGACGGTGAGGCTGTAGGTGCCGTCATTGGCGCTCTTCGAGGACATGTAGATCATGTTCTCGACGCCGTTGATCTGCGCCTCCAGCACCTGGGCGACGGTGCTCTCGATCACCGCGGCATTGGCGCCCGGATAGGTGGCGCTGACCTGCACCTGGGGCGGCACGATGTCCGGGAACTGGGCCACCGGGATCCGCATCAGCGAGATGGCACCCGCGATGGTGATCACGATGGAGATGACGAAGGCCAGCCTCGGCCGGTCGACGAAGAGGGAGGAGATCATCGTCGGTCAGCCGGGATTCCGCTGGGCCGGGGAGGCCGGCTGTGTCGAGGGCGCCTGGCTGCCGCCCGGCTGGCTGCCGCCGTTCGGGGCGCTGGCCGGGGGCGTGCCGGCGGGGGCATTGCCGGATGGGGCGCTGGTTGGGGCGCTGCCGGCGGGGGCGCTGCCGGCGGGGGCGCTGCCGGGCTGGACCGGGCCGGCGGCCGGGGCCGCGGCGGGCGCGGCCGGGGCGGGGTTCACCACCTGCCCGGGACGGACGCGCTGGATGCCCTCGGTGATCATGGTGTCGCCGGGGTTCAGGCCCTTCTCCACCACCGTATCCGCGCCGAGGGCGCGGCCGAGGGTGACGTCGCGGCGCTGGGCCTTCTTCTCCCCGTCCACGATGAAGACGTAGGAGCCCTGCTGGTCCTGCAGCACGGCGGCGCGGGGCACCACGATGGCCTGCACCGGCTCCACGCCCTCGACATAGACATTGACGAACTGGCCGTCGATCAGCGAGCGGCTGGGCACCGTGCCGCCATTGGGGGTGTGGCCGCGCACCGGGTTGGCGATGAGGGCGCGCACCAGGATCGTGTCCGTGTTGCGGTTGATCTGGTTGTCGATGAACTCGATCCGCCCGCTCTCGGGGTACAGGTCGCCGGTGTTCAGGCGGATACGGACGCGCACGGCGTCGATGCCGCCACGATTGGCATAGCGCTGGTAGAGCTGGGTGGCGGCGCGGGAGCTGATGGGGAAGGAGACGCGCATCGGGTCCTGCGACACGATGGTCGCCAGGGTGCCGGTATCGGGGCTCACCACGTTGCCGATGGTCAGGTTGGTGCGGCCGATCCGCCCGTCGATCGGCGCGATGATGTTGGTGTAGCCGAGGTTGATCTGCGCCACGCGGAGCTGGGCCTGGGCGGAGAGCAGGTTGGCGTTGGCGGTGCGTTCCTGGGCGGTCGCCGTGTCCAGGTTGGCGCGGGTGCCGTAGTTGCTGCGCGCCAGGTCCTGGGCGCGGGCGAGGGAGACGCGGGCATTGGTCAGCTCCGCCTCGGCCGAGGCGACGGAGGCCTGGGCCTGGGCCACCTGGGCCTCGAAGGGCGGGCGCTCCAGCCGGTAGAGCACGTCGCCGCGCTTGACCTCCTGGCCTTCCTGGAACAGGCGCTCCTGCATGAAGCCGGTGACGCGGGCCTTGAGGTCCACGCGGTCCGTGGCCTCGACGCGGCCGACGAATTCCGTGCTTTCCGTGACCGGGCGCGGCTTCAGCTCGATGACGCCGACGGCCGGCGGGCCTTGTGGCGCGCCCTGGGCCCAGGCCGCGGGGGCCAGGGCGGACAGGCCGAGCGACGGCAGCAGGACCGGCGTGGCGAAGGTGGAAGCGACGAGGGTGGCTGGCGCAAGGAGCGCCGACCAGCCCAGCGAGAGGCCGAGCGAGCCCTTGGCGATACGTCCCAACATCGTGGCTACTCCAGGCGTATCCGCGGACAACCGGGGAGCGGCCCGGGTGCGGTCTGATGGGGCTCCGGACGGCACCGCCCGCGGAACCGCGGGGGCTCGCGAGTGGGATTCCGGCGTTGTTCTTGTCCGTCTCCGGCCCCGGACAGATTCGGGGCGGGGCGTCAAACGGAGGGATGGCCCGGCGAGGGCCGCCGGTCAAGACTTACATTCGTGAATGATTGTGCTGGCGTATGTTCCCCGGCCGGTCCCGTCATGGCTTTCCCTGCGGCCTTCCCTTTCCAGGGCCGGTGCGGGATGAGGGTGAGGGAACCTCGCACGATGGCACTCTCCGCGCAGACTGCGGGATGGCAACTCGCCATCCGGGGCGCGGCGCGACAATCCCTTATCGTCGGCGGGGTGTTAACGATCTCGTGGGGCAGGTGGAGGGCTTCGTGCCGCTCCCCCACCCGCGCGGCCAGGTCAGGATTGGGCCGGTGTGGGGCTGGGGCGCCCCAGCCAGGCGAAGACCAGGGTGCAGAGCACCACCACCAGCGCCAGGAAGAGCAGCGCCGCGCCGGTGCCCGCCCGGCTGGCCACCATGCCGGAGCCGGGCTGGAGCACGGCGGCCCCGAGGAAGAAGGACAGGTTCACCGCGGAAAGCGCCTTGCCCGTCTGTTCCGGCGGCACCAGGGCGCGGGTGGCGGCGAAGATCAGCTGCACGCCGATGCTGAGGCCGAAGAGGGTGAGCATGGCGAGGTCCCAGCCCACCGGCAGGGGGCCGAGGAGACCGTCCGGGCCGCCCGCGACCAGCAGGCCGATGGCGGCGGCGGCGGTGAGGTGCCCGCTGATCAGCAGGCGGCGGCGCCAGCCCTCGTGCCGGCGGTCCACCAGGCCCCAGCCGATGGTGCCGAGGATCAGGGCCAGGGTCGCCAGCAGCAGGACATGGCCCGTGTGCAGGCGGTCCAGCCCCTTGTCCAGCATCAGCCAGGGGCCGCCCCAGAGGCCGCGCAGGCAGACCACGATGGCAAAGGAGCAGAAGGCCAGCACCACCGCCCCGCGCAGGCGGCGCGAGACGGCGAGGCGCAGCACCTCGATCGCGTCGCCCAGCAGGGAGCGGTGGCTCTCGGTGCCGGGCAGCGGCCGGTCCCGCACCAGCAGGGCGGTGCAGGCCAGGGCGAAGAGGCCGAAGCCGAGCGCCGCCCAGAAGCCGGCGCGCCAGCCCTCCTGCTCCACCAGCCAGGCGAGGGGGGAGGCGGAGAGCAGCATGCCCGTGTTGCCGACGGCCTGGATCAGCCCGCTCCAGAGGCCGAAGCGGGCCGGGCTCATGCGCTTGGCGGCCAGGGTCATCGGGGCGATCAGCGCGCCCGCGCAGCCGAAGCCGAGGACGATCTGGGCGAGCAGGAAGCCGGCCGGCCCGCCGGCCAGGGCGGCGATCAGCGTGCCGGCGCAGACGATCGCGAGCAGGGCCAGCGAGACCGGCCGCACGCCGAAGCGGTCCAGCGCCACGCCGACGGGGATCTGACCCAGGGCGAAGGCGATGTGATAGGAGCCGGTGAGGCTGGAGAGGCCCTCCGCCGTCAGCCCGAGGTCGATCTGGATGCGGTCGGCGGCGATGGCCGGCAGGGTGCGCAGCGCGTTGGACAGCATGTGGCCGAGCGCCAGGGCGAGGACCGGCAGGACGAAGCCGGCGCCGGCCTCGGCGGCGGTCCCCGTCCTTGGGGTGGCCCGTGGGGCGGCCGGGGGTGTGGCCTCTGGTCGTGGATGGGGCCGTGACATGAGGGGGCGTCTTCCTTCCCGTGATCCGCCCGGGGGTGTTCGTCACCCCTCGGGCATTCCGGCGGCGGCCGGGCCGTTCCAGTCTTTCGGGGCGGCCCCCCCCCGGCGCCGCTGGGCGCCGGGGGAGGAGGAGGCGTCAGTTCCGGAAGATCTTGCCCGGGTTCAGGATGCCCTTGGGGTCCAGCGCCGTCTTGATGGAGCGCATCACCGCCAGGGCCTCGGGGCCATGCTCGGTCTCCAGGAACTCCCGCTTGCCGAGGCCCACACCATGCTCGCCGGAGCAGGTGCCGCCGAGGGAAAGGCCGCGGGCGACGATCTTCTTGTCCAGCTCCCAGGCGCGGTCCTGCGCCGTGGGGGCCTCCTGGTCCACCAGGATCGTGGTGTGGAAGTTGCCGTCGCCGACATGGCCGACGATGGGCGCGGTCATGCCGGAGGCGAGGATGTCCTCCTTCGCGCCGACGATGGCCTCGGCGAGGCGGGAGATGGGCACGCAGACATCGGTGGCCATGCCGCGCGAGCCGGGCTTCAGCGCGACCGCGGCCCAGTAGGCGTCATGCCGGGCCTTCCAGAGCCGGTTGCGGGTTTCCGCATCCGTGGCCCAGGCGAAGCCGCTGCCGCCGAAGCCGTCGGCCAGTTCCTGAACCGTTTCCGCCTGTTCCTGCACGCCGGAGGGCGAGCCGTGGAATTCCAGGAAGAGGGTGGGCAGGGGCTGGTAGCCTTCCAGCCTGGAGTAGCGGATGCAGGCTTCCATCTGGATCTCGTCCGCCAGCTCGATGCGGGCGACGGGGATGCTGGCCTGCATGGTGGCGATGACGCATTCCACGGCGCCGCGCAGGGTCTGGAACTGGCAGACCGCGGCCGAGGTGGCCTCCGGGATGCCGTGCAGGCGCAGGCGGATTTTCGTGATGATGCCGAGCGTGCCCTCGGAGCCGATGACCAGGCGGGTGAGGTCGTAGCCGTTGGCGGCCTTGCGGGTGCGGGAGCCGGTGTTGATGACGCGGCCGTCGGCGAGGACGACCTCCAGCCCCATGACATTCTCGCGGATCGTGCCGTAGCGCACGGCGTTGGTGCCGGAGGCGCGGGTCGCGCACATGCCGCCGATGGTGCAGTGGCTGCCGGGATCGACCGGGAAGAACAGGCCCTGGTCGCGCAGGTGGTCGTTGAGCTGGTGGCGGGTGACGCCCGGCTCGATCAGGCAGTCCATGTCCTCCTGGCTGACCTCCAGGATGCGGTCCATGCGCGACAGGTCCAGGCTGATGCCGGCGCGGACGGGGTTGGCATGGCCTTCCAGCGAGGTGCCGGCGCCGAAGGCGGTCACGGGCACCTCATGCCGGTGGCAGAGGGCGAGGAGGCGGGAGACCTCCTCGGTGGTCTGCGCATAGGCGACGGCGTCGGGCAGGGTGGGGGTGGTGGTGTCCTCCCCCCGGCTGTGCTGTTCCCGCACCGCCTGGTTTGTGGAGAGGCGGTCGCCCAGGAATTCGCGGGCCTCGGCGATCACCTGGTCCACGGGCCTCGACTGGATGTTCATGGGCGTTTCGCTCCGCTTCGCGTGATAGGGGGGGCCGGGCAGTGGGGACCGCCGCCGAGGGTGGAGAGTGTGATCTCCGGATCGGGCACCGTCAGCCCCTCCGCCCGCAAGGCAGCGTTGAGTGCGGTGCTGGCCCGGGCGGAAACGCCCAGGCCGGCAGTCCTGGAACGGAAACGGGCGCTCCCCGGCAGGAAGCGCCCGTCTCCGTGTTCCGTACCGGGTGGCGGGTGCCAGCCGGGGAAGGGCTGGGCCTCAGGCCCGGCCGTAGCTGTCCTCGTAGCGGACGATGTCGTCCTCGCCGAGATAGGAGCCCGACTGCACCTCGATCAGGGTCAGCGGGATCATGCCCGGGTTCTCCATGCGGTGGACGCAGCCCAGCGGCAGGTAGACGCTCTCGTTCTCGCGGACGAGGATGCGCTCGGAATCCCGCTCCACGATGGCGGTGCCGTTCACCACGACCCAGTGCTCGGCCCGGTGGTGGTGCTTCTGCAGGCTGAGCTTCTGGCCCGGGCGGACCTGGATCTTCTTCACCTGGAAGCGGTTGCCGAGGATCAGGCCCTCGTAGTGGCCCCAGGGGCGATAGGCGCGGCGATGCTCGGTGGCTTCCTTGATGCCGGCGGCCTTGAGCTTCTCCACCAGCTTCTTCACGTCCTGCGCCTTGTCGCGGGACATGGCGAGCACGGCGTCCTCGGTGACGACGATCACGGCGTCCTTGAGGCCGACCACGCCGGTGAGCATGCCCTCGGAGCGGACGAAGCAGCCCTCGGCATCCACCAGGTGGACCGGACCGTGGGTGGCGTTGTTCTTCTCGTCCTTGGGCGAGACGGCCCAGAGTGCGTCCCAGGAGCCGACATCGGACCAGCCGAGCGAGGCGGGGACGACCACGGCATGCGGGGTCTTCTCCATCACCGCGTAGTCGATGGAGATGGAGGGGGCCTTGCAGAAGGCCTTGGCGTCGAGGCGCACGAAGTCGAGGTCGCGCTTGGCGCCCTCCACCGAGGCGCGGACGGCCTCCATCAGCTCGGGCGCCAGGCGCTCCAGCTCCGCCAGCCAGGTCGCGGCGGAGGCCACGAACATGCCGGAGTTCCAGAGGTGGCGGCCGCCTTCCAGGAAGTGGCGGGCGGTGGCGGCGTCCGGCTTCTCGACGAAGCTCTTGATCTTGAAGAGGCCTTCGACCTGCGGCAGCGGGTCGCCGGCCTCGATGTAGCCATAGCCCGTCTCGGGCGCGGTCGGCTTCATGCCGAAGGCCACGATGGAGCCGGCCTGGGCGGCCTCGGCGGCCAGCTTCACCGCCTCCAGCAGCGCGTCCTTGTCACCGATCACGGCGTCTGCGGCCATGATCCAGAGGATGGCGCGCGGGTCCTGCTCCGCGGCGATCACGGCGGCGGCGGCGATGGCGGGGGCGGAGTTGCGGCCCTCCGGCTCCAGGACGATGCGGGCGTCCTCGATGCCGTCCTCGCGCAACTGCTCGGCCACTAGGAAGCGGTGCGGTTCCGAGGCGACCAGGATGGGGGGCGCGAAGCCAGGGCCCTGGGCGCGGCTCGCGGTGGCCTGAAGCATGGTCTTCTCGCCGGCGAGCGGCCAGAACTGCTTCGGGTATCCCTCACGCGACAGGGGCCAAAGCCGGGTGCCGGTTCCTCCGCAGAGGACGACAGGGATGAGAGACGCAGCGGCAGCTGTCATCGATCGCGCAGGTCCTTAACGCTCGGTAGCCTCACGACCTAGCGGAGCGCTGCACAAAAGGGAAGCGGGCCAGACGGCCCGCTTCTATTTTCGGACATTTCTCTTTTATGAAATCACTCCGCGATGGCCTCGTCCTTCTTCTTGCGCAGGGCGGGGAGCATCATGGAACCGAGGACGAGGGCGCAGATGACCAGCAGGGAAGCGCTGATGGGGCGGTTGGCGAAGTCGATGAAGACATAGGCGTCGCCGCGGGAGAGCAGCATGGCGCGGCGCAGGTGCTCCTCCATCATCGGGCCGAGCACGAAGCCGATCAGCAGCGGGGCGGCCGAGAGGTTCAGCTTGGTGAAGGCGTAGCCCAGGATGCCGAAGGCGAGCGTCTGGTAGACGTCGAAGACGCTGTTGTTGAGCGAGTAGACGCCGATGACGCAGAACATCAGGATCGCCGGGTACATGTACTTGTAGGGCACGCTGAGCAGCTTCACCCACATGCCGATCATCGGCAGGTTGATGACCAGCAGCATCAGGTTGCCGATCCACATGGAGCAGATCAGGCCCCAGAACAGGTCGGGCTGGGCCTCCACCATGCGCGGGCCGGGCTGGATGCCCTGGATGATCAGGGCGCCGACCATCAGCGCCATCACCGCGTTGGCGGGGATGCCCAGGGTGAGCAGGGGGATGAAGGAGGTCTGGGCGGCGGCGTTGTTGGCCGATTCCGGCCCGGCCACGCCCTCGATGGCGCCGTTGCCGAACTCGTGGCGGTGCTTGGCCACCTTGCGCTCCAGCATATAGGAGCCGAAGGCGGAAAGCGCCGCGCCGCCGCCGGGCAGGATGCCCAGCACCGAGCCCAGCACCGTGCCGCGCAGCACCGCCGGGGTGGCGCGGCGGAACTCCTCCTTGGTCAGCCACAGGCTGCCGATCTTGGTCTTGAGCACCTCGCGCGCCTCGGGGCGCTCGAGGTTGAGGATGATCTCGGAGATGCCGAACATGCCCATGGCGATGGAGGCGAAGCCCAGGCCGTCGGAGAGTTCGGGGATGCCGAAGGTGAAGCGCTGCTGGCCGGTCTGCACGTCGGTGCCGACCAGGCCCAGCGCCACGCCCAGCACCACCATGGAGATGGACTTGACCACCGAGCCCTGGGCCAGCACCGCCGAGATGATCAGGCCGAGCAGCATGAGCGAGAAGTAGTCCGCCGGGCCGAAGGAGAGGGCCACCTGGGTCAGCAGCGGGCCGGAGGCCGCCACCACCAGGGTCGCCACCGTGCCGGCGAAGAAGGAGCCGAGCGCCGCGATGGTCAGCGCCGCCCCCGCCCGCCCGTTGCGGGCCATCTTGTAGCCCTCGAGCGTGGTGACGACCGAGGAGACCTCGCCGGGCAGGTTGAGCAGGATGGCGGTGGTCGAGCCGCCATACTGCGCGCCGTAGTAGATGCCGGCGAGCATGATGATGGCGGTGGTGGCGGGCTGGCCGAAGGTGATGGGCAGCAGCAGGGAGATGGTGGCCACCGGGCCGATGCCCGGCAGCACGCCGATGGCGGTGCCGATCAGGGCGCCGAGCAGCGCGAAGAGCAGGTTGTCGAAGGAGAGCGCGACGCCGAAGCCGTGCGCGAGGTTGGCGATGAGGTCCATGGTGCGTCTGCTCTCAGAAGGCCGTCGGCCAGACCGGCACCCGGATGTCGAGCTGCCAGATGAAGATGACCCAGGCCATCACGATCAGCGCCACCAGCATGCCCAGCACGCCCTTCACCGTATGGCTGCTGTCGGCGAAGGCGCTGACGGTGAGGCTGAGCACCAGGGCGACCACCAGTCCGAGCGGTTCCAGCGCCAGGGCGAAGACCGCCATGGAGACGCTGACCAGCGCCAGCGGGCGCCAGCCCGGCGAGGCCGCCATGATGCCGAGGCCGACCACGAAGGCGAAGCCGATCTGGCGCCAGTTGCCCTCGCCCACCCCCATGCGCTCCAGCACCTGCCAGACCACCAGGCCGGCGGCGGTGCCGATCAGCACCGTGGTCAGGTCCATGCTCGTCCAGCGCTCCAGCGGGTCCGGGCCGCTGCGCAGGCTCACCAGGATGACCAGCGCCCCCAGCACCAGCAGCAGCCCGAACACCAGCATCGGCATGTAGCCGGGGCCCATGCGCCGCGCGTCGCCCAGCGTATGCTCCGTGTTCAGCCAAAGCCCGATCACCGAGAGCAGCGCCAGCAGCCCCCCGGAAATCAGGTCCTTCGTGTTGATCTTCACGCGTGTTGTCTCCGAATCGCGCTACGCGGCCGGTTCGGGCCGGGCATCGCCTCCTTCCTGGCCACCCCGGTTGGGGGAGAGGCAGTGTCCAGCAAAGGCACGGATAAGGACGCGAAAGGCCGGGCGCGCCGGATCTCCTGACGCCTGGCGCTGCCCGCGCCCGGCGATGGCGGCGTTCGCACGCGGCATCCCCTTGGTCCTCCCCTGACTTTGAAGTTGATGAAGCGTAATGCGGGGAAACACTCCGTCGCAAGGGAGTGCCCTTGTGGGATGGCCCACCTTTTTTATGCTGCCGGGCAGCGGCGGCCTTCGCCCCGCCCGTTTTTCCACCCGGTTTTCCCACCCGCGCGACCCCACCGGCCCCGGCCGGCGCGGGTGCCGACGCCCTCCGGAGACGCCCCGTGACAGAGATGCGTTCCAACGACCCCACCGGCCGAATCGCCGGGATCGCCGCGGCCGCCGAAGAGCGGCTGATCGGCCTGCGCCGTGACATTCACGCGCATCCGGAACTGGGTTTCGAGGAGGTGCGGACCGCCGGGATCGTGGCGGCGGAGCTGGCGCGGCTGGGCATCCCGCACCGGACCGGGGTGGGGCGCACGGGCGTGCTGGGGGTGATCGAGGGCGGCCGGCCGGGGCCGACCCTGGCGATCCGCGCCGACATGGACGCGCTGCCGATCCACGAGGAGACGGGGCAGGATTTCGCCAGCACTGTGGCCGGGAAGATGCATGCCTGCGGGCACGACATCCACACGGTGACGCTGCTCGGCGTGGCGGAGGTGCTGCGGGGGATCGCGCCGATGCTGGCGGGGCGGGTGATGCTGGTCTTCCAGCCGGCGGAGGAGATCCTGGAGGGTGCCGCCGCCATGATCGCCGACGGGGCGGCGGAGGGCGTGGACATGGCGCTGGGCTTCCACAACGTGCCGGACAAGCCGGTCGGCAGCTTCGGCTATGTGCGCGGGGCGGGGCTGGCGGCCTCGGACCTGTTCGACCTGACGATCCGGGGCAAGTCGGGGCACGCGGCGCATCCCTATGCGGCGGTGGACCCGATCGTGGCGGCGGCGCAGTTCGTGGCCCAGGTGCAGACGGTGGTGAGCCGCGAGGTGCGGCCGCTGCACCCCGCCGTGGTGACGGTGGGCATGTTCCAGGGCGGCACGACCTATAACATCATCCCCGAGCGGGTGGCGCTGAAGGGCACGGTGCGGACGCTGCATCCGGAGGCGCGCGACACCGCCGAGGCGGCGATCCGCCGGCTGGTGGCCGGGCTGGAGGTGGGGATGCGCGTGACCTGCGAGCTGAACTATGCCCGCCGGGTGCCGCCGCTGGTGAATGACGACCGGGTGCTCGCCCCCTCGGTGGCGGCGATCCGGACGCAGCTCGGCGTCGAGCCGGAGGAGGGGGAGCCGAGCATGGGGTCGGAGGATTTCTCGGCCTTCTCCGAGCGGATGCCCGCCTTCCAGATGCTGATCGGCTCCGGCGCGCCGGGCCGGGACGACCGGCTGCACAACGCCTTCTACCAGCCCGACGAGCGCTGCATCGCGCTGGGCGTGCAGGCGCTGTCCCGCGCGGCGCTGGAACTGCTGTCCTGAGCGCGGCGAGTGGCGTGGGCATGACGGCGATGACAGGAAAATGGGGCTGACATGAAGGTTTGCGTCTTCGGCGCCGGGGCGATCGGCGGCCATCTGGCGATGCGCCTGGCGAAGGGCGGGGCGGAGATCTCCGTGGTCGCGCGCGGTGCGCAGCTCGCCGCCATCCGGGCGCGCGGGCTGGTGGTGCGGGCCTATGACGGCGAGCACAAGCTGCGCATCGCCGCGGCGGAGGACCCGGCCGAGCTGGGGCCGCAGGATGCGGTGGTCGTCACCACCAAGGCGCCGGCCCTGCCGCAGGTGGCGCGGATGATCGGGCCGCTGCTCGGGACGGAGACCGCGGTGGTCTTCGCGATGAACGGCATCCCCTGGTGGTATGCCGACGGGGCCGGCGGGGTGCTGGAGGGGCGGAGCATGCCGGAGCTCGATCCGGGCGGCGCGCTGCGCGAGGCCGTGGGCATCGCGCGCACGGTCGGCGGGGTGGTCTATTCCTCCTGCGCCGTGGTCGAGCCCGGGGTGGTGTCGGTGGAGGGCAAGGGCAGCCGCCTGATCCTGGGCGAGCCGGACGGGCGGGTGACGCCGCGCGCCGAGGCGCTGGCCGGGCTGTTCCGGGCCGGCGGCCTGAGCGAGGTGCCCGTGACCACGGAGATCCGGAAGGAGATCTGGGCCAAGCTGATGGGCAACATCTCCTATGGGCCGCTCTGCATCCTGACCCGGCGGAACCTGCGGGAGACCTATGCCGATCCGGTGGTGGCCGCGGCGGCGGAGCGGATGATCCGCGAGGCGCAGGCCATCGCCGCCGGGCTCGGCATCACGCTCGACGAGGACCCGGTCGCGAAGCTGTCGGGCGTCGGGCGCAGCGGGCACAAGCCGTCGATCCTGCAGGACCTGGAACTCGGCCGGCAGATGGAGGTGGAGGCGATCCTGCTGGCGCCGCTGCGCCTCGCCCGCCTGGCGGGGGTGGAGACGCCGACCCTGGACCTCACCCT
Organism: Roseomonas gilardii subsp. gilardii; assembly: GCF_023078375.1. Classification (NCBI taxonomy): domain Bacteria; kingdom Pseudomonadati; phylum Pseudomonadota; class Alphaproteobacteria; order Acetobacterales; family Roseomonadaceae; genus Roseomonas; species Roseomonas gilardii. The sequence continues at coordinate 3,353,200 of NZ_CP095554.1, read as the reverse complement.
GGCGCTGGCGAAGAGCGTCGCCGAGGGGGCGGGGCTCTACGCGCCGGCCGGGTAGGGCGCGGCGGGAAGGCTGTTGGGAAGGCTTGTCTGGCCCAGGACCCAGCCTTCCCAGCGGCGCAGCCAGGGATCGTCGGGGACGAAATCCGGGCGGTGGCCGTCCAGCACGCCGATGAGGCCGAGCAGGCCGAGCAGGCTGTCGAACCGGTCCTCCCCGGCGGCATCGGCGCCGAAGCCTTCCGCCAGCGCCGCCTCCAGCGCGGCATCCGGCGTGATGCCGAGCCGCGCCATGGCCTGCCGCAGCCCGGGCAGGGCCTGGAGCCGCACCGCCCGGCTGCGCTTGCTGCCGGACAGGCGCAGGCCGAGATGGCGCAGGCATTCCGCCGGATAGACCTCGGCCAGCACGGCCCGCCCCGGCGCCAGCAGGGCGTGCAGCCCGCCCTCGAAAGGCCAGAGCCGGTAGGGGGCGCCGGCGGCGAGGGCCGGGACCAGCCAGTCCCGCCAGGCGGAGATCGCGGCCTTGCCCGTCTGGTTGGCGCCGAGCGTCCAGAAGAGCGGGGCACCGGCGGGGCGTTCCGCCGTGGCGAGGTCGCAGAGGCGGCAGAGGCCCGAAGCCTCCGCCATGCCGAGCGCCAGGGCGTGTTCCAGGCGGGTCATGCCGCGCCGGCCGCGCGCCGGGTAGAAGGGGCTGTCGGCGGAGACCCCGGCGATGCTGTCCGCCACCCGCCAGAAGCCGGGGCGCGCGGAAAGGGTGCGCAGGAAGGCCGGGAAATCCGCTTCGGGGCGCTGGCGGGCATAGGCGCGGGGCAGGCCGAGAGGCAGGTCGAGCCCCAGCGCCAGAGCGGGGCCTTCCGCCAGAAGGGTGGCGGCCCAGGTGGAGGGATCGCCGACCGGGCGCGGGGCGGTGGCGTGCCAGAGGCCCGGCCCCGCGCGGTGGGCGCGGGTGAACCAGCGCTTGCCCGGGTTCACCGACCAGTCGGCATGGGCGGCGATCATGGCCGGCACCCTCGCCGGGCGGTGCCGGGGTTTCAGCCGATCGGCTTGTTGGCCTTCTCCATCAGCTTGCTGAAGAAGGCGCGGGCCTTGCCCTGCGGCTTGGGGGCCGCGGGGGCTGCCGGCTTCGCCGCCTCGCGCTCCCGCTCGCGGGAAGCCAGCCACTTCTCCAGGCTCATACCTGCCTTGGCCGCGCGCTTCGCCTCATAGGCGCGCTGGCCTTCCGTCAAACGGCGCTCCGGTGCAGCCATCCTGCTCATCCCCTGTCGGTTCGCGGGTGTTTCGCGCGGCGGCGCGGCGGCGGCAAGAGGCTGTGGCGGGGCTTGCGCCGGAGCCGCGCCGGCGGCACCTCCAGGAGCATGGAAGCGCGTGTGAAAGCCGGTATCTGGGCCTCGATGGCCCTTCGCCTCGGGGACCAGGCCGGACGCCCCGGCATGGTGCTGCGGAAGGGGGACCCCGACAGCGGCGGCATCCTCTGCGTCCTGCATGGGCGGGAGGGGCTGGTGGTGCTGTCCCAGGTGCGCGACGCCGAGGGCCGGCAGGCCTGGATGCGCGGCACCGGCGCGGCGGCGGTGGACCAGGAGGCCGCCGATGCCTATGTCGCGCGGCAGGTGAAGCGCGACCCGGACCTCTGGGTGCTGGAATTCGAGGCGCCGGACCTGCTGCCGCCCTTCGAGGCCAAGATCCTCTGACGCTGGCTGGCCTTCGGCGCCGCTCCCTTGGCCCGCCCCGGATGGAGGCTCCGCCTCCCCCGGAACCTCCTCCGCTGGGGGAATGGCATTCCCCCGGACCCCGCCTTGGGTGGGCACCGGGCGGCATGGTCGGTCCCGGGCCCGATCCCTGAACGCCGGTGGATCGGCGGGGCTCTCCGGCGTGGCCTGGTGTCAGCGAGAGCCAGCGCCCGGCGGCCTCAGCGGTCGGTCAGGCGCAGCTCGATGCGGCGGTTCTTCGCCAGGGCCTCGGGGCTGTCGCCCGGGTCGATCGGCTGGTTGTCGCCGAAGGCCGCGGCAGCCACGCGGTTGGGCGGCAGGCCCTCCCCGATCAGCAGTTGCGCCACGGCGATGGCGCGGGCCGCGCTGAGCTCCCAGTTCGAGGCGAAGCGGCCGCCGCCGCGGAAGGGCGTGCGGTCGGCATGGCCGTCCACGCGCAGGATCCAGGGCGTGCCGGGCGGAATGCGGGTGGAGATGTCCTTGAGCACCCCGGCGATCTGGCGGATCTGCGCCTTGCCGCTGTCGGACAGGTCGGCGCTGCCGACAGGGAAGAGCACCTCGGACTGGAAGACGAAGCGGTCGCCGACGATGCGGACATCCGGCCGGTCGCCCAGCACCTCCCGCAGCCGGCCGAAGAAGTCGCTGCGGTAGCGCTGGAGCTCCTCGACCTTCGCGGCGAGGGCGGCGTTCAGGCGGGTGCCGAGATCGGCGATCTGCGCGTCGTCCTTCTCCTGCCCGGCCTTCTGCTGCACGTCGAGCGCGGCGGACAGGCGCTGGAGCTGCGCCTTCAGCTCGTCGATCTGCCGGTTCAGCAGGGCCGCCTGGGCCTGGGCGCTTTCGGACAGGCGCACGGCCTCGCCATGGGCGCGCTGTTCCTCGCCGAGCTTCGCCTGGGCTTCCTGCGCCTGCTTCTCCAACTGGTCGCGCAGCGCGGTCAGGGCGCGCACCTGGTCGGACAGCTTCGCGGCCTCGGCCTGGAGGGACGTGATCTGGGCCTGGGACTGGGCCTGGGCCTGGGCGAGGGCCTGTTCCGCCTGCTGCCGTCCGGCCTGGGCCGCGCTGAGGGCGCGGGCGGCCTCGGCGCGCTGCCGCACCGCCTCGGCGGTCTGGCCGCCCACCGCCTCCGCCCGGCCCAGCGCCTCGGTCAGGCGCGATTCGAGCGAGGCGATGCGCTCGTTCGTGCCGCGCGCGGCCAGTTCCGCGTCGGAGAGGCGGGCGGCGAGCTGGTCGCGGGCATCGCGCAGCGTGTCGCGCTCGTCATGGAGCTGGTCGCGCTCGGTGCGCAGCCCGGTCAGCTCGCCCTGCGCCGCGTCGCGGGCGGCGGTGGCCCGGCGTGCCTCGTCCTGGGCGCGGCCGAGGCTGGCGCGGAGCTCGTCCGTCTGGGTGCGTTCCAGGGAGAGCAGGTCGGCCAGTTCGGCCACCTGCCGGTTCAGCCGGTCCAGCGCCCGGTCGCGCGAGCTGAGCGTGACGGACAGGAAGCCCTGCGCCAGCACGAAGACCAGCAGCACGAAGATGATGACCATCAGCAGGGTGGACAGGGCGTCCACATAGCCGGGCCAAGCGTTGAGCCCCTCGCGCTGGGAGCGCCGGATGCCGCGCGCCATCGGTCAGCGCCCCGCCTGCATGGCCGCCATCGGGGCCGCCATCAGGGCGATTCCGCCAGGGCGGCGATGGTGCGGGCGAGCAGCTTGATCTCGCTGCGGATTTCCTGGGTGGATTGCGCGCGGCCCTGGCTCACCTCCTCGACGAGGCGGGCGAGGTAGAGCTCGATGTTGCGCAGATGGGCATAGGAGGCCTCGCCATGCCCCTGCGCCTCCCCCAGCCGTTGCAGCACGGGGGAAAGGGCGGCCTGCCCCTCGGCCATGCGCTGCATCAGCACCTGGCTGGCGCGCATCTGGTCGGTGAGGACGGAGAGGCGTTCGGTGAGCGTGTTCAGTGCCTGTCCGGCATGGGCGGAGCGTTCCTCGCCGCGCGCCATGATGCGCTGGAGCCCTTCCAGGTTCTCGGCGGTCTGTTCCAGCAGGGCCTGGACATAGGCGGGGACGGAGCCGCCCTCGCCCTCGGCGCCGAGGACGCCGGAGGAGAGGCGGGTGGAGGAGGCGAGCCATTCCTCCAGCTCGTTGTAGAAGCGGTTCTGCGCCTGTCCGGCGGTGAGGTCGAGGAAGCCCAGCACCAGCGAGCCGCCGAGGCCCAGCATGGAGGAGGAGAAGGCGATCGACATGCCGCCCAGCGGCTGGGCGAGGCCGGATTTGAGCTGGTTGAACAGCGTGTTCAGGTCGCCGGAGCCGACCGACATACCGTTGATGACCTCCCCCACCGCGCCGATCGTCATGATCAGGCCCCAGAAGGTGCCGAGCAGGCCGAGGAAGATCAGCAGCCCGGTCATGTAGCGGGAGAGCTCGCGGCTCTCGTCCAGCCGCGCGGCGATGCCGTCGAGCACGGAGCGCATCGCCGGGGCGGAGAGGGAGAAGGTCTCCCCGCGGCGGCTGGCCAGCATGGAGGCCATGGGGGCGAGCAGGCTGGGGGCGGGCTGCGCCGTCTGGCCGGGGCCCTGGCGGCGGAATTCCTCCAGCCAGTCGGCCTCCCGCCGGATGGTGAGCACCTGGCGGAAGGTCCAGACGATGCCCAGCAGAAGCACGCCGAGGATCACCCCGTTCAGCACCGGATTGGCCATGAAGGCCACCAGGAGCTGTGCCGAGAGCAGGGCCGCGATGGCCAGCACCACGGCCAGGAAGACCACCATCCGCAGCAGGTAGCGGGTGGGGCGGGTCATGGGATGTTCATCCTCTGCGTGGGGCGGGCGGGGCCGCCGGTGGCGGGGTGGGTGAAGGGGGAGTGGGCGAGGGGGCCGTGGCGCCGCGCGCCGGGGCGGGTGGGATCAGGTCGATGCTGTCGGTGGCCTCGATGGTCAGGCCGAGCGGGCGCAGGTCGATGCGCGTGCCGGGCAGGCCGCCGGATTCGAGGAGGCGCTTGATCTCCTGCGCCCGGGCCAGGCTGTCGCGCCGGGCGGTGGACAGGTCGTCCGCCGGGCCGGAGACGCGGGCCAGCACGGTGACGCGGCCCCGGCTGCGGTCCGCCATGGCCCTGGCGAGCCGTTGCAGCGCCGCCTGCTGTGCCGGCGTGACGTCGCCCTGGATGCGCCAGAGCCCCTCGGGCAGGGTGGCGATGCCCTCGGCCAGCGGAATGTCGGCATAGGCGGTGGTGGCGGGCGGGGCGGGCGGGCGCGGCACCGGGCCGGGGGCGAGCTGCACCGGTGGCGGCGGGGCCGGAGGGGGCGGCGGCGGCAGGGGCAGGTCGGATTGCGCCCACCCGGAACCGGGCAGGAGGCTGAGCAGGCAGGCCAGGATCAGGGCGGGCCGGAGAAGTTTTGGGACCGGAGGCATTGGCCGCGAGGCTAGAGCAGATCGGCGGGGGCCGGAACAGCCCCTTGCCGCGCCTGTGTGCCTGTGTGCCTTTTTGGGGGGGGCGGGATGCGCCGTGCCGGCGATGGGCCGGCCGGGGCGATGCGGCCCGGCCGGTCCAGGATGAGGCGGGGGGGGCGGTTCAGCCCGCCGTGGCGCGGCTGGCCGCGACGCGGGCGATCCCTTCGGCCACCGCCTCCCGCAGCGGGCCGTGCAGATTCGGGTTGCCGGCGACGATGTTGCCATGCGGCCAGGGGTCGTTGCCGTCCGGATCGGTGACATAGCCGCCGGCTTCCTTCACCAGCACGATGCCGGCGGCGCAGTCCCAGGGCTTCAGCCCCAGTTCCCAGAATCCCTCGTAGCGGCCCGCCGCCACCCAGGCGAGGTCGAGCGCCGCCGCGCCGAATCGGCGCACGCCGGCCACCTGCGGCATCAGCCGGGCGAGGGTGGCGGAGAATTCGGCGCGTTTCGGCACGTTGGCGAAGGGGATGCCGGTGGCGAAGAGCGCCTCCTGCATGTTGCGGCGGCCGGAGACGCGGAGGCGGCGGTCGTTCAGGAAGGCGCCCATGCCCTTCTCGGCCCAGAAGAGCTCGTCCAGCGCCGGGTTGTAGATGACGCCGGCCACCACCTCGGAGCTGTTCTCGCCGGTGCGCTTCTCGATGCCGATGGAGACGCACCACTGCGGGATGCCGTGCAGGAAGTTGCTGGTGCCGTCCAGCGGGTCCACCACCCAGCGCCATTCCCAGTCCTTGTCGCCGCTCTCGCCGCTTTCCTCCATCAGGAGGGCGAAGCCCGGGCGGGCCTTGGTGAGGTCGGCGCGCAGGCTTTCCTCGGCGCGCAGATCGGCCTGGGACACGAAGTCGCCGGGGCCCTTCACGCTGACCTGGAGGTTCTCGACCTCGCCGAAATCGCGCAGCAGGCGCTTGCCGGCCTTCTGCGCGGCCTGGATGACGACATTGAGCGCGGGGGAGAGTCGGGGGCTCGGGCGCATCGCGTGGATCCTCGCTGCGCCCGGGGCGTGGGGCCGGCCGGCTGCCCCCGGGACCGGATGGGGCGGGTCCGGGGGCGCGGCCCGGTCGGAAGCGCGCCGGGCGGGAATGACGGAAAAGGGCAGGCCGCAGCCTGCCCGGATCGGGGCGCCCGGGAAAGGGCGCCGCCAGCTTCGGAAAGCCCTCCCCGCCAGGGCGGGGAGGCAGCCGGGGCTCAGCCCTTGGCGCGTTCCACGTAGGAGGCGTCCTCGGTGCGGACCACGATCTTCTCGCCGGTGGAGATGAAGGGCGGCACCAGCGTCTTCACGCCGTTGCTCAGCATCGCCGGCTTGTAGGAGGAGGTGGCCGTCTGGTTCTTCACCACCGGGTCGGCCTCCGTCACCTCCAGCACCACCGTGTCCGGCAGGTCCATGGAGACCGGGTCGCCCTCGATCAGGCGGACGTTGACGGTCATGTTCTCGACCAGGAAGGGCAGGCGGTCACCCAGGATCTCCTTGGGCACGCTGTGCTGCTCGAAGGTCTCCGGGTCCATCAGGATCAGGCTTTCGCCATCGGCGTAGGAGTAGGTGTACTCCTTGTCCTCGGTGGTCAGGCGCTCGACCGTGTCCTGGGTGCGCCAGCGCTGGTCCTTCTTGGTGCCGGACTTCACGTCGCGCATCTCGACCTGGATCACGGCCGCGCCCTTGCCGGGGGTCATGATGTTGATCTTGAGCACGGACCAGCGGCGGCCCTCGAATTCGATCACCTGGCCAGGGCGCATCTGGTTGGCCTGCTGCTTCGCCATGGGGGCGGCTCGTCCTCGTGGTCTGAGATGGCGGACTGGGAAAGGAGCGGGCGGGCGGCGTGGCGCCCGCGCTGAAGGGCGGCGTTTAGACCCCCGGGCGCTTTCGGGCAACCGGGGCAGCGGTGCGCCGGGCAGGGGGCGGCCCCGCGGCGAGGGGCCGGGGAGGGGCGGAAACGGGGAGTGGAGCGGGATGCGTGTTGCCGTCTTCGGCGTGTCGGGATCGGGCAAGTCCACCCTGGCGCGGCGCCTCGCCGCCGCGCTGGGCGTGCCGCATGTCGAGCTGGACGCGATCAACTGGCAGGCGGGCTGGCGCGACCTGAACACGCATGACCTGCCGGAATTCCGGCGCCGGGTGGCGCTGGCCGTGGCGGCGGAGGGATGGGTCAGCGACGGCAATTACGGCCGGGTGCGCGACCTCGTGCTGGATCGCGCGACGCATGTGATCTGGCTGGACTATCCGCGCTCCCTGGTCATGCGGCGGGTCCTCTGGCGCTCCCTGCGGCGGGCGGTCACGCGGCGCGAGATCTGGCCGGGCACCGGCAACCGGGAGGCATTCCGGCAATGGCTGGACGCGGATCACCCGCTCCGCTGGGCCTGGCGCACCTATCACCAGCAGCGACGGGCCTATGCGGCGCTGCTGGAGGACCCGGGGCTGGCGCATCTGGAACGGCACCGGCTGCGGCATCCGGATGAGGTGGAGCCGCTGTTCCGGCGGTTGCTGGCGGCGCGGGAGCGCGCGGCGGCCGCGGGCGTCAGCCGGAAAGGCTGACGGTCCCGCCGCTGCGCGCGGCCTCCAGGATCGCGTCGGTGACGCGCAGGTTCCGCAGCCCGTCCCGTCCGGTCACCAGCGGTGCTTCCTCCCCCCGGATCACCGCCGCGAAATGCTCGATCTGCCGGGCGAGCGGGTCGGTCCGCTCCACTGGCAGGACCTCCTCCCGGAAGGGCTTGTGCCAGGAGCGGTCCTCCTTCCGGGCATAGTATTTCAGCCGCATCGTCGGCACGGCCAGGGAGCCGTCGGTGCCGAGGATGGTGTAGGCGTCCTCCTCTGGATAGGTCGGATAGGCCGCGTTCTCCCGCGAGGTCTGCTCCCAGCTCTTCGGGGAGGCGGCGGTGTCGGAGAGCATGAAGGTGCCGAGCGCGCCATTGGCGAAGCGGAGGTTGATGGCGACCGTGTCCTCCACCGCGAAGTTCCGCGTGGCGTTGGAGGCGAGCGCCTGCACCGCGACGATCTCGCCGATCATGGCGCGCAGATTGCCGACCTCGTGGATCATGTTGATCAGGACCGGCCCGCCGCCGGGCTCGCGGCGCCAGGCGAAGGGGCCGTCGTAGTAGCCGTCCGCGTCGGGCTTGTAGAAGACGGCGCTGCCGATCACGCCGACCAGCCGGCCGAGGATGCCCGAGCGCACCACCTCGACCGCCTTGCGCAGGATCGGGCTGTGCGGGCGGTGATGGCCGACCAGCAGGGGAATTCCGGCCTGCTCCGCGGCCTCGACCAGTCGCAGCGCCTCGTCCGGCCGGTGGCCGATCGGCTTCTCCACCAGGACCGGCACGCGGGCGGCGACGCATTCGAGCCCCTGCGCGACATGCATCTGGTTGGGCGTCGCCAGCACCACCCCGTCCGGCCTGTCATGGGCGAAGCAGTCGCGCAGGGAGGGATAGAGCGGGACGCCTTCGCGGTCCGCGATCTCCCGCGCGGCAGGGGAGGGATCGATGATGGCGGACAGGACCGCGCCCTGGCTCCTGACGATTTCCTCGATATGCCGCCGGCCGATCAGCCCGGCCCCTGCCACGGCGATACGCACCTGTTCCATTCCGTCCTCCCGTTTCCGCATCTTGCGCGGAAGGGAGGTTATTGCGGATGGAATGAGAGATAATCTGGCGGAAATCACATTCTGAAAGAACTAGGCGTGGATAATGGACCCTCCCTGCGCGACCTGCGCCTGTTCTGCACGGTTGCCCGCCGGTCCAGTTTCGCGGCGGGTGCGGCGGAGCTCGGGGTTTCGGCGACCTATGTCAGCAAGCGCATCGCGCTGCTGGAGGAAGCGCTGGGCGTCAGGCTCTTCGCGCGCACCACCCGCCGTGTCGGCATCACCGACGAGGGGGAGTCGGTCTATCGCTGGGCGCGTCGCATCCTCGGCGATGTCGAGGAGATGCGGGAGGACCTGGCCGGGATGCGGGGCCGGCCGCAAGGCCCGCTGCGCATCAGCACCAGTTCCCGGCTCGGGCGGAACCATGTCGCCCCAGCCTTGTCGGAGCTGGTGCGGCGGCACCCGGGGCTGGAGGTCTGGCTGGAACTGCTGGACCGGCGCGCCGACCTCGTGGCCGAGGGCTTCCACCTCGATATCCGGGTGGGCGAGGTGCAGGAGCCGAACCTGATCGCGCACCGGATCCTGCGGAGCTGGCGCATCCTCTGCGCCGCGCCTGCCTATCTGGAGCGGCAGGGATGGCCGCGCGTGCTGGCCGAGGTGGCGCAGCACAACTGCCTGCTGTTCCGTGAGCGCGAGGAAGCCTTCGGGGTCTGGCGGCTGGAAGGGCCCAACGGCCCCGAGACGGTGAAGGTGACGGGCAACATGGCCGCGAACCATACCGATGTCGTACTGGGCTGGGCCCGCGACGGGCATGGCATCGTCATGGTGTCCGCCTGGGACGTGGCGGAGCATCTGCGGGATGGGGGGCTGGTGCATATCCTGCCGGAATGGCGGCAGCCGGCCGATGTCTGGGCGGTCTCCACGGCGCGGCTGCGCCATTCCGCCAAGGTGCGGGTCTGTGTGGAGTTCCTGCGGCAGCGCTTCCGGGAAGGCCCTTTCGCCCTGATGCCAAGGCTGGAAGGGGGAGCGCCGGAAAGGGGAGCGGAGGAGATGCCGTGATCCGTGGCGGTGTCAGGAGGACCTTTCGGGAAAGGACCTTTCCCGCCGGTCCGCCGGATTGCCGCCCGTGGGCAGGGGAGCAGCGTGGCGGTAGGGCGCGCCGTCCAGCGGCCGTTCCACCACCCAGTCCGTGCCCTCGGGGGCCGCGAATTCCGGGCCGACCGGGGCCTTGCCGCCGCCGCCGGGCGTGTCGAGCGCATAGACCGGCCAGGCGAGGCCGGTGAGGCGGCCGCGCAGGGCGCGGAGCAGGCGGCGGCCCTCGGCGATCGGCACCTCGAAGCGGGCGGTGCCGGGGGCGCGGTCGAGCTGGTGCAGGTAGTAGGGCTTGATCCGGCTGGCGAGCATGGCGCGGAAAAGGTCCTCCAGCGCGGCCTCGCTGTCGTTCACCCCGCGCAGCAGCACCGACTGCCCGAGCAGGGCCACCCCGCCCCGCGCCAGGAGGCGCAGGGCGGAACGGGCCGGGGGGAGAATTCGCGGGCATGGTTGGCATGCACGCAGAGGAAGAGGGCCTTTTCCGTCTCCAGCGCTTCGACTAGCGCGGGGGTGACGCGGGCGGGGTCGGCCACCGGCACGCGGGAATGGAGGCGGATGATCTCGATATGCGGGATGGCGGACAGGCGGGCGACGATCGCGCCGAGGCGGCGGGGCGAGAGCATCAGCGGGTCGCCGCCGGTCAGGATCGCCTCCCGCAGTTGCGGGGTGCGGGCGAAGTAGTCCAGCGCGGCGTCCAGCTCCGCCTCCGACAGCAGGCCGCCATCGGGGCCGACCTGTTCGCGCCGGAAGCAGAAGCGGCAATAGACCGGGCAGGCCAGGAGCGGCTTCAGCAGGGCGCGGTCGGGATAGCGGTGGACCACGCCCTTCACCGGGGAATGGGGATGGTCGGCGGTCGGGTCCTCCAGCTCCTGCGGGGAGGTGAGGAGTTCCGCCGCGCGGGGGATGTACTGCGCCGCGATGGGGTCGGCGGGGTCGGCGCGGTCGATCAGCGCCGCCACGGCGGGCGTGACGGAGATGGCGTAGCGTTCCGACACGGCCCGCAGGCCGGGCAGGGCCTCAACGGGCACGAGGCCGGCTTCCGCCAGCGCTTCCGGGTCGCGGAGGGTGCGGGCGGGGCTCGGCATGGTGGGGCGGGGGAGGCCATCGGGCATGGCGGCCAGCAGCTAGACCAGGATGGGGGGCGGTGGAAGCGGCCAGAGGGAGGGGCTGGGCCGCGCGTCCGGGGGAGCGGTGCCGGAGGAACGCGCGCGGCGTTTCCTGATCACGGCTGGGCCGCGCGTCCGGGGGAGCGGTCCTTGGGGAGGGTTCCTGAAGGCGCGAACGAAACAGGGGCGCTCCGGCCGGAGCGCCCCTGTTTCGTGGTCCTGCCCCCGGTTGCCCGGGCGGCGGAGGCTCAGTTGTTGTTGCTCACGTCCAGCGGCGTGGAGCCGAAGCTGAAGCGGCTGGCCGGCATGTTGCCGAGGGGCTTGCCGGACACCGCCGAGGAGCCGGAGTTGCTGCTGTTCCGCACGACGCTGCCCGGGGTGGCATAGCTGTCGGCCATGTCGAAGCTGGGCGTGCCGCGGGTGGCAGAGGAACCGGCGCCGCTGGTGTCCGTGGGGGTGGAGCCGATGCTGTACTGGCTGTAGCCGCCGCCTTCCGCCGCATGGCTCGCCATGGGGGCTGCCATCAGGGTGGTGGCCATCAGGGCGGCGAGACCGATCTTCGAGAGGGTATGCATGGTGTGTTCCGATCCTGTTGAGCGGGGCTTCGTTGTCCCGTTCTCATGATTGATAGATAGGACACTAATCGAACCGGAAAATCAGCGATGCTGCGGAATGTTTGTCCTTTAATCCAGAACAATGGCTGGTGGGACCGGCTCTGGGCAAAGGCTGGGAGGGGCAACCCCTCTCGATAACGCGATGTTTTCCGCGCCCCGCGCATGGCAAACCCGCGTCGTGGGAAGGACGGATGGCGAGAGGGGATGCGCCGTTCGTTTCCTGGCATGGAACAATCCATGCGATCGTCATCACCCTTTCCACCGCTCCCGGAAGCGGCGGAGGCGCTATAAGGCGGGCGCAATGTCCTCTCCCGCATCGTCTTCCCCCCGGCCGGACTGGCTTCCCGAACGCCTCGCGGCCCGCCTGCCGGCGCTGCACCGCCGCGCCCGGCTCCTGGCGGAGACCAGGGCCTTCTTCGCCAGCCGCGGCTATACGGAGGTGGAGACCCCCGCGCTGGTGCCGGTACCGGGGATGGAGGTGCATCTCCAGGGCTTCCGCTCCCGCTTCCGCCCGCATCTGGGGCCGGGCGAGGCGAGGGACCTCTGGTTGCGGACCTCGCCGGAACTGGCGCTGAAGCGGCTGCTGGTGGCCGGGGCCGGGCCGGTCTTCGAGCTGGCGCGGGTCTGGCGGAATGGCGAGGTCTCCTCCCGCCACGCGCCGGAATTCACCATGCTGGAATGGTACGCGCCGGGCCTGTCGCTGGACGGGATGATGGATGAGGCGGAGGCGCTGCTGCGGGCCGTGCTGCCGCCCCGCGTGGCGCAGCATGGGGTGGAAACGGATCTCGGCCTGCCCTTCGAGCGCATCCCGGTGGCGGAAGCCTTCCGCCGCTGGTGCGGGGGGCTGGATATCCTCGCCACGGTCGGGGCGGACGGGGAGGGGGATGGCGCGGCCCTGCGCGCGGCGGCGCGCGGCCTGGGGCTGGAGGCGCCGGACGGGGAGGGCTGGGAGGACCTGTTCTTCCGGCTGATGCTCGACCATGTGGAGCCGAATCTCGGGCGCGGGCGGGCGAGTTTCCTGACCCATTGGCCGGCGCCCCAGGCGGCGCTGGCCCGGCGCGATCCGGCGGACCCCCGGGCGGCGCTGCGCTTCGAGCTCTTCGTGGCCGGGATCGAACTGGCCAATGCCTTCGACGAGCTGACCGACCCCGCGGAGCAGCGGGGCCGTTTCGAGCGCGACGTGGCGGAGCGGCGGCGCCTCTATGGCGAGGAAGGCTGGGAGGTGGACGAGGATTTCCTGCGGGCGCTGGAGCATGGCATGCCGGGCGGGTCGGGGATCGCACTGGGTTTCGACCGGCTGGCCATGCTGGCGGCGGGGGTGGAGGAGATCGCGCTGACGCAGTGGCTGGGGCGGTGGCCCTACGGGTAGGGGGCGGTCAGGCGGGTTCGCGCGGCAGGGCGCGGCGGGTGACGAGGAGCTGGTTCACGCGGAAGCCCTCGACATCGACGACCTCGAAGGTGAAGCCGGCGATCTCCATCTTGTCGGCCTTGCGCGGCACGCGGCGGAGATGGTGCATGACGAAGCCGCCGGCGGTCTCGTAAGGGCCGGAATCGGGCGAGATCGGGATTCCCAGGGTCTGCACCACGTCGGCCATGGGGGCGATGCCGTCCACCAGCCAGGAATTCTCGTCGCGCTGGACGATGGCGCTTTCCTCGAAGGGATCGGCGAGGCCGCCGACCAGCACGGCCAGCACGTCCTTGTAGGTGATGACGCCGACCACCATGGCGTATTCGCTGACCACCACCGCGAAGCCGGCCTTCTGCGCCTCGAACTGGGAGAGGACCTCCCAGAGGTCGAGCGTGTCGGGCACCACGGGGGCGTCGCGGCGCAGGCGGGCGGGGTCGATGCCGCCCGGCCCCTCGTTCAGCACCGCGGCCAGCACGTCCTCCGCCCGGGTGAGGCCGAGCACGCGGTCCAGGCTGCCGTCGCAGACCGGGTAGCGGGAATAGGGGTGGCGGCGGACCTTCTCCTGCCAGGTCTCGGGCGATTCCCGGATGTCGAGATAGATGATCTCGTCGCGCGGCGTCATGGCCGAGGCGGCGGTACGCTCGCGCAGCGCCAGGACGTTCTCGATCAGCCGGTGCTCGCCCGCTTCCAGCGCGCCGGAGGTGACGCCGGCGGCCAGGGTGGCGCGGAGTTCCTCGGCCGTGACCAGCTCCGCCACCGAGGTGGTGGGCATGCCCAGCATCCGCAGCATGGCGTCGGCGAGGCGGCTGAAGACGAAGACCAGCGGCCGGAGCACGCGCACCGCCAGGGCGGGGAACCAGCCGACCGAGAGGGCGACCTTCTCCGGAGCCTGCATGGCGATGCGCTTGGGCACCAGGTCGGCCAGCAGCACGAAGAGCATCGTGACCAGCAGGAAGGAGAGGGTCGAGCCCGCGGTGGTGGCGGTGGCGGGGCTGAGGCCCATCCCCGCCAGGGCCGCGGAGAAGGGCGGGGAGAGCAGGCCCTCGCCGATCACGCCGCCGAGCACGCCGACGGCGTTCAGGCAGATCTGGATGGCGGTGACGACGCTGGCCGTGTCGCGCCGCAGGGCGAGGAAGCGGCTGGCGCGCAGGTCGCCTTCCTGCGCCAGGGCGCGCAGGCGCGTCTCGCGCGCGGCGGCGAAGGAGATTTCCGCCAGGGAGATGACCACGCTGACGACGACCAGCAGCAGGGTGAGGAAGAGTCCCAGGGCGATGTCCAAGCGGCGCTTCCTCTTTTGCGGCCCGGCCGGACCCGTTCAGCCCGCGGCTTCGGCGATCGCGGCGTTCATGGCCCGGACTCCGGCGGCCGGCCCTTCCGGGTGGTTCCATACCGCCCCGACGACCGCCAGGAAATCCGCGCCGGCCCGGACCACGGGGGCGCAGTTCGCCGCGTCGATGCCGCCGATGGCGACGGAGGGGATCTCCATCACCTCGGCCCACCAGGACAGGATCTCCGGCTCCGCCTTGTGGACGGTCTCCTTGGTCGCGGTGGGGAAGAAGGCGCCGAAGGCCACGTAGTCGGCGCCGAGCTCGCCCGCCTCCATGGCGAGGTGGCGGGAGGCGTGGCAGGTGATGCCGAGGATGCCGTCGCGCAGCAGCGTCCGCGCGGCCGCGTGGTCGCCGTCCTCCTGGCCCAGATGCGCGCCGTCGCAGCCCGTCTGCACGGCGAGGTCGGCGCGGTCGTTCAGCAGGAAGGCGACGTCGCGCGACTGCGCCACCGGGCGCAGCGCGTCGATGGCGCGGCGGATGGTGTCGTCGTCCGCATCCTTGAGCCGGAGCTGGACGCAGGCGACGTCGCCCGCATCCAGCGCCCGGGCGAGATCCTCCGCGAAGCGGGCCGGTTCCAGCGCCGGCGGCGTCACCAGGTAGAGTCGGCAGCCGGGCGCGTCGCCATTCTGCGCCTTGGGGGGCTGCTTCGCGGAGCCGGCCATCAGAGCGGCGACTTGTACACGTCGATGAGGGCGGAGAGCAGCTTCAGCGCCTCGGGCTTGGAGCGCTGGAAGCTGTTGCGGCCCACGATCGAGCCGTTGCCGCCGCCGGCATGGATGCCCTTGGCCATCTCCACCATCGCCTCGAAGGTGCCGGCCTCGCCGCCCGAGAAGACCACGAGGCGGCGGCCGCCGAAGCAGGCCTGGACCACGTGCCGGATGCGCCCGGCCAGGGTGTTGATGTCGGGGACCGGGAACTTCTCGTAGGTCTTCTTCGCGGCGTCGAGCGAGATCGCCTCGGTGGGCGGCTTCACCTTGATGATATGGGCGCCGGTGAGCGCGGCCATGTGGGCGGCATAGGCGCAGATGTCGAGCGCGGTCTCGCCCACCTTGTCCAGCATCGGGCCGCGCGGATAGGACCAGACCACCACGGCGAGGCCGGCGGCCTTGGCTTCCTCGGCCAGCTCGCGGAGCTCCTCCATCATCTCGAACTGGTATTCCGAGCCCGGATAGATGGTGAAGCCGATGGCGGAGCAGCCGAGGCGCAGCGCATCCGCCACCGTGCCCGTCACCGCCTGGTCCTTGGTGGTGGAGAGGGAGTTGGAGGAGTTGACCTTGAGGATGGTGGGGATGGTGCCGGCGAAGGTGGCGGCGCCGGCCTCGATCATGCCGAGCGGGGCGGCATAGGCGTTCAGCCCGGCCTCGGTCGCCAGCTCGAAGTGGTAGCGCGGGTCATAGGCGGCTGGGTTGGGGGCGAAGGAGCGGGCCGGGCCATGCTCGAAGCCCTGGTCCACCGGCAGGATCACCATCCTGCCGGTTCCGGCCAGCCGCCCGGTGTTCAGGATGCGGGCGATGTTGGTCTTGGTGCCGGGATTGTCGCTCTCGTACCAGGAGAGGATTTCCCGGACCTGCGAAGTGAGCTGCATCGCGTTTCCCTTTCCTTCTTCCAGCCCCGACGGGGCTGCCGGTGGATGTTCCCGTGGATTGTCCCGGAATGCCATGGCGCGTCGCATTTTCGGGAATGGGATGGTGATTCCTGGAAAGTGGTGCCTGTCTAGCCGTGCCCGGCCCGCCCTGTCATCTCGCCGCCGGTTGGCAAAGCCGTGAGCCAGCGGTGCAGGATGGCCATCCCGCCGGGGCGGCGCAGGTCGATGCCGTCCAGCGACAGTGCCGCTGGCGGCCGCCCGTGCAGGACCGCGCCCGCCATCCGGGCCGCGCCCGCCACCTGGGCGAAGGCGGGGCAGGTCTCCGCCAGGACCAGTTCCCGCCAGCCCTCGCGCAGCGCCCGCAGCGCCAGCCCCGGCATGGCGCCGCAATCCAGCAGGGCGCGGCAGGGCAGGCCGGGGTGCCGGGCCCACGCGAGGCGGATCACCGCCGCGAAGCCCGCCGGGCCGGGCCAGGTGGCGGCGCAGGGGGCGGACAGCAGCACCGCGCCATGGGGAGCGCCGCCGCCGGTGGCCTCCGCGGCGCGCAGCACGGCCTCGGCCTCGCGCAGCCCATGGACCCGGACCGCCGGCATCCAGCGGGGCGGCGGTGGGGTCTCCGTGGCCACCCGCCGGGATGGCGTGCTTCCCCCCTGGATGTGATCCGCGATCCGGCCCATGGCCCGGTTCCCTTTCCGCCTCCGGATTGACCGCCGACTATTTACCGCCCGGTCGGGCCAGCGTGGCGTTGACCCTCGCGCCATGCCATGCCTAATGCCCCAGGATATCACGCGTTCGGGGTTCTTGCTTGATGGCGGATCGTTTGGGCGAAGCCGCGGCGCGGCTGGAAGCGGCGGTGGAGCGTCTGGCTGCCGCGGCCTCGCGCCCCCGCTCGTCCATCTCGGGGGAGGAGGTGGCGGAGCTGGGCCGGCGCCTGGACTCGACCCTGGCCAGGCTGCGCCTGGCGCTGGCCCGGGAGGAGTCCGAGGGGGAGATGGAGGCCGAGCCGGAAGCAGAGGACCTGCCGCCCCTGGAAGGGGCCGGGGAGCAGGACGGCGAGGAGGAGGCCGGGCGGTCCGGGGGACGGGCGGGGCCGGAGGATGCTCCGGACCGGCGGGCGGAGCCGCAGAACAGGCAGGAGGTCTAGGGCTTGGGTCAGGTCACGGTTCGCGTCGGCGGCTACAGCCACCCCGTTTCCTGCGAGGACGGGCAGGAGGCGCATCTCGTCGCCCTGGCGGCGGAGGTGGACCGCCGGGTCCATTCCGTGCGCGCCATGGGCGGTTCCTTTGGCGAGAACCGGCTGCTGCTGCTGGCCGCCCTGTTGCTGGCCGATGAGGTGCATGACCTGAAGGTCGAGCTGTCCCAGGCCCGGGCGGGCCAGCCCACGCTGGACAACCCCGCGATGGCCGAACGGCTGGTCCGCGTCGCCGAGAGGATCGAGGGCATTGCGGCGGAGCTCGAGCGCCCTTAACTAGGCCGGGCGGGGCTGCCTTTCGCGCCAGGTATCTCATCCCCGGGGCCAATGTGCATCCTCCGGGAACTGGCTCTGTCCGGACCGTGGTCCGGGTATCTGGTGCCCACCTGCTTCAGCAGGCCTTGGGAGGATGAATCGCCAGCGGTCATGGTGGCTCCGCACTTCGTTCCCGATACCGGTGAGCTCGCCGCCGGCAAGGCGCGGCTGAGGCGGGAGATGCTGGCGCATCGCGCGGGCATCGCCACGCCGGAGGCCGCCGGGGCCGTGGCGCGGGCGATCCTGGATGAGGCTCCGCCGCCACCGGGCGCGGTGGTGTCCGGCTACTGGCCCATGGGGCATGAGCTGGACCCGAGGCCGCTGCTGGCGGCATTGTCGGCGCGCGGCCATGCCGTCGCCCTGCCGGTGACGACGCGGCGCGGCCAGCCTTTGCGCTTCCGGCAATGGGTGCCGGGCGAGCCGCTGGTGTCCGCCCGCTTCGGCCTGTCCGAGCCCCCGCCCGAGGCGCCCGAGCTGCGCCCCGACTGGCTGCTGGTGCCACTGCTCGCCTTCGACCGGCGCGGGCACCGGCTGGGCTATGGCGCCGGCTACTACGACCGCACGCTGGAATCCCTGCCGGGCGCCGCGGCCCTGGGCTTCGCCTATGCGGGGCAGGAGGTTCCCTGCGTTCCCACCGGGCCGGGCGACCAGCCGTTGCGCGCGGTGGCGACGGAGCGGGGTGTGATCCGCTGCGATGCGGCCCCGCGCGTGGAAAGTTCCGAGGAGAAGGCTTGAGAATTCTGTTCCTGGGCGATGTGGTGGGGCGCAGCGGCCGCGATGCCCTGGTGTCCCGCCTGCCCGAGCTGCGGCGCGAACTCGCCACCGACCTCGTTGTGGTGAATGCGGAGAATGCCAGCCACGGCTTCGGCCTCGCCCCCGACATGGCTCGGGCCTTCCTGGAGGCCGGGGCCGATGTGCTAACGCTGGGCAACCACGCCTGGGACCGCAAGGAGATCATCCCCTTCATGGAGGGGGAGCCGCGCATCATCCGCCCGATCAACTTCCCGCCCGGCACGCCGGGGCGCGGCGCCACGGTGGTCGAGGTCTCCGGCGGGCGGCGGGCGCTGGTGGTCAACGTCATGGGCCGGCTGTTCATGGAGCCGCTGGACGACCCCTTCCGCGGCGTGCAGGCGGAGCTGGCGAAGCATGTGCTGGGCGGGCCGGTGGGCACGCCCGGGACGGTCCAGGCGGCGGTGGTGGACATCCATGCCGAGGCGACGAGCGAGAAGCTGGCCCTCGGGCATTCCTTCGACGGCCGGGCCTCGCTGGTGATCGGCACGCACACGCATGTGCCGACGGCGGACCACCAGGTGCTGGAGGGCGGCACGGCCTACATGACCGATGCGGGAATGTGCGGCGACTACGACAGCGTGATCGGCATGAACAAGGGCGCCTCGGCGCTGCGCTTCTGGCGCCGGGTGCCGGGGGAGCGGCTCTCCCCCGCCGAGGGTGAGGCCACGCTCTGCGGCGCGCTGGTGGAGACGGACGATGCCACGGGCCTCGCCAGGCGGATCGGGCCGCTGCGGGTCGGCGGGCGGCTGGCGGCGGTGAAGCCGGGGTTCTGAGAGCCCGGTGTCATGGTTTGACTCGCGAGGGATTCCTCTGAGCACGCGGGTGTGATTCGCTCTTCCTATTTTTGGGGAGGCGGGTATGGCGGTTCCTGTTGCGATCACGCGGACGGATCTGGATGCGGCAGGTCTCCGGCGCGCGGCCAAACGTTGCCGGGACGGCGCCGCCGCCCGGCGCATGCTGGCCTTGGCGCTGGTGCTGGACGGTGCGTCGCGGGCCGATGCGGCGCGTGCCTGCGGCATGGACCGGCAAACGCTGCGCGACTGGGTGCATCGCTACAACGCCGAGGGCCTGGACGGCCTGACGGACCGGCACGGCGGCGGCACGCCGTGCCTGCTGTCGCCCGAGCAGGAACGGCAGGTGGCAGCCTGGGTGACCGAGGGGCCGGACCTGGCCCGTGACGGTGTCACGCGGTGGCGTCGGGCCGATTTGGTGCTTGCGATCGAGGCGAGGTTCGGGGTGGTGATGGCCGAGCGCAGCATCAGCGACGTGCTGCGCCGCCTGGGGTTCGGCCGCCTTGTTCCACGGCCCCGCCACCCTGGGCACAGTCCGGAGGCGCAAGCGTCTTTCGGCGCGACTTCGCCGCCCACGTAGACGCAGCCCTGCCCGAGCACGCCCGAGGCAAGCCGCTCGAGCTGTGGTGGCAGGACGAGGCCCGCATCGGCCAGCAGGGCACGCTGACCCGCATCTGGGCCCGGCGCGGCAGCAGGCCTCCTGCGCCGCGCGATCAGCGCTACACCTGGGCCTATCTGTTCGGGGCCGTCTGCCCGGCCCGCGGCGTGGGTGCCGGGCTGGTGCTGCCCTACGCCAATGCCGCGCTGATGAACCTGCACTTGGCCGAGATCGGTGCCGCCGTCGCACCCGGCGCCCACGCCGTCCTGACCATCGACGGTGCCGGGTGGCACCAGACCGGCGACAAGCTGATCGTGCCGCCGAACATCACCTTGCTGCACCTGCCGCCCTACAGCCCCGAGTTGAACCCGGTCGAGACCGTCTGGGCCTACCTGCGGGGCAACAAGCTCAGCAACCGCGTGTTCGAAACCTACGACGACATCGTCGACGCCTGCTGCAACGCCTGGAACTGGCTTACCGAACAACCCGAACGCATCACCTCAATCGCAACCAGATCATGGGCGACGGTCAGTGCATGACACCGGGCGTATAAGAGCCCGGGCCGCGGGGGAGGGGTGAGAACCGCTCGCAAGCCAGGCGCCATCATGCCAGGATGCCCGCCATGGACAGCCTGCCACCCGACCCCTACGCCATCACCACGCCGGAACAACTGGCCGGGCATTATGCGCCGCCGGGGCCGGTGGTGCTGCGCAAGGTGAGCCCGGTGGTCGATGCCACGGCCGCCGCCTTCATCGCCCACAGCCCCTTCTGCGTGCTCTCCACCGTGGGCGGCCGGGGCGCGCATGGCACGCCGCGCGGCGATGCGCCGGGCTTCGTGGCGGTGCTGGACGAACGCACCCTGGCCCTGCCGGACCGGCGCGGCAACAACCGGATCGATGCGTTGCGCGACGTGCTGGACGACCCGCGCGTGGCGCTGCTGTTCCTCGTGCCGGGCTCGGGCGAGACGCTGCGCGTCGCCGGGCTGGCACGGCTGACCGCCGATCCGGCGCTGCGCGCGCGGCTGGCGGTGGAGGGGCGGGAGCCCGCCACGGTGATGCTGATCGAGGTGCGGGAGGTCTTCATGCAATGCCGCCGGGCGGTGGCGCGGGCGAAGCTCTGGCCCTGCGACGCCCGCCCCGCCGGCACGCCGACACCCGGGCAGATGATCGCCGCCCATACCGGCGGGATGGTGGAGGCGGCGGAGGTGGATGCGCATTCGCCGGATCTGGAGAAGCATCTCTACTGAGGCTGGCGAAGGGGGCGGCGGCCCTCCCGCTGGCCGTTCGCCGCCTTGGGGGTTATAGGTGCCGCCAAACCCTTCCTATTCCCTGACGTGACGGGCACAGACGACCATGGCCGGCCATTCGCACGCCAAGAACATCATGCACCGCAAGGCGGGGCAGAGCGCCAAGAAGGCCCAGGCCTTCGGCAAGCTGATCCGCGAGATCACCGTTTCCGCCAAGGCGGGGATGCCCGACCCCGCGCACAACCCGCGCCTGCGTGCCGCCGTGAAGGCCGCGCTGACGGCCAACATGCCGCGCGACACGGTGGAACGCGCCATCAAGCGCGTCGCCGCCGGGGCGGACACGGACAACTACGATGAGGTCCGCTACGAGGGTTATGGCCCGGCCGGCGTGGCCATCATCGTCGAGGCGCTGACCGACAACCGCAACCGCACCGCCTCCGACCTCCGCTCCGCCTTCTCCAAGTTCGGCGGTGCGATGGGCGAGACGGGCTCGGTGAGCTTCCAGTTCGAGCGCGGCGGCGTCATCACCTACAAGGTGGATGTGGCCTCCGAGGAGGCGATGATGGAGGCGGCGATCGAGGCCGGCGCCAGCGACGTGGAGAGCTATGACGGCATCCACGAGGTCACCACCTCGGTCGAGGACTTCACCGCAGTGCGCGACGCGCTGGAGGAGAAGTTCGGCCCGGCGGAAAGCGCGAAGATCGAGTGGTGGCCGAACGTGTCCGTGGACCTGAACGAGGAGCAGGCGCGGTCCGTGCTCAGGCTCGTCGAGGTGCTGGACGACCACGACGACGTGCAGAACGTCTACGCCAATTTCGAGGTCTCGGACGAGATCGCCGACAAGCTTTCGGCCTGATGGCCGGGGCGGCGGGCTTCGGGGAAGCCGGCCGCCGATGGGAGGCCGATTGGGGGGAATGGCATGTCGGGCAGCGTCCGCATCCTGGGCCTGGACCCCGGGCTGCAGCACACGGGCTGGGGGCTGATCGAGAGCAGCGGCTCCCGCCTGCGGCATCTGGCGGACGGGGTGATCAGCACCACTGCCGACCTGCCGCTCGCGGAGCGGCTGTCGCAGATCTACCGCGCCCTGCGCGCGATCCTGGACCTGCATCAGGCCGATGAGGCGGCGGTCGAGCACACCTATGTCAACAAGAACCCCGGCGCCGCGCTGAAGCTGGGCCAGGCGCGCGGCGTGGTGCTGCTGGCGCCGTCGCTCGCGGGGATCGAGGTGGCCGAGTACCAGGCCATGGAGGTCAAGCGCGCCGTGGTCGGCACGGGCCATGCCGACAAGGTGCAGGTGACGGACATGGTGCGGCGGCTGCTGCCCGGTGCCGTGATCCGGCGCGCGGATGCGGCGGATGCGCTGGCGGTCGCGATCTGCCACGCGCATCACCGGGGCAGCCGCATGGCGCTGGCGCGGATGGCGAACCTCGCCGTCAGCCAGCCGCGATAGGACGAGAGAGATGATCGGCAAGCTGCGCGGCGTGCTGGATTCGGTGCATGAGGGCGGCTGCATCCTGGACGTGAACGGGGTGGGCTATGTCGTCGCCGCCTCCTCCCGCGCCGTGGCCGCGCTGCCGCCGCCGCCGGCCCAGGGCACGCTCTGGATCGAGACGGTGGTGCGCGAGGACGCGATCACCCTCTATGGCTTCGCCGACGCGGCGGAGCGGGACTGGTACCGGTTGCTGACCGCCATCCAGGGCGTGGGACCGAAGGTGGCGCTGGCGCTGCTGTCCACGCTGAGCCCGGCGGACCTCGCCGCCGCGCTGATGGCGGGGGACCGGGGCGCGCTGGGCCGCGCGCCGGGCGTCGGGCCGAAGCTGGCGGCGCGGCTGGTGGCGGAGCTGCGCGACCGGGTGGGGGCGATGCCGACGGGGAATTTCAGCGTGACGATCCCGCCGCCAGTGCCGGCGGGGGCGGCGGAGGAGACGGTCTCCGCCCTGCTGAACCTGGGCTGGAAGCGGGCCGAGGCGGCGGCGGCGGTGAATCGGGTGCGCGAGCGGCTGGGCGACGGGGCGGGGCTGAGCGAGATGATCCGCGAGAGCCTGAAGGAGCTGGCGCCGCGGTAGCGCGATGGTCCGCGTCAGACCGGCCGTTTCCACGGGACTTGCCGGGACACGGACACCACGAATGGTGCTCCCGGAAAGAGCCGCATGCTCCGTATCACGGTCTGTGTCATCGCGATGGGCCTGCACGCCATGAAACGGATGGACGCGCTATCCTCTTCGTCCAGGTCGGACAGGACCCTCGCGATCTCGACCGTCGCTCCTTGGCCGAGCAGGTCGTCGGTTCGGTACAGCTTCCATTGGCCGGCTCTCAAGGTCTGCCGTCCCTGCGAGTCGTAGTCGTAGGTCCGGTTCCCGCTTCTGCTGCTCACGGTTCCTTTTCCGCCGGCCGCGGCTCCCTGCACCTCGTTGCCCGGCAGGGACGCCTGCACGCTGAAGACCGGTAATTGATCCCGCAGCCGATCAAGCCAGCTCTTCGCAGGCAGAAGGGCAAGCAGGGACAGCGCATCATCCGCCTGGAAGGTCGAATCATGGCCGTGGATGATGCGCTCGACCAGGCTCGCTGCGATCCAGCGCTCATCCATTGAAAAATTCGACATCGGTCCCGTGTCGTGATTGCAATCGAATATATGGAACGTCATCCTGGCCGGGTTGGGAAGATCCGCTGGAAGGAATTCGAGAGGCTGCGGGGCCCGGCCAATCGATGCCAAGCCCCGCGCGGGTTGCGGTGAACCCAGGAGGCCGAAGCGCCGGGCGCTCAGGCCGCCTTGCGCTGCTCGACCACCACGGTGTCCACCGGGTCGGCGGGCTCGTAGAGCATGCGGGTCATGGCGCCGGCCACCATGGCGCCCAGGATCGGGGCGATCCAGAAGAGCCAGAGCTGGCCGATATATTCGCCGCCGGCGAAGAGGGCGGGGCCGGTGCTGCGGGCCGGGTTCACCGAGGTGTTGGTGACCGGGATGGAGACGAGGTGGATCAGCGTCAGGGCGAGGCCGATGGGGATGCCGGCGAAGCCCGTGGCGGCGCCCTTGGAGGTCGTGCCGATGATGATCAGCAGGAAGAAGAAGGTCAGCAGCAGTTCGATCAGGAAGGCCGAGCCCATGCCGTACTTGCCGGGGCTGAGCGCGCCGTAGCCATTGGCGGCGAAGCCGCCCGGCACCCAGCCCGGCTGGCCGGAGGCGATGATCCAGAGCGCCGCCGCGGCGACGATCGCGCCGGCGACCTGCGCCACGATATAGGGCACCACATGGCGGTTGGCGCAGCGGCCCGCCGCCCAGAGGCCCAGCGTGACGGCGGGGTTGAAGTGGCCGCCCGAGATGTGCCCGACCGCGTAGGCCATGGTGAGCACGGTCAGTCCGAAGGCGAAGGAGACGCCCAGGAAGCCGATGCCCAGTGCGTCCGGGAACTTGGCCGCCAGCACGGCGGCGCCGCAGCCGCCGAAGGTGAGCCAGAAGGTCCCGAAGAATTCGGCGAGGACGCGCCGTCCGGTGTCGTTGTGCATGGGAGACTCTCGATCATTGATGGAGTCGATCAGTCGCGACCCAGAACGAGTATTTGCCGCTTCTCAAATCTCCGGAAGCGATTCATTTTTTGCACCGCCCAGTTCCGGGCGGGCCCGCCTCCGGGCCGGGGTGGCCGCCGTCTCGCCGGAACCGGTGCGGGACCCCGCGACTTGGCGGCATGATCCCTCTATGTTCCCGCCATGAGCGATCATGATGCCCGCCTGACCAGCGGGGTGCGGCTGGAGGAGGATGGCAACGATGCCGCCCTCCGCCCACAGACCCTGGCCGACTTCACCGGGCAGCCCGCCCTGCGGGAGAACCTGTCCGTCTTCGTCCAGGCCGCCCGCGAGCGCGGCGAGGCGATGGACCATGTGCTGCTGTTCGGCCCCCCCGGCCTGGGCAAGACCACGCTCGCGCAGATCGTGGCGCGGGAGCTGGGAGTGGGGTTCCGCGCCACCTCGGGCCCGGTGCTGCAGCGGGCGGGTGACCTGGCGGCGATCCTGACCAACCTGCAGCCGCGCGACGTGCTTTTTGTCGATGAGATCCACCGCCTCCAGCCGGCGATCGAGGAGACGCTCTATCCGGCGATGGAGGATTTCCAGCTCGACCTGATCATCGGGGAGGGGCCGGCGGCGCGGACGGTGCGGATCGACCTGCCGCCCTTCACGCTGGTCGGCGCCACCACCCGGGCGGGCCTGCTGGCGACCCCGCTGCGCGACCGATTCGGGATTCCGCTGCGGCTCCAGTTCTACTCGCCGGAGGAGCTGGAACGGATCGTGGCGCGTGGGGCGGGAAAGCTGGGCTTCGAGCTCACGCCCGACGGGGCGCGGGAGATCGCGACCCGGTCGCGCGGCACGCCGCGCATCGCGGGGCGGCTGCTGCGGCGGGTGCGGGACTTCGCCGCGGTGGCCGGGCGCCCGGCGGACCGGGCCCTGGCCGACGATGCCCTGCGGCGGCTGGAGGTGGACATCCTCGGCCTGGATGCGATGGACCGGCGCTATCTCCGTCGGCTGGCCGAGCACCATGGCGGCGGGCCGGTGGGGGTGGAGACGCTGGCCGCCGCGCTGGCGGAGAGCCGGGACACGCTGGAGGAGGTGATCGAGCCCTTCCTGATCCAGGAGGGGCTGATCCTGCGCACCCAGCGGGGCCGGGTGCTGGGCCTGCCGGGCTGGCGGCATCTCGGCATGGCGCCGCCGCGCAATGCCGTGGCATCACAGGGCGACCTGCTTCTGGATGAGGGCTGATGAGCGCCCACCGCTACCCTGTCCGCGTCTATTTCGAGGACACCGATGCCGGCGGCGTCGTGTATCACGCCAACTATCTGAGATGGGCCGAAAGGGCCCGGACCGAATCCTTGCGCGACATGGGCTTGCCGCACGGTCTTCTTGTGGAACGTCACAATTTGTTCCTCGTGGTGCGGCGCGCCGAAGTGGAGTATCTGCGGCCGGCCAGGCTGGATGAGGCCCTGATCGTGGAGACCCGCGTGCTGCGGGTCGGCGGGGCCTCGGTCGAGCTGGCGCAGGATGTGGTGGACGAGGCGGGCGCCTACCGGGCGCGTCTCAAGGTGGGCCTGGTCTGCGTGTCGCGTGACGAGCTTCGCGCCGCGCGGATCCCGGAGCCCTGGTCCAGCGCCCTGCGGAATGTGGTGTCTCCCCCGGCTGGCTGAGGGGCTGCGCGGGGCGAGGGGGAATGGAGGATGCCCGTGGGTGAGGGCGTGACGGCGACCAACCTGGCGCCGATGGTACATGACCTGTCGCTCTGGAACTTGTTCCTCCAGGCCGACTGGATCGTGAAGCTGGTGATGATCGGGCTGCTGCTCGCCAGCATCTGGGTCTGGGCGATCGTGTTCGAGAAGGTGACCTCGGTGCGCCGCGCGAACCGCGCCGCGGATGCCTTCGAGGAGAAGTTCTGGTCCGGCGGATCGCTGGAGGAACTCTACCGCAGCGAGGGCGAGCGCCCCAGCCATCCGATGGCGGCCGTCTTCGGCTCCGGGATGCGGGAATGGCAGGCCAGCGCCCAGGCCTCGGTCGGCTCCGCCATCTCCCTGATGGGCGTCAAGGAACGCGCCGACCGCGCCATGGGCGTGACGGTGGGCCGCGAGATGGAGCGCATGGAGCGCTGGATGGTGTTCCTGGCCTCGGTCGGCTCGGTGGCGCCCTTCATCGGCCTGTTCGGCACGGTCTGGGGCATCATGAACTCCTTCGCCGCCATCGCGGGCAACAACAACACCAACCTCGCCGTGGTGGCGCCGGGCATCGCCGAGGCGCTCTTCGCCACGGCGATCGGCCTGGTGGCCGCCATCCCGGCGGTGCTGGCCTACAACAAGATCAACACCGACCTGTCGCGCTACGCGGCGCGTCTGGAGGCATTCGCGTCCGAGTTCGGCACGATCCTCTCGCGCCAGGCGGACGAGACGCCGGCGGGGCGCTGAAACATGGGCATGTCCACAGGGGGCCCCGGGGGGGGCAAGGCAGGGGCCGCTCCCGCTACCGCCCGATGGCCGAGATCAACGTCACGCCGCTGGTGGACGTGATGCTGGTGCTGCTGATCATCTTCATGGTGGCGGCGCCGCTGATGACCTCCGGCGTGCCGGTGGACCTGCCCAAGACGGCGGCCGCGCCGCTGAACCAGGAGACGGAGCCGCTGACCGTCTCGGTGAATCCGGAGGGGCGGATCTTCCTCCAGGACACCGAGGTGCAGCTCGACACGCTGGTGCCGCAGCTCCAGGCCATCATGCAGAACCAGCCGGCGGGCGCGCCGGAGCGGCGCATCTTCGTGCGCGGCGACCGCACCAACAGCTATGGCCGCATCATGGAGGTGATGGGCGCCATCATCTCCTCCGGCTTCACCCGCGTCGCCCTGCTGGCGGAACAGCCCGCGGGCGCCCCGTCCCGCCCGGGCCAAGGGGCCGCGAACGGATCCACGAACGGATCTGCGAACCGGGCCGCCCCGGCGCAAGGCACCGCCCAGGGCGCGGCGCGCGCGCCGTCGCGCTGAGGCCGGGGAAGGAACGAACCCACGATGCGCTGGCCGCGCGGATTGCGGGAATGGGCATACGTCTCGGCGGCGCTCCATCTCCTCGCCTTCCTGGTGATCCTGATCCAGCTCCCCGCCCACAAGGTCGATGAGCCGATGGAGCAGGGCATCCCCATCGAGGTGATCACGCCCGAGGCGGCGCAGCTCGCCCAGGCGGACAAGCCCTCGCCATCCCCGAGCAAGACGGCCGCCGCGAAGGACGAGCCGCTGCCGCTGCCGCCGCCGGTCGAGCCGCCGCGGCCGGAGCCTGTCTCGGCCCCGCCCCCGCCGCCCCCGCCGCCGCCGGCCCCGGCCCTGGCGCCGACCTCCACGACGCCTTCCACCGCCGAGACGCCGGCCCCGCCGCCGCAGCAGGCGGAGGCCGCGCCGCCCTTGCCGCCGCCTCCGGCCCCGCCGCCGCCCGCGCCCACGCCGCCGCAGCAGCAGGCAGACGCGACCCCGCCGCCGCCGGCCGCGGATGCTGTTCTGCCCCTGCCGCCGCCTCCGGCCCCTGCGCCGCCGAAGCCGCAGCAGCATGCCGAGGCGACGCCGCCCAAGCCGGAACCGAAGCCCGCGCCCAGGCCTGAGCCGCCGAAGCCGGAGCCGCCCAAGCCGACGCCCCCCAAACCGGAGGCGAAGCCGCAGCAGCATGCCGAGGCGAAACCCGAGCCGAAGCCGGAACCGCCCAAGCCGCAGCCACCGGTGCAGCAGCCCAAGCCCAGCAACCAGCAGGGCGCGGGCAAGGTGGTGCCGCCGCCGAATCCCTCGGACAAGCCGGGCACCGGCCGCACGCCGCCGGCCAGGAACACGGATGAGCGGTCGCAGTCCGTGCTGAGCACGCTGGAGAAGCTGCGGGCGATGCAGGCGCAGAACGAGGCGCCGAAGTCGCGCGCCAATCCGGCGCCTTCGGGCTCCACCCAGGCGGGCGGGGCGCCGACCGGGACAGCCGCGCTCAGCTCGGGCGAGAAGACGGCGCTGGCCAACACGATCAGCGAATGCTGGTCGGTGGATGGCGGGGCGCTGAACATCCGCTCGGTGATCGTGGAGATGCGGGTGGATGTGGACGGCAGCGGCACGGTGCGGAACGTTCGCCCGAACGGGAGCGTGCCCAGCGACCCGCAGGCGCGCTCGGTCTATGAGGCGGCGCGGCGCGCGCTGCTGAATCCGCAATGTAACCCGCTGCCACTGCCGAAGGACCGGCTGGAGGCGTTGCGCAACACGGTCTTCCGCTTCAACCCGCGGGATCTGGGGCTGCGCTGAACCATGTGCCCTGGCTCCCGCCAGTGTTGTCGCGGCGGAACGATACGGCCCGCCACGCTTCGTGACGGGACAGGGGCTTGATTTGACGGCAGGACCGGGGCTTCTCCCGGTCCGAACCGGTTTTCAGGGGAAGAGACACGACGATGGACGGCCGCTTTACCCGACGCGCCGCGCTTCTGGGGGTCACCGCCGCGGCTGGCGCCATTCCGCCGCTGCGTTCGGTCCTGGCTCAGCCGGCCGCGGCCGAGAGCCGCGTGGACATCACCCGCGCCCGCACCGACCCGATTCCGATCGCGGTGCCCTCTCTGCCGGGCACGCGGGGCGCCGAGATCGCCCAGGTGATCCAGAACGACCTGCGCAATTCCGGCCTGTTCCGGCCGGTGCAGAACGCCGCCTTCATCCAGAGTGCCGAAGCGGCGGCGGCTCAGCCGAATTTCCAGGACTGGCGGGTGATCGGCGCCAATGCGCTGGTGACGGGCCGCGTCGCCGACCAGGGCGGCCAGTTGCGCGTCGAGTTCCGCCTGTGGGACGTGCTGCCGGGGCAGCAGATCGAGGGCACGGCCTTCACCGCGCCGGCCGCCCAGTGGCGGCGGATCGCGCATCTGATCGCCGATGCCATCTATTCCCGCCTGCTGGGCGAGAAGGGCTATTTCGACACGCGGATCGTCTATGTCGCCGAATCGGGGCCGCGCGACCGGCGCACCCGGCGGCTGGCGATCATGGACCAGGACGGGGAGAATAACCGCTTCCTGACCGATGGCTCCTTCCAGGTGCTCAGCCCGCGCTTCCATCCGAATGCGCGGCAGATCGCCTTCATGAGCTATTACCAGAACCAGCCGCGGGTCTATCTGTACAACCTGGACACCGGGCGGCAGGAGGTCCTGGGGCAGTTCCAGGGCATGACGCTCTCGCCGCGCTTCTCGCCGGACGGGCGCTCGGTGATCCTGAGCTATGCCAAGGGCAGTGATTCCAACATCTATGTGGTGGACCTCGCCACGCGGCGGGAGCGGCAACTGACCTCCGGCAACGGGCTCGACGTCTCGCCCAGCTACAGCCCCGACGGGTCGCAGATCGTCTTCAACTCCGACCGGGGCGGCGACCAGCAGCTCTATGTCATGGATGCCGGGGGCGGCGGGGTGCGGCGCATCTCCTTCGGCCGTGGCCGCTATGCCACACCCGTGTGGTCACCGCGCGGCGACCTGATCGCCTTCACCCGCTTCGGCGGCGGCAGCTTCGCCATCGGCGTGATGCAGCCGGACGGGCGCGGCGAGCGCATCCTGACCGAGGGCTGGGGCATGGAGGGGCCGACTTTCGCCCCGAATGGCCGGGTCCTGGCCTATTACCGCGAGACCCCGGCCCGGGATCTGCGCGGCAATGGCTATGGTGCACGCATGGCGATGATCGATATCGCCGGGTTCAACGAAAGGCAGATTGTGACGCCGACCGATGCAACCGATCCGAATTGGTCTCCTTTGCTGTCCTGACACGGGAGAGGCGCGGTTTGTTCGGCTTGACCGTATCGTAAGGCAGCCGTAACGCCGCGATCGCGTGTTTTTGTGCCCCCCGCACAACACGAGGAAAACGGATCGATGCAAACGAAGCTGTTGGGCGCGCTGGGCGCCCTCGCTCTGCTGGCTGCCTGTTCGAACAGCAATGACCAGGCCGGGGCCGCGACGGGCGCCGGCGCCTCCGCCGGCGCGGGTGCCGGCGGGCTGGGCTCCGTCCGCCCCGGTTCGCAGGAAGACCTCGTCGCCAATGTCGGCGACCGCGTCTTCTTCGAATTCGACTCCAGCTCCGTCCGCGGTGACCAGCGCGACGTGCTGGTGCGCCAGGCTGCCTGGCTGAACCAGTATCCGCAGGTGCAGGCCACGATCGAGGGCCACACCGACGAGCGTGGCACGCGCGAGTACAACCTGGCCCTCGGCCAGCGCCGCGCCAATTCCGCCCGCGACGTGCTGGTGGCCTCCGGCGTGGCCGGCAGCCGCCTGTCCACCATCTCCTACGGCAAGGACCGTCCGGCGGCCCTGGGTTCCGACGAGTCGGCCTGGGCGCAGAACCGCCGCGCGGTCACGGTCGTCCGCTAAGGCAGGGTCATGATGCGCCACGCGCTGCTCGCCTCCGTGTTCCTGGCCTCCCTGGCGTTCGGGCTGCCCGCCCGGGCGCAGGTAGAGAGCCGGGAAGGCATCACGCTGCAGAACCAGATCCTGCAGCTTCGCCAGGAGCTGGAGCAGCTGCGGGCGCGCGGGGGCGGGGGCTATGCGGCGCCCGCCCTGCCGCCTCCGTCCCGCGGCGGTGCCGCCGGCGGGGGCAGCGAACTGGTCGGGCAGCTGCTCGACCGCGTGAGCGCGCTGGAGGACGAGACCAAGCGCCTGCGCGGCCGCGTGGACCAGCTCGAATTCCAGAACCGGACCCTGCAGCAGCAGATGGAAAAGCTGCAGGGTGACACCGATTACCGCCTGCAGCAGGTGGAGCAGGGGGGTGGGGCGGCGCGCCGTCCCCAGGCCCCCGCGACGCCTCCGCCAGGCCCGGCGGCCGCCCCCGCCGCCAGTGCCCCGGCCGCTGCCGCGCCGGCCGTCGCACCGCGCACGCCGGAGCGTGCCCTGTCCGACGGGCAGGCCGCCCTGGCGCGGCGGGACTATGCCGCCGCCGAGGCCGCGGCGCGGGAGGTCATCGGCGCCCGCAACGCGCCCCGGCAGCAGGATGCCCAGATCCTCCTGGGCGATGCGCTGCTTGGCCGGCGGGACTACCAGAACGCGGCCCTGGCCTATGACGACGCCTATCGCCGCAACCGCAAGTCCGGACGCGCCCCGGAGGCGCTGCTCGGCCTCGCCAATGCCTTCAACGGATTTGGCGCGAAGCGCGAGGCCTGCCAGACGCTGGACCAGTTGAACAGCGAGTTCCCGAAGCCCCCGGCGGAGTTGCCAGTCAGGTGGCACAGGCGCGGCAGCGCGCGGGCTGCCGCTGATCCCCTGACGGGCATTGCCAGGGGTGCCGCCTCCATGCCTGCCCGGGAAGCGGTGGGGGATGCGGAGTTCGCGGGGCTGATGGCGCCGCTGGGGCCTTTCGCCCCGGCCCCGCGCCTCGCGGTGGGTGTGTCGGGCGGGCCCGACAGCCTCGCCACCTTCCTCCTCGCGCATCGCTGGGCCGTGGCACGCGGCGGTTCCACTCTGGCCCTGGTGGCCGATCATGGCCTGCGTCCGGAAAGCGCCTCCGAGGCTGCCGCCGTGGCCAGCCGCCTGCGGATGCGGGGGTATGAGGTCCGGCTCCTGTCCCTCGCTCTGTCTTCCGGCCCGGCATTGCACGAGAGGGCGCGGCGGGCGCGGCTGGCGGCGCTGGAGGCGGCCGCGGCGGAAGCGGGCGCGCCCTGGCTGCTGCTGGGCCATCATCGCCGGGATCAGGCGGAGACGCTGCTGTTCCGGCTGCTGCGCGGATCGGGGGAGGCGGGGCTGTCCGCCATGGCGCCTGCCCGGGCCATGCCGGGCGTGATGGTGCTGCGGCCGCTGCTGGACATGCCGGTGGCGCGGCTGGAGGCGACCGTGGCCGAGGCCGGGCTGGAGCCGGTGAGAGACCCGTCCAACGACGATCCCCGCTTCGCCCGGGCGCGGCTCCGCGCGGCGCTCGCCGATCCGTCGGGGGATGGGGCGGGCACGCGGGCGCTGGTTCTGGCGGCGGGCGCCTTCGCGCGCCGCCGCGCGCGGGACGAGGCGGCCGTGGCGGAGCGCCTGGCCCTGGCCGCCGAGTTCCGGCCGGAAGGCTGGGTGCGGCTGGATGCCGCGGCGCTGGGGTGCGACGCCGTGGCGCGGCGGGCGCTGTCGCGGCTGTTGCGTGGCGTGTCCGGCCAGCCCCATCCGCCGCCGCGCAAGGGGGTGGAACGGCTGCTCATGCAGGGGGGCGGCACGCTGGGCGGGGCGCTCTGGCGCGGCCGGGTCCTGTGCCGCGAGCCTGCCGCCTGCGCACCGCCCGTGGCGGCGGTGGCGGGCGCCGTCTGGGATGGGCGCTGGCACCTCGACCGCGACGTGCCGGGCGCCATGCTGGGGGCGTTGGGGGAGGGGCGGAGCGGGATGGCCCGCGCCGCGCGGGCCGGGCTGCCGGATGCGGTGCTGCGCGGCTGCCCCGTGCTGCGCCGCGCGGATGGAGAGGCGGAACTCCTGCCGGAAGGGCTCTCCCTCCGGCCTCTCGGCGGGGCGCCGATATGAGAAGCCCGCGAGAATCTTGCGATTCTGTGAGGTTGAGGTTCCAGAAAGCGTCCGCCCTCCCTATGTTGTGCAGGACGGGAGAAAACCGGCGCGCGACCCGCGTTTCCCCTGGGCTGCCTCTTGGGCTGCCAGGGAGGTTCGGCGTGGCGTGCCGGGACAACCTGGTCGGTCAGGACGGAAACAGCTTCAGTGAATAATTTCGGCCGGAACCTCGCGCTCTGGGTCATCGTGGCGCTGCTGCTCGTGGCGCTCTTCAACCTGTTCCAACCCTCCGGGACCAATCAGGCGCGGGGGCAGCAGGTCGCCTATTCGGACTTCCTGAACGAGGTTCAGGCCGGCCGGGTCCGTGACGCGCGCATCCAGGGGCGGACGGTGTCCGGCCAGCTCACGGACGGCCGCACCTACAGCACCTACGTGCCGGATGATCCCGCCCTGGTCGGCAAGCTGACCGACAAGGGCGTGCGGGTCGAGGCGCGGCCGGAGGAGAGCGACGTCAACCCGCTCTTCCATTATCTGCTGAGCTGGTTCCCGATGCTGCTGCTGATCGGCGTCTGGGTCTTCTTCATGCGCCAGATGCAGGGCGGCGGCGGCCGGGCGATGGGCTTCGGCAAGTCGCGCGCCAAGCTGCTGACGGAAAAGCAGGGGCGCGTCACCTTCGACGACGTGGCCGGCATCGACGAGGCCAAGGCGGAGCTGGAGGAGATCGTCGAGTTCCTGCGCGACCCGCAGAAGTTCCAGCGCCTGGGCGGCAAGATCCCCAAGGGCGTGCTGCTGGTGGGCCCGCCGGGCACCGGCAAGACGCTGCTGGCGCGTTCCATCGCCGGCGAGGCGAACGTGCCCTTCTTCACCATCTCCGGCTCCGACTTCGTGGAGATGTTCGTGGGCGTGGGCGCCAGCCGCGTGCGCGACATGTTCGAGCAGGGCAAGAAGAACGCCCCCTGCATCATCTTCATCGACGAGATCGACGCGGTGGGCCGCCATCGTGGTGCCGGGCTGGGCGGCGGCAATGACGAGCGCGAGCAGACGCTGAACCAGATGCTCGTGGAGATGGACGGCTTCGAGAGCAACGAGGGCGTCATCCTGATCGCGGCCACCAACCGGCCGGACGTGCTGGACCCGGCGCTGCTGCGGCCTGGCCGCTTCGACCGGCAGGTGGTGGTGCCGAACCCGGACGTGAACGGGCGCGAGAAGATCCTGCGCGTGCACATGCGCAAGGTGCCCCTGGCCTCCGATGTCGATCCCAAGGTGATCGCGCGCGGCACGCCGGGCTTCTCCGGCGCCGACCTCGCCAATCTCGTGAACGAGGCGGCGCTGCTGGCTGCCCGCATCGGGCGGCGCACCGTGGGCATGCTGGAGTTCGAGCAGGCCAAGGACAAGGTGCTGATGGGCGCCGAGCGCCGCTCCCTGGTGATGAGCGAGGCCGAGAAGCGCATGACCGCCTATCACGAGGCGGGCCATGCCCTGGTGGCGCTGAGCGAGGAGGAGTGCGACCCCGTCCACAAGGCGACGATCATCCCGCGCGGCCGCGCACTGGGGCTGGTGATGTCGCTGCCGGAGGGCGACCGCTACTCCAAGCACAAGAGCAAGCTGAAGGCGGAACTCGCCATGGCCATGGGCGGCCGCGTGGCGGAGGAGATCATCTTCGGCCCGGACAAGGTGTCCAACGGCGCCTCGGGCGACATCAAGATGGCGACCGACCAGGCGCGGCGGATGGTCACGGAATGGGGCATGTCCGACAAGCTGGGCATGATCGCCTATGGCTCGAACGACCAGGAGGTCTTCCTGGGCCATAGCGTGACCCAGACCAAGAACATCTCCGAGGCCACGGCGCGGGAGATCGATGCCGAGATCCGTGGGATCATCGACGCGGCCTATGCGCGGGCGACCAAGATCCTGACGGAGAACATCGAGAGCCTGCATGCGCTGGCGAAGGGGCTGCTGGAGTACGAGACGCTTTCCGGCGACGAGATCCGCACCCTGCTGCGTGGCGAGCCGGTGGTGCGCAACCGCCCGGACGAGCCGGTGAACCAGGGCCGTGGCAGTGTGCCGAGCTCGGGGCGTTCCACGCCGCCGCGCCCGGCCGGCCCCTGGCAGAACCCGGCGCCTTCCGGGGCCTGATCGGCGGTTCCACGGATGGTACGGAATGCGACGGGGGCCTTCGGGCCCCCGTTTCCGTTTCGGCGACAAGGGGAGATGGCGGGGATGGTGGAACGCTGGCTGGAGCCGCTGGGCCTGCTGCGTGGGAAGGTTGCGGAGGCGGCCCTGGCGGCGGGCCACGCCGCCGCGCTGCGGGGAGAGGGGCTGGCCTTCACCCTGGCCCGGCTGATCGAGGCGGGGCGCGAGGCCGGGCTCTGCCCCGTCACGGCGCTGCCGGAGGACTGGCGGCCGCTGCTGGCGGATCTGGCGCGCCCCCTGCCGGCTTTCGCGGGGCTGGAGCGGCAGGAGGGGCGCCCGCTGGTGATGGGCATCCTGAACGTGACGCCGGACAGCTTCTCGGATGGCGGGCGCTATCTCGACCAGAAGGCCGCCGTGGCGGCGGGGCATGCCATGCTGGAGGCCGGGGCGGATCTCCTGGACCTGGGCGGCGAAAGCACGCGGCCCGGCGCCGCGCCGGTGACGCCGGAGGAGGAGATCGCGCGCGTGGTGCCGGTGATCCGCGCGCTGGCGCCGCAGGCCAGGATTTCCGTCGATACCCGCCACGCCGCCACGATGCGCGCCGCCATTGCCGCCGGGGCGCATGTGGTGAACGATGTGGCCGCGCTGCGCGGGGAGGGGGCGCTGGAGGCGGTGGCGGATTCGGATTGTGCCGTGGTGCTGATGCACATGCCGGGGCTGGACCCGGCCACGATGCAGTCACGTGCCGATTATCCGGATGTGGCGCTGGCGGTACAGCGCTTCCTGGCGGAACGGATCGCGGCCTGCGAGGCGGCGGGGATCGCGCGATCGCGCCTCTGCGTCGATCCGGGGATCGGCTTCGGCAAGACGGTGGCGCATAACCTGGAACTGATCGACCGGCTGCCGCTGCTGCATGGGCTGGGCTGCCGGGTGCTGATGGCGGCCTCCCGCAAGGGCTTCATCGGCCGGCTGGGGCGGGAGCCGGTGGCGGAGCGCCGGGTGCCGGGAAGCCTCGCCGTGGCCCTGGCCGCGGCGGCGCGGGGCGCCGGCATGGTACGGGTCCATGACGTGGCGGAGACGGTGCAGGCGCTTCGCCTGGGGTGCGCGATCGCTGCGGCCTAGGGTGATTGCCTTCCGGACCGCGCCATGTCCTGCTGCCGCCCTCGCAGTCAGGGAGACGGGATATGCCCGAGATCATGGTCTTCGCCGCCGAGGGGCGGACCCTCGAACAGAAGCGCGGGCTGGTGAAGGACCTCACCGAAGCCATGGTGAAGAATTTCGGCGTGAAGCCGGAGGTGGTGACGGTGCAGATCGTGGAGGCACCGAAGACCGATAAGGCCAAGGGCGGCGTGCTGTTCTGCGACCGCTGAGGCGCTGACGGGGAGAGCCGGTGCCAGCCCGGCTCTCCGGTCCGCGGCGGGAGGCTACTCCCCGGCCACCATCGCCATCGGGTGGCGCGGCGCGCGCATGGCCACCAGGGCCAGCAGCAGCGCCAGGACGGCGAGGCCGGCGCCCAGCCAGGGCAACTGGCCATAGCCCATGCCGTGCAGCAGGGCCTGCCCACCGATCCAGGCGCCAGCGGCATTGCCGAGGTTGAAGGTGCCCTGGTTGACCGTGGAGGCGAGGTTCGGCGCCTCCCGCGCCTGATCCAGCACCCGCATCTGCAACGGGGAGACCAGGGCGAAGACCAGCACGCCCCAGACCATCATCGTGGCGATGGCGGGGATGGGCGAGGCCAGGGTGGTGGTGAAGAGCACCAGCACCAGGACCAGGGCCACGAGGATGCCGGCGACGGAGGGCATCAGCCGCCAGTCGGCGAGGCGGCCGCCGAGGAGGTTGCCGAAGGTGAGGCCGAGGCCGAAGAGCAGCAGGGCCAGGGTGACCATGTGCTCGCCCAGGCCGGTGCGGGTCTGCAGCATCGGCGCGATATAGGTGAAGACGCTGAACAGGCTGGCCGAGGCGAGGCAGCTCATTCCCATGGCCAGGATCACCTGCCGGCTGGCCAGGGCGCGGAGTTCCTGCCGCAGCCGGGCGGGCTGGCCGCGCAGGCCGGTGGGCATCCACAGCATCAGGGCGGCGGTGGCGGCGAGGCCGATCAGCACCACGGCCCAGAAGGTGGAGCGCCAGCCCAGCGCATGGCCCATCGCCGTGCCGAGCGGCACGCCCAGGACATTGGCGAGGGTCAGGCCGGAGAAGACCATGGCCACGGCGGAGGCGCGGCGGTGCTTCGGCACGAGGTCCGCCGCCACCACCGAAGCGGTGCCGAAGAAGGCGCCGTGGCAGAGGGCGGTGATGACGCGGGCGGCCATGAGCGTCCCATAGCCCGGCGCGAGGGCGCAGAGCGCGTTGCCCAGGATGAAGATCAGCATCAGCCCGATCAGCGCCGCCTTGCGCGGCAGCCGCCCGGTGGCCAGGGCGAGGAGCGGGGAGCCGAAGGTCACGCTGAGCGCATAGCCGCTGACCAGAAGCCCCGCCGCCGGAATATCCACGCCGAGGTCCAGGGCGAGGTCGGGCAACAGGCCCATGATGACGAATTCGGTGGTGCCGATCCCGAAGGAGGCGACGGCCAGGGCCAGGAGCGGAAGGGGCATGCGGATGTCCGGGCAGGAGGCGCCCCGGCGGAGTGGCGGGACGGCTCCGAGTGTGGCGGCGTATTTGTGCGTCGCACAATTGCGAAAAACGCAGGCTGGCCGGCTTATCCATGCATCCTGTGACGGGGGCCGGGTCGCTCCGGCGCCAGCATGGAACAAACCGGGCGCGTCCGGGTTGTTCCACGGCGGGCCATTCCGCTCTAGAGCTTCGCCCTTTCCGCCCGGCTCCCGGGCCGTCCTTGCGAGCATGGTGCATGAGCAAACACGCCTCGTCTTCCCAGCGACGCCTCTTCGGGACGGATGGTATCCGCGGCGTGGCGAACCAGGCGCCGATGGATGCGGCGACGGCGTTGCGGCTGGGGCAGGCGGCGGGGCGGTACTTCAACCGGGGCGGGCACCGGCACCGGGTGGTGATCGGCAAGGACACGCGGCTCTCGGGCTATCTGCTGGAACCGGCGCTGACGGCGGGTTTCGTGAGCGCGGGGATGGATGTGGTGCTGCTGGGGCCGCTGCCGACGCCGGCCATTGCCATGCTGACGCGCAGCCTGCGGGCCGATCTGGGCGTGATGATCTCGGCCAGCCACAATCCTTTCGAGGATAACGGCATCAAGCTCTTCGGGCCGGACGGGCTGAAGCTGTCGGACGCGCAGGAGAACGAGATCGAGGCGCTGATGGCGGGCGACCTGTCCGCCGCGCTGGCGGCGCCGGGGCGGCTGGGGCGGACCTCGCGGCTGGAGGATGCGGCGGGGCGCTATATCGAGGCGGCGAAATCCGCCTTCCCCAAGGGGCTGACCCTGGCCGGGATGCGCATCGTGGTGGATTGCGCGAATGGCGCGGCCTATCGCGTGGCGCCGACCGTGCTGTGGGAACTGGGGGCGGAGGTCGTGCCGCTGGGCGTCAACCCGGACGGGTTCAACATCAATGCCGGCTGCGGCTCCACCGCGCCGGGACGGATGGCGGAGCTGGTGCGGGAGCGGCGGGCGGATCTGGGCATCGCGCTGGACGGCGATGCCGACCGGCTGGTGATGTGCGACGAGACGGGGGCCATCGTGGATGGCGACCAGATCCTGGCGCTGGTGGGCGAGACCTGGGCGGCGCAGGGGCGGCTGCGCGGCGGCGCGGTGGTGGCCACGGTGATGTCCAATCTGGGCCTGGAGCGGCGGCTGAAGGCCCAGGGCATCGGGCTGGAGCGGACGCGGGTGGGCGACCGCTATGTGGGCGAGCGGATGCGCGAGCTGGGCTGCAACCTGGGCGGCGAGCAGTCGGGGCACCTGATCCTGGCGGATCACGGCACGACGGGCGACGGGCTGGCGGCGGCGTTGCAGGTCCTGGCGGCGATCGTGGAGGAGAAGCGGCCGGCGAGCGCGGTCTGCCGCCGTTTCGAGCCGCTGCCGCAGAAGCTGGTGAATGTGCGGCATTCGGGCGGCGACCCGCTGGCGAACCCGGCGGTGGGCGAGGCGATCCGCGCCGCCGAGGCGGAGCTGGGGCAGCGCGGGCGGCTGCTGATCCGCCCCAGCGGCACGGAGCCGCTGATCCGGGTGATGGTGGAGGCGGAGGAAGCCTCCATGGTGGAGCGGCTGGCGACGGAACTGGCCGAGACCATCCGGGCCGTGGCGGCCACGCCGGAGCGGAAGCCCGCCGCGAAACCCGGCCGGCAGGAGGCCGCGGAATGAAGGGGCGGGTTCTCATCATCGCCGGATCGGATTCCGGCGGCGGCGCCGGCATCCAGGCGGATATCAAGGCGGTCACCGCGCTCGGCGGCTATGCCGCCACGGCGATCACGGCGCTGACGGCGCAGGACACGCTGGGCGTCCATGCCGTGCATCCGGTGCCGCAGGATTTCATCGCGCAGCAGGTCGCGCTCAGCCTCGCCGATATCGGCGCCGATGCGGTGAAGACCGGCATGCTGGGCGACAGCGCCACCATCGGCACCGTGGCGGCGGCGCTGGAGCGGGACGGGCGCGGCATCCCGCTGGTGCTGGACCCGGTGATGGTGGCCAAGGGCGGCTCCCGCCTGCTGGCGGAGGAGGCGGTGGCGGCGCTGAAGCGGCGGCTGCTGCCCCTGGCCACGGTGGTCACGCCGAACATCCCCGAGGCCGAGGTGCTGGCGGGAGGGGCGATCCGCGATCTGGACGGGATGCGGGCGGCGGCGGCGGCGATCCTGGCGCTGGGCGTGCCGGCGGTGCTGCTGAAGGGCGGGCACCTGCCGGGCGAGCGGCTCCATGACCTGCTGGCCACGCCGGAGGGCGAGGAGGTCTTCGAGAGCGCGCATATCGACACGGTGCATACCCATGGCACGGGCTGCACCCTGGCCAGCGCCATCGCGACGGGGGTGGCTCAGGGGCTGACGCTGCGGGATTCGGTGGCGCGGGGCCGGGCCTATGTGCGGGCGGCGATCCGGAACGCGCCGGGCTTCGGCAAGGGGCATGGGCCGCTGGACCACGGGGTGACGGTGGACCCGGCGCGGGTCGAGGCCCTGTCCCGGGAGGAGTCGCCCCCTTGCGAGGATTCGCCCCGATGATGCTGCATGCCTTCTTCGTGGATGCCTTCGCCGAGCGGGTCTTCGAGGGCAATCCGGCGGCGGTGGTGCCGCTGGAGACCTGGCTGCCGGACCGGGTGATGCAGGCCATGGCGGCCGAGCACAATCTGAGCGAGACGGCCTTCCTGATCCCGGACGGGGTCGGGCAGTGGCACCTGCGCTGGTTCACCCCGGCGATGGAGGTGGAGCTTTGCGGCCATGCCACGCTGGCGACGGCGCATGTGCTGGCCACGGAACTCGGCGTGGACGGGCCGCTGCACTTCCGCACCCTGTCGGGGATGCTGGGGGTGGAGCGGGACGGGGATCTCTACGTGCTGGACTTCCCGGCCCGCGACGCGGTCCGCGCGGAGCCGCCCGCCGGGCTCGCCGAGGCGCTGGGCGCCGCGCCGCGCGAGGTCTGGCGCTCGCGCGACTGGCTCTGCGTCTTCGACACGGCGGAGGAGGTGCGGCGCCTGCAGCCGGATCACGGGCGCATCGCCGCGCTGGGTGGCGGGGGTGCCACCCCGGCGCGGGTGATCGCCACCGCCCCCGGGGATGACGGAGTGCATGACGTGGTCTCCCGCTTCTTCGCGGCCAGCGTCGGCGTGCCGGAGGACCCGGTGACCGGCGTGGCGCATACCCAGCTCCTGCCCTTCTGGGCGGGGCGGCTGGGGCGGCGGAAGCTGGTCTGCCGCCAGGCCAGCCGGCGCGGCGGCACGCTCTGGTGCGAGCTGCGGGACGGGCCTGATGGGCAGGCCCGTGCCCTGCTGGGCGGGAAGGCGGTGCTCTACGGCCGGATGGAGCTGCCGCTGCCGGGCTGAGCCCGGCCTTCGGCCTGCACCGCCTCCGCATCCTCGCGGTCCTCCAGGCGGAGCCTGATGTAGGATGCCTGCACCACCGTCATCGCCACGGCCAGGATCGGAGCGGCCAGCACCACGCCGAGCAGCCCCGCCACCGTTCCCATGACCGTCTGCGACAGCAGCAGCAAGGCGGGCGGCAGGTCGGCGGTCTGCTTCTGCACGATGGGGGTCAGGACGTTGCCCTCCAGCATCTGCACCAGGAAGTAGACGCCGAGCGCCCAGGGCACGAGGGAGGAGTCCTTGCCCAGAGCCATCAGCGCCGCCGGCAGGGCGGCCGCGATGGCGCCGATATAGGGCACGAAGCTGGTCAGCCCGGCGATGGCACCAAGCAGGGGGGAAAGCGGCACGCCCAGCGCCCAGAGGCCCAGCCAGATCAGCACGCCGTTGAAGACCATGGCGCAGAGGGCGCCGAGCAGCCAGCCGCGCAGCGCGCCGCCGGCGGCGTCGAGCACATGCATCCCGTCCGGCCGCAGGTCGGGCGAGAGCAGGGCGGCGAAGCCGCGGCGGTAGAGCGAGGGCTCCGAGGCGAGGTAGAGCGCCAGCAGCACGATCAGCACGATGTTGGCGAGGCCGCCCAGCGTGCCGGTGATGCCCATGGCCGCCATGCCGGCCGCCTGGTCGCCGACCGCGGAGATCACCCGCTCCGGCTGGAAATGCTCGATCTGCTGCTGGATCCAGGGGAAGTCGGACAGATGGTCCTGCAGCGAGCGCAGGGCCTGGGGGGCGGACTGGGCGAAGAGCTGGATCTGGGCGGAGAGCGGCTTGATCGAGGCCCAGACGCCCAGGCCGAGCACGAGGACGACGAGCACGGCCACCAGCAGCACGGCCCAGCCGCCGCCGAGTCCCGTCTTCACCACGATGGGCCCGGCCAGGGCACGCAGCCCCACCGCGAGGATGGCGCCGGCGAAGCCGATCAGGAGCGCATTGGGCACCAGCCAGCACATCAGCGCGAAGGCGATGAGCAGGACGGTGATCGAGAGGGTCGAGCGGGTCATGCGCGTGGAAACGCTCCGTTACGGTGGGGCAGGTATGCGGTGCCCTCCGCGATCCCGGCAAGCGGCGCGCCGATCAAGGAAGGCGGCGCGGTGTTCCGCAAGGGGACGCGCAGGATGGCTGCGGGTGTGGAACAATGCCGGCCGGCAGGGTTCGGTTGCTCGGTGGCGGGTGAGGGGCGGGCATGCACCGGGCGCCATGCTGCGCCGTGCCCAACCGCAGGGCGGGAGCGCATCGCCCGGCCGCGTCCTTGCCTGGCGGCCCGGTGGCGGCGTAACCCTCTGGCCTTCCCGCAAGGGCCGGGGGCCGGGTCCACCGTCTCCACCGGCGGGAAGCACCGACTGGGAAGACCGCACGCCGATGCCCGCCGCGAACGACAAGCCGAATCTCCGCCCGAGCAATCCCTGTTTCTCCTCCGGCCCCTGCGCCAAGCGGCCCGGCTGGTCGCCGGAGGTGCTGGCCGGGGCCATGGTCGGGCGCAGCCATCGCGCGAAGGGGCCCAAGGCGCGGCTGGCCGAGGTGATCGAGCGGTCGCGGGCCGTGCTGGGCATGCCCGAGGGCTGGCGGCTGGGCATCGTGCCGGCCTCCGACACCGGGGCGGTGGAGATGGCGCTCTGGTCGCTGCTGGGCGCGCGGGGCGTGGACGTGCTGAGCTGGGAATCCTTCTCCGGCGAATGGGCCAACGACATCGTCGCGCAGCTCCGCCTGCCGGATGCGCGGGTGCTGAAGGCGCCCTATGGGCGGTTGCCGGATCTTGGCGCCGTGGACTGGGCGCGGGACGTGGTCTTCGTCTGGAACGGCACGACCTCCGGCGTGCGGGTGCCGGACGGGGGCTGGATCGCGCCGGACCGCGAGGGGCTGGCGATCTGCGACGCCACCTCGGCGGCCTTCGCCATGGAACTGCCCTGGGACCGGCTCGATGTGGTGACCTGGTCCTGGCAGAAGGTCCTGGGCGGCGAGGCGGCGCATGGGATGCTGGCGCTCTCGCCCCGCGCCGTGGAGCGGCTGGCGGCCTTCACGCCCGACCGGCCGCTGCCGAAGGTCTTCCGCCTCGCCAAGGGCGGCAAGCCGATCGAGGGCATCTTCGCCGGGGATACGATCAACACGCCCTCCATGCTCTGCGTCGAGGATGCGCTGGACGGGCTGCGCTGGGCGGAGTCCGTGGGCGGGCTGCCGGGGCTGGTGGCGCGGTCGCAGGCGAACCTCGCCGCCGTCGCGCGCTGGGTGGAGGGGCGCGACTGGGTGGAGTTCCTGGCCGAGGACCCGGCCACGCGCTCCTCGACCTCGATCTGCCTGCGCGTCGTGGCGCCCTGGTTCACCGCGCTCGATGCCGAGGCGCAGGGCAAGGCGGCGAAGCTGCTGACCGGGCTGGTCGAGGCGGAGGGAGCGGGCTTCGACCTCGCCCCCTATCGCGACGCGCCGCCGGGGGTGCGGATCTGGGGCGGCGCCACGGTGGAGACGGCCGATATCGAGGCGCTGCTGCCCTGGCTCGACTGGGCCTATGCCGAGACCAGAGCGCGCTTCGCGGGCTGAGGCCCGGCTGGCCTGCCGTCAGAAGGGCAGGCCGGAATTGCTGCGGCCGCCCGGGCTGCTGGCCACCAGGGCGGTCTGCGCGGCCGCCTGGTCCACCAGCGGCAGGCGGGGCAGGTGCTGCAGCCGTTGCAGCGTGGTGGCGCCACCGAGCGGGAAGGCCGGGCCGGTGAGTGCCGCCTGGGCGCGTGCCATGTCGCCGGCCTGGGAAGCCTGGAGGGCGCGGTAGAGGCCGAGCTGGACCGGGCGGGGCGGGGCGTTCTTGGCGATGCCGGCGGCCTGCCGCATCTGGCGGCGGGCCATCAGCAGTTGCGGCTGGAGGGTGGAGATCCGGCCCGTCTGCCAGATCGGGTCGCTCTGGGCCGCCTCGGCGAGCTGCTCGATGCGCAGCGCGGCGAAGAGCGACTTGTCCAGCCGCCCTTCCATCCCGGCGGTATGGCCGAAATCCTCCAGCGCGTTCTGCGCGCCGAGGGTGAAGGGGTCGCCCCAGCCCGACACGTCCGGGCCGGGCTGGGGCGTGGTGCAGGCGCCCAGGGGGAGGGCGAGCAGCAGGGGGACGAGGAGAAGAGCGGCTGGCCTTTTCATGGCAGACCTTCGTGGATGCCGGATGTGAACGGTTCTCCGGCCTTGCCGTTCACCGTACAGACTGCCACACAGCCGCGCGCGCTTTTCATGCCGCACGAGACCGCGAGACGAGATGCCTTCCGACAGTCCCAACCCCGCCCTGCTGCCGGCGGGCCTGTCCGACCTGCTCCCCCCCGACGCCGCCCGCGAGGCCGAGCTGGTGGAGGCG
Source organism: Roseomonas gilardii subsp. gilardii (assembly GCF_023078375.1). Classification (NCBI taxonomy): domain Bacteria; kingdom Pseudomonadati; phylum Pseudomonadota; class Alphaproteobacteria; order Acetobacterales; family Roseomonadaceae; genus Roseomonas; species Roseomonas gilardii. The sequence continues at coordinate 3,309,075 of NZ_CP095554.1, read as the reverse complement.
ATGCTCGCCGTCTTCGCCGCGCATGGCTATGAGCGGGTGAAGCCGCCGCTGCTGGAATTCGAGGAAGGGCTGCTGGCCGGCTCCGGCGCCGCCGTGGCGGAACAGACCTTCCGCCTGATGGACCCGGTGAGCCAGCGCATGATGGGGCTGCGCGCCGACATGACGCCGCAGGTGGCGCGGCTGGCCGCGACCCGGCTGCGCGGGGTGGAGCGGCCGCTGCGGCTGTCCTATTCCGGCCAGGTGCTGCGGGTGCGCGGCTCCCAGATCGCGCCGGAGCGGCAGTTGCCGCAGGCGGGGATCGAGCTGATCGGCATCGACTGCGCCGCCGCCGATGCCGAGGTGGCGCTGGTGGGCGTCGAGGCGCTGGCGAAGGTGGGGGTGGAGAATGTCGCGCTGGATATCACGCTGCCCGCCATGTCCCCGGCGCTGCTGGATGCCGCCGGGCTGACGGGCGAGGCGCGGCAGGCCCTGGCGCGGGCGCTGGACCGCAAGGATGCCGCCGCCGTGACCGCCCTGGCCGAGCAGGCCGGGCCGCCGGCCGTGTTCCTGCCCGGGCTGCTGGCCGCCGCGGGGCCCGCCGATGCCGCGCTGGCGGCGCTGGAGGCCGCCGCCCTGCCGCCGCAGGCACGCGCCATCGCCGACAATGCCAAGGCGGTGATCGCCGCCATCCGCGTGCGGGCGCCGGCGCTGCGCATCACGCTGGACCCGGTGGAATTCCGCGGCCTGCGCTATCACACCGGGGTGGCCTATACGATCTTCGGCCCGGGCCGCACCGGCGAGATGGCACGGGGCGGGCGGTACATGTCGGGGGAGGAGCCCGCGACGGGGCTGACGCTCTATCCGGATGCCGTGCTGCGCGCCGCGCCGCGCCGGGCGGAGCCGGACCGGGTCTTCCTGCCCGTGGCGGCCGATCCCGCCGCCGGGGCCGCGCTGCGCGCGAAGGGCTTCGTCACGGTGCAGGCGCTGTCGCGGGATGATGATCCGCGCCGCCTGCGCTGTTCCCATATCCTGCGCGGCCGGGAGGCCGTGCCGCTCGCCGATTTACGCACCGACGCAAGCGCGTCGACTTCCGGAAAGGACTGAACATGGCCAATGTCGCCGTGATCGGCGCCCAGTGGGGCGACGAGGGCAAGGGCAAGGTCGTGGACTGGCTGGCCAGCCGCGCCGATATCGTCGTCCGCTTCCAGGGTGGCCACAATGCGGGCCACACGCTGGTGGTGGGCAACCAGACCTACAAGCTGAGCCTGCTGCCCTCCGGCGTGGTGCGGGGCAAGCTGGGCATCATCGGCAATGGCGTGGTGCTGGACCCGGTGGCGCTGCTGAGCGAGATCGAGAAGGTCGGCGCCCAGGGGCTGGAGGTCGGCCCGCACAACCTGCGCATCGCCGAGAACGTGCCGCTGATCCTGCCGCTGCACCCGGCGCTGGACAAGGCGCGCGAGGCGGCGCGGGGCGAGAACAAGATCGGCACCACGGGCCGCGGCATCGGCCCGGCCTATGAGGACAAGGTGGCGCGCCGTGCCATCCGTCTCTGCGACCTGGCGGACGAGGCGACGCTCTCGGCCAAGCTGGACGAGCTGCTGCTGCACCACAACACGCTGCTGCGCGGGCTGGGTGCCGAGGAGTTCCGAAAGGAGGACCTGCTCAAGGACCTGCTGGCGCTGGCGCCGAAGCTGCTGCCCTTCGCCGAGCCGGCCTGGGAGCGGCTGGACGCCGCCCGCACCGAGAACAAGCGCGTGCTGTTCGAGGGCGCGCAGGCGGTGATGCTGGACGTGGACCACGGCACCTATCCCTATGTCACCTCCTCCAACACCGTGGCGGGCAATGCCGCGGCGGGGGCGGGCGTCGGGCCGCATGCGGTCGGCACGGTGCTGGGCATCGCCAAGGCCTATACCACCCGCGTCGGCTCCGGGCCGTTTCCGACGGAGCTGCATGACGAGATCGGCAAGCGGCTGGGCGAGCGGGGCCGCGAATTCGGCACCGTGACGGGCCGCCCGCGCCGCTGCGGCTGGTTCGACGCCACGCTGGTGCGGCAGGCGGTGAAGGTCGGCGGCGTGCAGGGCCTGGTGCTGACCAAGCTGGACGTGCTGGACGGGCTGAAGGAGATCAAGGTCTGCACCGGATACCGGCTGGATGGCGAGGTGGTGAAGCGCCTGCCGGCCTCCGCCGCCGCCCAGGCCAGGGTGGAGCCGATCTACGAGACCATGGAGGGCTGGAGCGAGAGCACCAAGGGCGCGCGCTCCTGGGCCGAACTGCCGGCGACGGCGGTGAAGTATGTCCGCCGCATCGAGGAACTGGTCGAGGCGCCGGTGACGATGCTCTCCACCAGCCCGGAGCGCGACGACATCATCCTGATGAGCGACCCCTTCGCGGGCTGAGCCGCCGGGCTCCGGAGGCGGCGGGTCAAGGCCCGCCGCCATCCCCGGCATAGAGGAAGACCACTTCCGCCACGGCCAGCGAGAGTTCCCGCGTGTCGTCGCCCCGGCCCTCGCGCGCCGGGCTGCCATGGGTGAGGCTGTCGAGGCGCAGCACGTCGAAGGCCAGCGCCTCCTCCGGCTCGATCAGAACCTCCGTCCCGCCTTCCACGGCTTGCAGGCGCAGCGGCGCGTGGCGGGCATCAAGGCTGGCCAGGAGGCGGGGCCGGTCGCTGCCATAGACCTGGGCCACCCGCAGCCGCACCGCGCGCACCGGGCGCCAGGGGTCCGGATTCTCGACCATGCCGCTCGGCCCCATCCAGCGGAAGGCTTCCTCGGGCGGGTGCCAGCCCAGGGTGAAGGCACCGTCGCCGGGGCCGAGGCGCCGTTCCGCCGGCAGCGCAGCCGGGGGCGGCGTCGCCTCGTCGAGCAGGGCGCGCAGGGGGGTGAGCAGGGCCTCCAGCCTGTCATCGGGCGCGCCGATCCGCCCGCCTGCCGGGCCGGCGCCGGCGATCAGGCCCATCACATGCTCCACGAAAGCCTCGAAGCGGGCGTCGCGCGTGGCGAAGCCATGGTCGAGGTCCAGCCGCAGCCGCGCGGCCTGGAGGGTGCTGGCCTGTTCCAGCCGCCGCAGCCGCGCCGCGAGGCCGGCCAGGGTCTCGGCCTCCTGGAGCGCGACCGGCGCCAGTGCCCACCGGGCCAGGGGCACCTCCACGCCTTCGGCCCGGATCTCCACGCTCAGCCCCGCCTCGCCGATCTCCTCCGGCCGCAGCGACAGGGCGAAGCGGATCACCGAGGCGCCGTCGGGGCGGGGGCGGGGCGGCTCCGCCACCATGGCGCGCGGTAGGGCACCGTTCACCCGCGCGGAAAGGGGAGGGGCGAAGACCCCGTTCACGGCGTTCACCAGGCGGCCATGCAGCACGCCCTGGCGTGCCTCCAGTGCCTCCACCACCGGCTCTCCCGGGCCGAGCAGGGTCCAGGCCACGCGGCCGTCCGCCAGGGCGAGGGGCGGTGCCAGATCCCCGTCGCCGCCGGGCTGGGCGAAGCGCAGCATGTCGCCGGGCGGGGCACAGGGCAGGCGGCCGATGCGGAGCGTGAGCAGGTCGCCGGGCTGGAACTCCCCGGGGACCGCCGGGGCCTCGGCGCGGCCGGCCTCCATGCCGCCCAGCCAGGCGGCCAGGGGCTCTTCCAGCCGGCCCGGCGCCACGCAGCGCAGGCGCAGGAGGCCCGTCTCCAGCCCCGCATGTTCGAATGCCGGGGGCGTCGGCCTTTCCGTCAAAACGTCTTCCTCTCCTGTTCCGGCACGATGTCCCGCTACCTCCACGGGATGGGCGGGCATGGGCGTGACGCAATCCTCTTGAGAAGTTAATCCTTCATCAACCATTGGGCGAGAGAGCCCCTTTCAGTTGGGAGATCAGGCTTCTGCGTCCCAGGCTGCACGTCTTCTCCCCGATGCCGCCGATGCGGAACGGGATCGCCGATTATGCCCGGGCCCTGACCGATGCCCTGTCCGGTTCCTATGACTGCGACATCCGCGAATCGGAGGAGGCCGCCGGGGCCGCCGTTCCGGCCGGGGCGCGGGCACTGCACCAGCTCGGCAACAATCCCGGCCATGCCTTCGTGCTGCGCGCACTGCGGCGGGTGCCGGGGGTGGTGACGCTGCATGACATGACCCTCGCCGTGCCTGCGGGGCTGGCATTGCCACGAGCGGAGATCCGGGAGGCCTGTCCGGCGCTGTGGGACGGGCTGGGGAAGCCCTGGCTGGAGCAGGGGCGGATGCCCGGCGCGGCGGCTTCGGCCCTGGACCTGCTGCGGCCCGCCCTGCAGGGGGCGAGGGCCGTGGTGGTGCATTCGCGCCATGCGGAAGGGCTCTTGCGGCAGCGCTGCCCGGAACTGGCCCTGCGCTGCGCGGTCATCCCGCATCTGGCCTTGCCCGGCCCCTCGGACCGGGAGGCGGCGCGCGCCGCGCTGGGCCTGCCGGGGGATGCCTTCCTGCTCCTCACCGCCGGCTTCGCGTCCCGCGCCAAGCGCCTCGGCTGGGTGGCGGAGGCCGTGGCCGCGCTGGCGCCGCGCCGTCCGGGCCTGCTCTGGCTCCATGCCGGGGAATGGGACGAGGCGGTGACCGGCCCGCCTGGCCCGGTGGTGGAGCGGCTGCGGGCGCAGGGGCGGCTGCGTGTCACCGGATTCCTGGACGAGACGCAACTCGGCCTCCATGTCGCCGCCTGCGATGTTCTGGCCAATCTGCGCGCGCCCTCGGTGGGAGAGAGTTCCGGCACCCTGGCGCGGGCCCTGGCGGCGGGGCGCTGCGCGCTGGTGTCCGACACGGGGGCCTATGCCGAACTGCCGCGCGACGTGGTGCTGGCCGTGCCCGCCCTGGCGCCGCAGCGCGCGATGGTGGCGGCCCTGGCGGCGCTGAGCCGCGAGCCGGGGCTGCGCGACGCGATCGGAGAGCGGGCGCGGCTTTTCGCCCATACGGTGCTTTCGCCGGAGGCGGTGGCGCGGGCCTATCGCGCCGTGATCGAGGATTTCCGCGCCGCGCCGCCGCCCCTGGCCCTGCCTGGACCTCTCGCACGGCCGGCGGTGCCGTGTGGCACTCCTCCGCGCATCCTGCTGGTCTCACCCCTTTCACCCGAGCCCGTGTGGGCGGGAAATGCCGCCCGGATCTTCCGGCTGGCCGGGGCCATGGCCAGCCGCGGATTGCCGATGGAACTGGCGGCGCCTGCCACCGCGCCGCACTCCGGGGCGTCGCCCTGGATGGCGCGGCATGCGATCCCCTGGCGCCCGGCGCGCTTCCCCGCCCATGCCGACCGCTGGGCCCTGGACGACTGGTGCCCGCCGGAAACGGTGGAGGCGGTCGCGGCACTGCACCGGCGGGAGCGCTACGACGCGGTGATCGCGTCCTATACCTGGATGTCGGCGGTGCTGGAGGCGGTTCCGGGGGCCTTCCGCGTGCTGGACACGCATGACCTCGTCGGCGGGCGGGCGGGGGAGGCGGCGCGGCTGGGCCTGGCGCCGTCCTGGTTCTGGACCGGACTGGCCGAGGAGGAGGCGGGACTGGCGCGGGCCGATCTGGTGCTGGGCATCCAGCCCGAGGAAAGCACGGTGCTGCGCCAGCGGGGCGCGCGCGGTGCTGACGGTCGGGCATGCCGCCACCCCAGGCGGCGGGGCACTCCGCGCCACGGGGGTGGGGAGGGGGCCGGCGGCCTGGGAGTTCGGGCTGCTGGCGAGCGCCAATGTCTGGAACATCCAGGCCGTGGCGGCGCTGGACGGGGCGCTGGCGGCCCGCCATCCGGGGATTCCCTGGCTCCTGGCCGGGGAGGCGGGGGTGGCGGGGGGATTCCGCTCCGCCGGGGTCGCGATGGGGCCGGTGGCGGAGGCGGGCGCCTTCTACCGGCTGGTGGACTGTGTGGTGAATCCGGTCGAGGGCGGCACGGGGCTGAAGATCAAGACCGTGGAGGCGCTCGGCCTGGGGCATCCGGTGATCGGCACGCGCCATGCCTTCGCCGGACTCGGCGCGCGGCATCCGGCGCAACAGGCCGGGGACGCCGCGGCGGTGGCGGGCTGGATGGCGGAATACCGGGATAGCCCCGCCCTGCGCGCGGAACTCCTGGCGGCCTCCCGGGAACTGGCGGGACAATGGCAGGCGGCGGTGGAAGAGGGGCTGGACCGCCTCGCGGCGCTGCTGCGGGCGGGCCGGGTCAGTCCGGAGCCTGGGCCCGGCGCGCCAGGTTGAAGCGCGGCTGCGTCCAGCTCCGCGACCAGACCGGCAGCACTTCCGCCGGCATGGGGCGGCCGACCGCGTAGCCCTGTGCATGCGAGACCCCGGCGGCGGCGGCGGCGTGCCAGAGGCAGGGGTCGGAAATGCCCTCCGCGATCACCCGCATCCTGGCCGAATCGGCCCGGCGCACGACGCGCCGCACCATGTTCCGCGCCCGGTGGCTGTGGCGCATGGCGGCGGTGACGCTGCGGTCGAGCTTCACGCCGCCGAAGGGCAGGTCCAGCAGCGATTCGCGGGGATCGTCCAGGCAGAGGTCGTCCAGCAGCACCTCATGGCCCGCCCGGCGCAGCCGGAGCAGGGCGCGGCGCAGCAGGCTGCGGTCCTCGACCGGCGTGGTCTCCGTCAGCTCCAGGGCCAGGGCATGGGCGGGCAGGCCGGACTCGGCCAGGATGCGGCCGAGCCAGGCGGCGGTGTCGTCCTGCAGCAGCACGGCCAGCGGCAGGTTGACCGAGACGCGGCAGTTCGTCCCCCGGCGGCGGCGGCGGCGCACCACGGCGAATTCCCGCGCCGCGCGGCGGGTCACGGCGATGGAAAGGTCCAGCCCCAGTCCGGCGCTTTCCACGATCGGCACGAAGCTCTCGGGCGAGCAGCGCTCGGTCGGTGCCTCCCAGCGCGCCAGGGCCTCCGCGCCGGCGGGGCGGCCATCGCGGATGCGGACGATGGGCTGGTAGCGCACCGAGACCTGGCCTTGCGTCAGGCCAAGGCGGATCGCTTCCAGATCCTCCGTCAGGGAGGTGGCGGGGGGCAGGGAACGCATGGCGGCGCGAATCGCGCGGGGCGACAGGGCGGCGGCGTGGTCGCGGCTCAGCACCATGCTGCGGGTGGCGCCGAAGGCATCGGCCGTGGCGACGCGGAGCTCGTCGATCCCCTCGCCGCTGGCGCCGTCCTCCAGGATCAGGAGGCGGGGCGGTTCGTCCGCCGCCAGGACGGCATTGAGGGCTTCCTGTGGGGAGAAAGCCTGTTGCAGCGCGGAGGGCGGCTGGCCAAGGGCGCTCACCGCGCTGCGCGCGGCCCGCAGGACCCCCTGGTCCTGGGTCAGGACCATGATGTGTGCCTGGAAGTCCTCCGTCCTGTCGCCGGAACTGATCATGGGCGTCGCAAAGCGTTCCTCCCGCTGATCCGCAGCATATGGGCATGAATCGGTCACGGGGAAAGAAGTTACATTAGTATCAAAAAATAGACAACCTCAGAATGTCTCCGCCGCCGGAATCAGCCTACGTCCTGCCGTCCGCTACAGCTTCAGGGTTGCCAGCTGCTGGCGGACCAGCCGGGTCCAGTCGGCCTCGCCCAGGAAGGCGGGGAGGATGCCTGCGGCATTCGACTGCGCCACGTATTCCGGGTCCGCCACCACCCGGGCCAGCGCCGTGGACAGCGGGGCGGCCACGGCATCCGGCGTGGTGGCGGGCAGCGCGAAGCCGCGCCGGGCGGAAGCGACCAGGGGAATGCCCCGTTCGCCCAGGGTCGGCGTTTCCGGAAGCAGCGCGCAGCGTTCCGCTAGGGCCAGGCCCAGCGCCTTGAGCCGGCCTTCCTGGATCGCGGTGATGGCATCGGAGAGACGGACCAGCGCGGCGGAGACATTGCCCGAGAGGGTCGCCTGCCGGGCGGCGGCGGCGGAGGGGAAGTGCAGCGGCGCCAGCGGCAGGTGCTCCTGCAGCGCCGGGGCGGCCAGCGCGGCTGTGGAACCCTCCGGTGGCAGGGCCAGGGTTTGCGGCTCCCGTTCTCGTTGCAGGCTGGCGAGGCTCGTTTCCGGTGGCGCGACGAGGACGAGAGGATCCTCCGCCACGGCGCCGAGGAGGCGGAGACGCCGGAACAGGCCGGAGGCACGGCCCGTCCCGGGCTGGGCGAAGATATCGGGCGTGACCACGTAGCCCAGGCTGCGGCCATCGGCCGGTGCGGCGGCGATGCCGGCCAGGAGTTGCGCGCGGGTGGCATCCGGGCGGTTCGCCACGGAAACGGCATGGTGCGGCAGGTGGCGTTCCAGGAAGGGGGCGAAGGCGCGGAGCCAGAGATCCGCCGGCCCGCCTTCCGCCCCGCCAGTCACGAGGGTGACATTCTCCATGGCCCCGGCGGGATGGACCCGCGCGAGGAAGGGCGCGGCCAGCCCCGCTGTCAGGCCCAGCAGCAGGCGCCTGCGCGGTGATGTCACCGGCGGGGACCCGGCCGGCATGTCCGGGTCTCGCCTCACCGGCCCGCCGTCATCGCTGCGGCTGGGCCTCCGGCTTCTGCGGGGCCTTCTGCGGGGCCTTCGCGCCGGCCGGCGGAGCGGCGGGGCGGGGCTCGCCGCCGCGGCGCAGCCGGTGCTCCCCCAGGAAAAGCAGCAGGGGCGCGGCGATGAAGATCGAGGAGGAGGTCGCCACGACGATGCCGAAGATCACCGTCCAGGCGAAGCCGGAGAGCGTGTCGCCCCCGAACAGGGCCAGCGGCAGGGCGGACAGCAGCAGCGTGACCGAGGTGCCGACGGTGCGGTTCAGCGTCTGGTTGATCGAGAGGTCGATGACTTCCCGCAGCGGCGTGGTCTTGAACTTGCGCAGGTTCTCGCGGACGCGGTCATAGACCACGACCTTGTCATTCACGCCGAAGCCGATGATCGTCAGGATCGCGGCGACGGTGGTCAGGTTGAACTCGATCTGCGTGACGACCAGGAAGCCCACCGCCTTGGTGGTGTCGAGGATCAGCGTCGTCACCGCGCCCACGGCGATCTGCCACTCGAAGCGGATCCAGATGTAGATCAGCATCGCCAGCAGCGAGAAGCCGAGGGCGTAGAGGCCGTTGCGGAACAGCTCGTCCGAGACACGGTTGCCCACGGCGTCGGTGCGCAGGATGCGGCTGCCGGGGGCGACCTGGTCCAGCGCGCCGCGCACGCGGTTGACGACCTGCTGGGTCGCGGCCTCGTCGCCCTGCACCGGCAGGCGGATCAGCACGCTGTCGGGACTGCCGAATTCCTGCACGCCGGCCTCGCCCACGCCCAGCGCATCGAGCGCGGAGCGGGTGCGGCCCAGATCGGCGGGGCCGGGGGTGCGGACCTCCATCAGGATGCCGCCCTTGAAGTCGATGCCCTTCTCCATGCCGGGATGGAAGGCCAGCACCACGGAGGCCAGCGACAGGATCGCCGAGACCAGGATGCCCATGTAGCGGCCGCGCATGAAGGGGATGCGCGTGCCGTCCGGGACGACGCGGAAGAGGGGGCGGGACAGCAAATGGAACATCGGGATGCCCTTCAGACCGGCAGGCTGCGCGGCCGGCGCGAGCGGAACCAGACGCTGATCATGAGCCGCACCAGCGTCGTGGCGGTGAAGAGATGGACGAAGGTGCCCAGTGCCACGGTCACGGCGAAGCCCTTCACCGGGCCGGAGCCGAAGATGTAGAGGGCGGCCATGGCCAGCAGGTTGGTCACGTTGCTGTCCAGGATGGTGCCATAGGCCTTGCTGAAGCCGGCCTCCAGGGCGGAGGCGGGCGAACGCCCGGCCTGCACCTCCTCACGGATGCGCTCGTTGATGAGGATGTTGGCATCGACCGCCGTGCCCAAAGTGAGCACGACGCCGGCGATGCCGGGCAGGGTAAGGGTGGCCCCCAGCAGGGACAGGGCGGCGCCGGTCAGTACGAGATTGACCAGCAAAGCGAGGTTGGCGAACCAGCCGAAGAGCCCGTAGGCGGTGCCCATGTAGAGCAGCACGAGGAAGGTGCCGGTGCCGAGCGCGATCAGCCCGGCGCGGATGGCGTCGGCGCCGAGCTCGGGGCCGACGGTACGCTCCTCCACCACCGTCAGCGGCGCGGGCAGGGCGCCGGCGCGCAGCAGGGCGGCGAGATCGCTGGCCGACTGGGCGTTGAAGGAGCCGCTGATCTGGCCGCGGCCGCCGGTGATCGGCTCGCGGATCACCGGGGCGGTCAGCACCTTGTCGTCGAGGACGATGGCGAAGGGGCGGCCGACATTGGCGCGGGTGATGTCGGCGAAGCGGCGGGAGCCGACCGAATCGAAGGTGAAGCTGACCACCCATTCGCGGGTCTGCGGGTCCTGCGAGGCGCGGGCGTCGGACAGGTTGGCGCCGTCCACCGCCACCTGGCGGCGGACCACGTAGCGCTGCCCGTCGCGTTCCCCGGTCAGGATCATGTCGCCCGGCGGCGGCACGGTGGCCTGCGGGTTGGCGTTCTCGTCCAGCAGGTGGAAGGTCATCTTGGCGGTGCGGCCGAGGAGTTCCTTGATCCGGTTCGGATCGTCCACGCCGGGGAGCTGCACCAGCACGCGGTCCTGGCCCTGGCGGGCGACGAGGGCCTCGGCCACGCCGGTCTCGTCCACGCGGCGGCGGACGATCTCCACCGACTGGTCCACGGCGCCGCTGGCACGGGCCTGCAGGCCGGCCTGGGTGACGGTGACGGTCAGCGTGCCGTCCGGGGCGCTGGCGACCTCGATATCCGGGCTGCTGGCGCCGGTGGAGGCGGTGACCGGGTTCGCCAGGTCGCGCAGCTGGGCCGCCGCCGTGTCGGCCTGGGCCGGGTCGCGCAGGCGCACGGTCACGCGGCGGTTCGGCTCGTCCGTCGTGATGGCGGTGTAGCCGATGTTGTTCTGCCGCAGCCGGGTGCGGGCGCCGTCGGCGATGGCCTCCAGCCGGTCATGCGCCACGCGGTTCAGGTCCACCTCCAGAAGGAGGTAGGAGCCGCCGCGCAGGTCGAGGCCGAGGGAGATCTGCCGCTGCGCCCAGGAGGGCAAAGCGGAGCGGGGGAGGAAGTTGGGAAGGCAGAGCAGGATGCCGAGCGCGATGACACCGAGGATCGCGGCGACCTTCCATCGCGCGAAGTACAGCATGGTCCTTGAAATCAGCCCCTGGTTGAGGGGGCGGAACATGAAGTTTGCGCCGGTTTCATGCAAGGTGCTGCCGTGATGCGGATCGTGACAGGGGCACCGTGGTGGGGGCTTCCGCGCTTCAACCCGGCGCCCGGATGATCTAGAGCCGGCGGCGGGGTGCGGAAATTCTGCACTCGAACGGCGCCGGAGAGGATCGATGCGGCTGAAACTGGGCGTGCTCGGGGCCGGGCATTTCGGGCGGTTCCATGTGCTGAAGGCCGCTGCCGGACCGCGGGTGGAGCTGGTGGGGCTGCACGACCACGACCCGGCGCGCGCCGCCGCCGTGGCCGCGGAGGTGGGGGTGCCCGCGCTCTCCGCCGCCGAGGCGATCGCGCGGGCCGATGCGGTGATCGTCGCGACGCCGACCGCCTTCCACCACGGGCTGGCGAAGCAGGCGCTGGAGGCCGGGCGGCATGTGCTGGTGGAGAAGCCGGTCGCCGCGACGCTGGCCGAGGCGGACGAGCTGATCGCCCTGGCGGCGGCGAAGGGGCTGGTGTTGCAGGTCGGGCATCTGGAGCGCTTCTCCGCCGGCTTCGCCACGCTGATGGGCGGCGAGGGCGGGGTGGCGGCCCGGGTCGGGCGGCCGCTCTACATGGAGGCGGTGCGGATCGCGCCCTTCCGGCCCCGCTCGCTGGACGTGCCGGTGGTGCTGGACCTGATGGTGCACGATATCGACCTGGCCTTCGCCCTGTTCGGCGCGCCGCTGGTGGGCGTCGATGCGGTGGGCGGGCCGATCGCCTCGGCGCAGACGGATATCGCCAATGCCCGGCTGCGCTTCGGCAATGGCGGGGTGGCGACGCTGACGGCGAGCCGGGTCAGCCTGAAGATGGAGCGGCGCCTCCGCCTCTTCGGCACCGGGGGCTATCTGCAGATGGATTTCCTGGCCCGCACCATGCACGTGGTGCGCAAGGGCGAGGGCACGGCGCTGGAGCAGTTGCCGGGCTTCGGCGCGGCCCAGGAATCCTGGCAGGACCGCGACAGCCTGGAGGCGGAGCATGCCGGCTTCGTGGCCGCCTGCCTGGACGGCGCACCGGTGCGGGTGGATGGCGCGGCCGGGCGGGCGGCGCTGGATGCCGCGTTGCGGGTGGAGGAGGCACTGGCCGCCTCGCGCCTCGCCGCCGGGGTCTGAGGCGCCACGCTCCCGGCGGCCGGCGGGTTGTCCGACGGCGCGCCCTTTCCGCCCCGGCACCGGGAGGCGTGACAGGGTTGTGACATTTCAGCGGATGGTCAGCATCAGCTCGCGAGGCTGGCCGCGATATTGACGGTACCGGCGATGACGGCGGCGTTGAAGATGAAGGCGAGGATGGCGTGCAGCAGTACCAGCCGCCGCATTCCGGGGAGGAGGTGGTGACGTCCGAGACCTGGGCCGTCATGCCCACGGTGAAGGAGAAGTAGAGGAATTCCAGCAGGTCCGGATGCTTCTCGCCGCCGGGGAACTCGATGCCGCCGCGCAGGGTGGCCTCATGCATGTAATGCGTCGCGAAGAGCACCTGCACGAAGATCCAGGACAGAAGGACCGTGGCCATGGCGAGGACCGGGGTCCAGGGCGAGCTTCCCTTGGCCCCGGCCATGTCGAGCGCCACCCCGATCAGGGAGACCAGCACCGCCGCCACCGTGCCGCTCAGCACGCCCCAGCGCGTCTCGTCGAGAGCCTCGGCGCGCTTCTTGGCCAGCCTCGGATCGGCGGTCAGGGCGCCGTGGAGCAGCATCAGGAGATAGACCAGCATCGCCGCGTCCCAGCCGAGCAGCAGGGCGGCGGAATGGCGCAGCGGCGTGAAGCGGACCAGCGCGCCCCAGCAGGCCAGCCCGACGAGCAGGCCCAGGGAAAGGCCGGGGCGCAGGCGGAGGCCCCGGACGGCGAAGCGCAGCGACGGGATCAGCATGGTGCGGGCGGTGCTCTCCGGCTCAGGCGCCAGCGGCCGGGCGGGAAGGTTCCGATTCGGCCGGCGGCGGGAGGGATGATGGCGCCCGGGCCGCGATTTCCGCCAGCACCGCCCGGGCGGCGGCCTGGCTGGGAAGGAGGCCGGGGCCGGGGCGGAGCTGTTCCAGCAGGCGGGCGAAGCCGTCCTCCTGCCGCGCGCGGGCGGCGGGTTCGGTGAGCAGCCGGACGAGTTCGGCGGACAGCTTCTCCGGCGTGCAATTCTCCTGGATGTATTCCGGGATCACCTCCGCATCGGCCAGCAGGTTCACGATGCTGGCGAAGCGGACCTTGATGATGCGGCGGACGATTTCCGCGGTGACGGGATTCACGCGATAGGCCACAGCCATCGGTACCCGGGCGAGCGCGACCTCCAGCGAGGAGGTGCCGGACTTGATGAGCCCGGCCCCGCCGCTGTCCCGCGCGGCGGCGAAGGCGTCGTATTTCTCCGCCACGTCGCGCACCAGGATCGGGGCGGGGGACCAGGAGGCGGTGCCGGCGCGCACGGCCTCCTCCACCGGCCCGGCCAGCGGCACCACCGGGCGCAGGCCGGGCACGCGGGCCTCGGTGCGGCGCAGGGCCTCGCCGAAGATGGGCAGGAGGCGCGTGACCTCGGTGCGGCGGCTGCCGGGCATGACCAGCACCACGCGCTCGTCGGGCGAAAGGCCGTGGCGGGCGCGGAAGCGGGCGGCGTCGCCCCGGTCGGCGCCGCTTTCCAGCACGGGATGGCCGACGAAGCTGACGGGGATGCCGGATTTCTCGAAGAAGGGCGCCTCGAAGGGCAGCAGGGCCAGGATGCGGTCCACCTGCCGGGCGATCTTCTTCACGCGCCAGGGTTTCCAGGCCCAGACCTGGGGGGCGACGTAATGCACCACCGGCACGCCGGCCCGGCGCACCCGCGCCGCGACGCGCAGGGCGAAGCTGGGCGCGTCGATCGTCACCAGCACGGCGGGGCGGCGGGCGGCGATGTCGGCCACGGTCTCGTCCAGCCGGCGGGCGAGGCGGCGGAGATTCGGCAGCACCTCCAGCAGCCCCATCAGGGCCAGTTCGCGCATCGGGAAGAGGCTTTCTAGCCCCTGTTCCGCCATACGCTCCCCGCCCACCCCGGCGAAGCGGAGATCGGGGCGAACCGCGCGCAGCGCCGCGATGAGCCGGGCGCCGAGCACGTCGCCGGAAGCTTCCCCGGCGACCAGATAGACCAGTGGCGCCCCGGTCATGCGAAGCGGCCCGGTTCCGGGACGGGGAAGGGGGCGGTGGGCCAGTCGCGGTGGTTGCGCACCCCGCCATCGGCCCGCACCGCCGCGATCCGCGCCGGGTCGAGGGTGGCCAGCACCCAGCCGGGCTCGTCCAGCGCGCCGCGGGCGAGGATGCCATCCTCCGGGAAGCCGCGATCCACCGGGCCGAAGACGGCGGCGAAGCCCCGGTTCACGTCCAGCGCGGCCGACCAGGGGGCGAGGCCCACGGTGGGGGCGATGGCGACATAGCACTGGTTTTCCAGCGCCCGGGCGGCGGCGGAGAGGCGGACACGGTTGAAGCCGTGCAGCGTGTCCGTGCAGGAGGGGGCGAGGATCAGCCAGGCCCCGGCCTCCACCTGGGCGCGGACATGGGCGGGGAATTCCACGTCGTAGCAGACGGAGAGGCCGATCCGGCCCCAGGGCGTGTCGAAGACCCGTGGCGCGGCGCCAGGGGAGACGATCCAGCGCTCGGCCTCGAAGCGGGTCATGAAGCGCTTGTCCTGGAAGGCGACGCGGCCCTCCGGGTCGATCAGCGGGGCGCGGTTGCGCACCCGCCCGTCCCCGTCGCGCACCGGCAGGGTGCCGGGGAGCAGCCAGAGCCCGGCGCGGCGGGCGGCGGCGCGCATCGCCTCCAGGATGGTGGGGGCGGAATCGGTCATGGCGCGGAGCTCGCCGGCCTCGTCCACCGCGAGTCCGTCGCCCGTATTGCCGGAAAGGGCAGCGCCGAGTTCCACGGCGGCGTATTCGGGCAGGACGGCGAGATCGGCCTGCCCGGCGATGCGGGCGAGCCAGGTGTCGAGCTTCGCCGCGAATTCGGCCACGTCGCGCGGGCGCTCCACCGGGTATTGCAGCAGCGCGAGGCGGAGGGGGGCGGGCGGGGTCATGCCAGATCCTTCAGCCAGGCGGTGAGATCGTGCGGGACCTCGTCCCCGCCACCGGCCTCACCGCCAACCTCTGGCCAGTCCATGCGGACCACGATCTCCGGATGGTGGCGGTAGCCGCGCTTCGCCCAGAAGGCATCCAGTGGCACATGGCCCGCCGGGCGGCGCGGGTCCGCCGGGTCGCGCCGCACGCCCACGAAAGCGGCCCGGCGCAGGCCGAGGGCGCGGGCATGGGCCTCCCGTCCCTGGAAGAAGCGCACGCCGATGCCCTGGCCGCGATACGGGGCGAGCAGGACGGATTCGCCGAAGTAGCAGAATTCGGCGGGGTCCAGCCCGGCCGCGCGGAAGGCCTCGCGCACCTTGTCATGGGTTTCCGCCATGGGCTGGCAGGTGGCGGCGCCGACCACCTCCTCGCCCCGCTCCCCGGTGGCGAAGGCCAGGACCGCGGCGGCATCGGGGCGGCCGGCATAGGCGGCGAGGTAGTCCTCCTCCCGCTCCGGGTTGCCCTCGTAGAGATAGGGCCAGTCGCGGAACACGGCGACGCGCAGCCGCGACAGGGCGGGCAGCCAGGGGCGCAGCGCGGCGCCGCGCAGGGTTTCCGTGCGGAGGGGCGGGGCAGGATGGGACATGATGGGGTAGGGCATAGAGCAGATCTGCCCCACCGGGCTATGGCATCGGCGGAAGACCCTCAGCCACGCCTCCGTCAGCTCCGCCCGAGCAGGCGCGCCAGGAAGCCGCCGCCCTGGGCGGCCGTGGCGGAGCGTGGCGGCTCCGGCTGCGCGGGGGGCGGCGCGGCGAGGGCGGCCATGAGCTGGCGGGCGGCCTCGCTGCCCGGGTGGCTGGACAGCAGGGCCTGGCAGGCCAGCATGGCCTCCGCGGTGGCGCCCGTGTCACGCAGCAGGGCCACCAGGGCGAGGCCATGGGCCTCGGCCGCCGGGTCCAGTTCGACGGCCCGGCGTAGCGCGGCGGTGGCCTCCTCCGCGCGGCCCTGGCGCGCCAGGGCACGGCCGAGCCCGGCCTGGGCGCGAGCCCGCTCCACCGCACGGGGGCCGGTGGCGGAATCGATTTCCTCGGGGGCCAGGGCGGCCCGGAAATGCGGCTCGGCCAGGACGGGCTCGTTCACCTCCAGCAGCGCCTCGCCCGCCAGCACCGCCAGGGCGCTGTCGCCCGGGACCCAGCCGCGCCCGGCCAGCGCGGCGTCCACGGCCTCGCGCGGGCGGTTCTGGGCGGAGAGGGAGACGGAGAGGCCGCCATGGACATGCGCGACGTCGCGGCGGACATCCAGCGCGGCCCGGAAGAAGGGTTCGGCCTGGGCGCCACGCCCGGCGGCCGTCAGCATATGGCCGACCTCCTGCAAGGGCTCGAAAGCGCCCGAGAGCGCGGCGCCGTAGCGGGGCCAGGCGTCGTCCAGCCTGCTCCAGCGCTTCTCCTCGAAGAAGCGGCGCAGCATCACCGGCACCAGTTCCCGCTGGTCGTCCCGCAGCAGGGACGGGACGCAGCCATGGCGCAGGGCGCCCTCGCGGAGGCGGGCGGCCCGTTCCTCATGCCCACGGCGCAGCGCCTCCCGCGCCACGACGCGGTGCCAGACATGGGTCTGGCGGCGGCGGCGGAGCAGGTGGCGCAGCGCCACCGGGTCGTTCGCCAGCACCGCATCCAGCGCCTCCCCCAGCGCCTGGCTGCTGCGGAGCAGATGGATCGCCCAGTGCTCCATGAAGGGCGCGGGCACCCAGTGCGCCAGCCCGGCGGCCATGATGGCGCGGGCCTGGGCGCCGTCCTCCCGGTGATAGGGGTCGGCCACGATCACCGGCACCGGCGGCAACTCGTCCGCGTCGATGCGCAGGCCGGCATGGAGCTTGCGGTTGAAGTAGCCCGCGTAGCGCGTGTCCTCCGGCACCACGGCGGCATCGATCGAGTATTGCGGCGAGATCGCCAGGGCATGGTTCACGCCCAGGCGGCGGGCGTGTTTCAGTGCCGCATGCGCCCCCATGCTGTAGCCATAGGCGACGGTGTGCGGATCGAGGAAGGGCCTGATCGCGCGGGCGGCGGCCTCGACGGACCGGGCGGGATACCAGTCCGGCGCGTGGCTGACGATGCCGATCAGGTCGAGGCCGAGCTTGCGCGCCGGGGCCATGCCCCAGACCCGCATCCCGTCGGGGCGGAAGGTCAGGTCGGCGAAGGTCAGCAGCGTGCCGCGGCGGCTGCCGCCACCCGGCAGGGAATCCGTGGCGGGGTGGAAGACGACGCGCAGCTTGCCGTCGTCGAACAGGATTCTGGCGGCGGAACCGGTCATGGGTACGGCCGGGTGAAGTGTCGGGCGGCCCGGCTCGTGCGGCATCTCATTCCGCCGCCATTAGTGCCCTTGGGAAGATCGCAACGCAAGGTGGAAGCGGAAGGGGAGGATCAACCCTCCGGTTGCCGTGGCGATTCAGCCGGAATGGCCGTGGCCATGCCCGGCGGTATTGCCGTAGAGCGCGGCGGGGTCTTCCAGCGGTTCGGCGATGGCGGTGAGCTCCCCGTCGCGCAGGGCCCAGGAGAAGCAGGAGCGCCGGCCGGTGTGGCAGGCCACGCCCACCTGATCCACCAGCGCCAGCACCGCGTCCCCGTCGCAGTCCAGCCGCAGCTCGCGCAGGTGCTGCACCTGGCCGGAGGTGTCGCCCTTGCGCCAGAGGCCCTTGCGGGAGCGGCTGTAATAGGTGACCCGGCCGGTGCGCAGGGTCTCGGCCACGGCTTCCCGGTTCATCCAGGCGAGCATCAGGACCTCACCCGTGTCGTGCTGCTGCGCCACGGCGGCGACGAGGCCCTGGGCATCGAAGCGCAGCCCGCCGAGGACCTGCGCGATCGCCGCCTCGCTGAGCGGGGCGGATGTGGCTTCGGGGGCGGTGATTGGGCGGCTCGGCATGCGATACTATATAACGCATCCCGGGACCGGATGGGAGGATGGGCATGGCGCAGGCGCTTGAGGCGGCACTGGATCGGGCGGCGACGTCCTGCCTGAATCGGGGGGCGCAGCTCACCCCGTTGCGGCGGCAGGTGCTGGGCCTGGTGCTGGCCTCTGACCAGCCGCTCGGCGCCTATGCGCTGCTGGACCGGCTGAAGGCCGAGCGCCCGGGCGCCGCACCGCCCACCGTGTACCGGGCGCTGGATTTCCTGCTGGAGCAGGGGCTGATCCACAAGGTCGAGCGGCTGAACGCTTTTGTCGGCTGCATGGAGGCGGAGCATGGCCATGCGCATGACCATCCGCACCAGTTCCTGATCTGCCGGCAATGCGGCACCACCCAGGAGATGGCCGACCCGGCGGTGATGCAGGCGGTGGAAGCGGCGGCCCGGCGGGTCGGGTTCCGCCCGGACCATGCGACGGTGGAGGTGGAGGGGACCTGCGCCCGCTGCGCCGCGGCGTGACCTCCGGGGGCCGCACGCCGCTCGCCCTTTGGTGATGGCGGGGGGTTGATCCAGGTCAGACCGGGCCGGGCGAAGAGGGTGAAACTGGAGGGCAGAACCGGATTCGGAATTCCGCCATGTCCAGTCGCGGATGGGTCGCCCCCGCTCTTCCCCTGCTGATCGGGGCCGGCCTCGCCCTTCTGCCCCATCCCCCCGGCCTGCCGCAGCATGCCTGGTACTTCCTGGCCATCTTCGCGGCGGTCATCGCAGGGCTGATCACGGAGCCCATTCCTTCCCCGGCGGTGGGTTTCGTCGGCGTGGTGCTGGCCGGGCTCTCGGCGCAATGGGTGCTCTTCTCGCCGCAGCAACTGGCGCAGCCGGGCTTCAACCCCACCGCCGCCGCCGTGTCCTGGGCGTTGTCGGGGTTTTCCAACGGCACGGTCTGGCTGATCTTCGCCGCCTTCATCTTCTCGCTGGGCTATGAGCGGACCGGGCTGGGGCGGCGGCTGGCGCTGCTGCTGGTGTCGCGGCTCGGCGGGCGGACCCTGTCGCTCGGCTATGCGGTGATGATCGCCGACGGGGTGCTCGCGCCCTTCACGCCGTCCAACACCGCGCGCAGCGGCGGCACCATCTTCCCGATCGTGAAGAACCTGCCGCCGCTCTATGATTCGAAGCCCAACGACCCCTCGGCGCGGCGGATCGGCAGCTATCTGATGTGGACGGCCATCGCCTCCACCTGCGTCACGAGTTCCCTGTTCCTGACAGCGCTGGCGCCGAACCTGCTGGCGGTGGAGCTGGTGCGGCGGACCACGCAGATCTCGCTCGACTGGACCTCCTGGTTCCTGGGCTTCCTGCCTGTCGGTGCGATCCTGCTGCTGGCCACGCCCTGGCTGGCCTACAGGCTCTATCCGCCGGAGGTGCAGCGCAGCCCCGAGGTGCAGGCCTGGGCGCGGGCGGAGTTGAAGAACCTCGGCCCGCTTTCGGGGCGGGAGATCATGCTGGCGGCGCTGGTGGTGCTGGCACTGGCGCTGTGGATCTTCGGCACGGGCATCATGGACCCGACCATGGCGGCGTTGCTGGTCGTGGCGCTGCTGGTGCTGACCGGCACCATCACCTGGAACGACGTGGTGACCGACAAGCCGGCCTGGAACACGCTGGTCTGGTTCGGCACGCTGGTGACGCTGGCCGGTGGGCTGGCGCAGGTGGGGGTGGTGCGCTGGATCGCCGACCTGCTGGGCGGGGCGCTGGAGGGGCTGCCGGTGGTGCCGGCGATGGCGGCGCTGGTGCTGGCCTTCTTCCTGCTGCACTACCTCTTCGCCAGCGTGACCGCGCATGTCACCGCGCTGCTGCCGGTGATGCTGACCGTGGCGGCCGCGATCCCCGGCATGCCGATGGAGCGGATGGCGCTGATGCTGTGCCTGAGCCTGGGCATCATGGGCATCATCTCCCCCTATGGCACCGGGCCGAGCCCGATCTATGCGGGCAGCGGCTTCCTGCCGGTGAGGGATTTCTGGCGGCTGGGCACGATCTTCGGGGCGATCAACCTGATCGTCTTCCTGGTGGTGGGGCTGCCCTGGCTGATGCTGGTGAAGTAGCGGCTGCGGCGGTCGGCTTTCCTTTCACCGGGGAAAGCCGCCGTGGCTTGTTCTCACCATCAAATGAACAGAGCCGGATGCTTAAATGTTTCTTATTCGTATTGAATAAGGGGAGGATGCGGCGGTTATCAGAGGACCTGTCCCATGAGGATGGTTTGCGTTCTGGCAGTGCTCGGCCTGTTCCTGGCCGCCGGCGCCAGGCCCGCCGCGGCGGGCAATGACTGCCGGCAGTACAAGCCGAGTGTGAGCATCGTCGTGGGCCCGGGCTCGATCCCGCCGCAGAAGCGGCAGGCCGAGATCCATTACTTCTTCAGAGGGGCGCCCGCCTGCTGGGATGCGGTGCATCTCCGCTTCGGGGTCGCCGGGCGGGAGCCGTATGTGATCCAGGAGATCAAGTCCGGCCGGAACTGCGGGATCTACAAGGACGGGCGGTCGCTGCCGGCCTGTTCCCAGCCGGTGGGGACCGTCGAGTTCGGCACGACCTATGTCGTGGGGCTGCAGGAATGCGACAAGCATGCCCTGTCGAGCGACGAATGCTCGTCCTGGGCTTCCCATACCGTGACCACGCCGAGGAACTGAGGGCGGAACTCCGGGAGGGCGGTTTGGCGGGTGGTTTTCCATCCCGCTTCTCCTGGTCCGAGCGGCCATCTGCCGTGGCTTGGCCGCGCCATGGCGGCCATGCCTCTCCGCGCCCCATCAGCGGTCTCGGCGCCGGGAAAACCTGCCGTGTTTTCGCCACGCTTGCTCCTGCTCAATAGCCGCCTGTGATGCAACGCTTTCGGCCGGCGCGGGGGCGCCGACGGAGCAGGAAGCGGAGCAGGGGCAACACTCATGGTTTCGGGCCAGCCGCGCAACTTTACCATCGATGTGCTGCGAGGCATTTCAATCTGCCTCGTGCTGCTGCTCCATTTCCACTTATCCTACTCTCTGCTTGAGAGTCCTTTGGCATTGGTGCTGCCGGAAGATTCCATCAAGGCTCTCGTGAGGAACGGCAATTACGGGGTCACGATGTTCTTCGTGATATCCGGCTATCTCATCACGTCCACAACGGTGAAGCGATATGGCACTCTCGCCGCGGTGGATGTGCCGAGCTTCTATGCTTTCCGCTTCGCTCGCATCGTGCCTTGCCTGGTTCTCGCCCTCGCTTTGATCGTGGGGCTGGGAGCAATTGGGCAGCCTGCCTTCACCAATACGGCCAAACCCGGCTGGCCAGCCGTCGATACCATGATGGCGGTGCTGTCCGTGCTGACTTTCTGGCACAATATCCTGATGCAGCATGCGTGGTATTTCAACTACGCCATGAACATCTACTGGTCCTTGTCGGTCGAGGAAATGTTCTATCTGGTTTTTCCTCTTCTCTGTTTCGCCTTGAAGAGGCCCAGGATCATCGTTGCGGTCTGGCTTCTCGCCATTGCGCTGGGCCCCGTTTACCGCAGCTTCCATACCGACGACGAAATCTACTTCATGTACGCTTATCAGGCTTGCTTCGATGCGATCGCCTTCGGCTGCTGCGCAGCCTTGGTCGCCCAGAAGATCAACCTCAAAGGGGTGAGAGGCAAAGCTGTCCGGATCGCCGCCGCGCTCCTGATGGGGGCGACCTATCTTGCAGGCATCCACGGCCACGAGGTCTTCGGGTTCACTCTGGTTGCTGCCGGCACTGCTGTGCTGCTGGTCGGGGCGCAGGGCGAACAGGTTCCGGCCTGGCTGTACCGCAGCCACATGCTCGCGGGCCTACGCTGGCTCGGCCGGCACAGCTATGAACTCTACCTGTTTCATATCATCGTGCTGGGCCTGATGCGCGGGTTCTGGCCCCGTGGGACTCTGGCCTATGCCGACAAGGCGCCTGCCATGGTTGCCTTCGTGGCCCTTTCCGCTCTGACAGCCGGGATCATCGCGCGCTTCTATGCGGAGCCGCTGAACGCAGGGCTTCGTGCTGCTTTCCTCAAGGTGAGGAGCGCCCCCGCGCGACAAGGTGGATACTAGCGCGATCTCCATCTCGTCCTGGCTCCTGCCGGGGCCGACTTTCTGCCTTCTGGCTCTCCGATAAGGTGTCTGTCCCGAACGGAGCCCGGGAGAGGCGGGGCCTCTCCCGTGGCGGTGCCTCAGCGCGGCAAGGCGTCCAGCCCCGCCGCGAGGTCGGCGATCAGGTCCGCCGGGTCCTCCAGCCCGATATGCAGGCGGAAGGCCTGGCCGCCCAGGGCCAGGGGCGTGGCGGTGCGGGTGACGGCGGTGGGGAGGGCCAGGCTCTCATAGCCGCCCCAGGATGCGCCGATGCCGAAATGGTGCAGCCCGTCCACCAGGGCGCACATGTCCGCGCGGGAATAGCGCGGCTGCAGCACCACGCCGAAGAGCGAGCAGGTGCCGGTGAAGTCGCGCTTCCAGATCCCGTGCTGCGGGTGGGAGGGCAGGGCGGGATGCAGGGTGCGGGCCACCTCGGGGCGGCTTTCCAGCCAGCGCGCGACCTCCAGCCCGTTCTGCGCCTGCTGCTTCAGCCGCACCGGCAGGGTGCGGAGGCCGCGCAGGGCGAGCCAGCAGTCGTCCGGGCTGGCGAACTGGCCCAGCGCCACATAGGCGGCGCGGACGGCCTGCCAGTCCTCGGGCGTGTTCACCGTGACGCTGCCGAGCAGGATGTCGGAATGGCCGCCGACATACTTGGTCAGCGCCTGGATCGAGACATCGACGCCGTGCTGGAAGGGCTGGAAGTGGTGGATGCCCCAGGTGTTGTCCATCAGCACCTTGGCGCCGTGGCGGTGCGCGGCGCGGGCGATGGCGGGGATGTCCTGCACCTCGAAGGTATGGCTGCCGGGGCTTTCGGTCATCACCACGCGGGTGTTGGGGCGCAGCAGGGCTTCCAGGCCCGCCTCGTCCACCAGCGGGTCGTAATACTCGATCTCGATGCCCCAGCCGCGCAGCAGCCCGTCGGCGAGGCGGCGCGTGGGGCCGTAGATGCTGTCGGCGATCAGGCAGTGGTCGCCGGCCCGGAGATAGGCTTGCAGCGCCAGGGCGACGGCGGCGAGCCCGGTGCCGACGACCAGGCAGCGCGTGCCGCCCTCGATCTCGGCGATGGCGTCCTCCAGCGCGTGATGCGTCGGCCCGCCGGCAGTGCCGTAGGTGAGGACCTGCTCGAAGCTGCGCCTGTGGACGGCATCCATCGCCTCGCAGGAGGCGTGCAGCACGGTCGAGCCGCGCTGTACCGGCGGATTGACGAAGCCGTGGCGGCGCAGCGGCGCCCGGCCCGCCTGGGTCATGCGGGTCTCGAAGGACAGGTCCGGGCGGGAGGCGGGCGCGTGGGGCAGGGTGTCGGGCATCACTTGACCTTCGGGGTTTCGGGACGGGCCGCCCATTCGGTCCAGGAGCCGTCATAGACGGCGGCCTCGGGCAGTCCGGCGCGGTGCAGGCCGAAGGCCAGGACACAGGCGGTGATGCCGGTGCCGCAACTGGTCACCACCGGCCGCGTGCCGTCCACGCCGGCCGCGGCGAACTTCTCGCGCAGCGCCTCCGGCGGCAGGAAGGTCCCGCCGGGGGCGATCAGCTCGGTGGCGGGCAGGTTGCTGGCGCCGGGCATGTGGCCGGAGGGCAGGCCGGGGCGCGGTTCCGGTGCCGTGCCGTCGAAGCGACCCCTGGCGCGGGCGTCGAGGATCAGCGCCGCGCCGCCTTCCGTATCGGGCGCCGTGGCGAAGGGGCTGGTCCATGGCCTCCCCTGGCGGACGATGCGCTTCACGTCGCCGATGCCGGCGAGGAAGGCGGCGATGAAGTCGGGGTGGTAGGTGGCGGGCGTCGCGGGGGCGGGTTCGCCGCTTTCCACCGGGCGGCCCTCCGCCTGCCATTTCGGCAACCCGCCATCGAGCACGGCGACCTTCGTATGGCCGAAGAGGCGCATCAGCCACCAGCCGCGCGGGGCGGAGAAGATGCCCTTCTGGTCGTAGAACACGACGCGCGTGTCGTTGCCGATGCCGAGCGCGCCGACGAGGCGCGCGAAGCGGCCCGCCGTGGGTGCCATGTGCGGCAGGTCGGTCTCCGGGTCCGCGATCTCGTCCACGTCGAGGAAGCGGGCGCCGGGGATATGGGCCCGGGCGAATTCGGCGCGGCCGGTCTTGCCCTCGGGCGGCAGGTAGTAGGTGATGTCCAGGACCACGAGGTCCGGCCCTCCATGCCCCTTTTGGCCGAGCTCGGCGGCGAGCCATTCGGTGGTGACGAGCGATCCATCCCGGTCAGTCCTTCAGCACGATATGGACGCGGCGGTTCTGCTTGCCCTTGCTTTCCAGCTTGGTCACTTCCACCGCGCCGATTTCCTTGGTGGAGCGGACATGCGTGCCGCCGCAGGGCTGCAGGTCCACCGGCGATTCCTCGGAGCCGATGCGCACGAGGCGGATCCTGCCGGCGCCGCGCGGCGGCTGCACCGAGAGGGTGCGGACCAGGCCGGGATTGCGGTCCAGCTCGGCCTCCTCGATCCAGCGCTCGCCGACCGGGTGGTCGGAGGCGATCAGCAGGTTGAGCTGCTGCGTCAGCCATTCCTTGGGCGGCGGCTCGGGCAGGTCGAAGTCGAGGCGCGACTTCTCGGCACCGATCTGGTTGCCGGTGGCGTAGATGCCGGGCATCACCGCGCAGAGCAGGTGCAGGGTGGTGTGCATCCGCATGTGGCGGTGGCGGCGTTCCCAGTCGATCGAGGCGATGACGTTGGTGCCGGGCTCGGGGCGCGGCGCGTCCTCGGGCAGGGTGTGGAGGACGGTGTTGTCCGTGCCTTTCAGCGCCTCGGTCACCTTGGCCTCGGCGAAGCCGCCATCGGGCTTCGCCCAGCGAAGCGTGCCGGAATCGCCGGGCTGGCCGCCGGCGCGGGCGTAGAAGAGCGTGCGGTCCAGCACCACGCCCTCGGGGCCGGAGGAGACCACGGTCGCGCCCGCGTCGCGTCCATAGGGGTCGAGGCGGTACAGCAACTCGGTCATCGTCGTTCCACTCCGCAAACGCGTTCCATCGTGCTGCCCACGGCGCTCCCCCGGGCCGGCCTGCCGGGATGCGGGCGCGAAAGGGCGGGGCGGCGCTCTGGTCATCCCGGGCGCTGGACCCTAGCCTCGGCCCGGTACGCCGTCCACACGAGCGCCTTCGCCATGCAAGACCCGGCCAGCGCCGCGCGCAGGCGCGCCATTCTTCTTGTCCTCGGGGAAGCCCTGGCCTTCTCGCTGGTCGCCGCGATGATCAAGCTGCTGGGCGGCGCGATCCCGCTGGCGGAGGTGATGCTCTTCCGCAACCTCTTCGCCCTGCCGGCCCTGATGCCGCAGGCCATGGCGCATGGCGGCTGGCGGGCGCTGCGGACGCGGGCGCCGCTCGGCCATCTCCAGCGCAGCGGCTGGGGGCTGCTGGCCATGGGCGGCTCCTTCTACGGCTATGCGCATCTGCCGCTCGCCCTGGCCAGCGCGCTCACCTTCACCATGCCGCTGTTCCTGACGGTCTTCTCCGTGCCGCTGCTGGGCGACCGGGTGGGGCCGCGCCGGGCCTCGGCGGTGCTGGTGGGCTTCACCGGGGTGCTGGTGATGCTCTCGCCCGGCCTGGTTTTCGGCGCGGGTGGGGATGCGGACACGCCCGATCCCGTCGCGGTCTGCGTGGTGCTGCTCTCGGCCATCGGCTGGGCGCTGGCGATGATCTCGATCCGCCGCATGGGCAAGGCCGGGGAGCCGGGCGTGACCATCGTGCTGTGGTTTGCGCTCTCGGGCGTGGCCGCCTGTTCCATCGCCTCCCTGCCGGTCTGGGTCTGGCCCGCGGCGGGGCAATGGGCGCTGCTGGCCGGAATCGGGATGGTGTCGGGGATCGGCCAGCTTCTGCTGACGGCGGCCTATCGCGGCGGCGAGGCGGCTCTGCTGGCGCCCTTCGAGTATTCCGGGCTGATCTGGGCGGCACTGCTGGGCTGCCTGCTCTGGGGCGAGTTCCCGGGTCTCGCCGACATGGCGGGCTTCCTGATCCTGGTTTCGGCGGGATTGTTCATCTGGCGCACGGAGGTGACACGGCGGGCCTGAGGGAGGAATTCGGGGCGCTGTCCGGCGGCTTTTCCCTTGATCCAGGTCATGGCCCCGTCCTCATCTGTCATGGGATGAAACCCACGTGCCGGACGGCCCGCCCGCCGCGCCGGCTTCGTCAAGGACAGAACCAAGGAGGACGCTGTGAAAGTTCGCGAGATCATGACAGGCCAGGTGATGACGGTCGGCCCGGACACGCCGGTGCCTGCCCTGGCCAGCCTCTTCGCCTCGCGCGGCATCTCCGGCGTGCCGGTGGTGGATGAGACGGGCCAGCTCGTCGGCCTCGTGACCGAGGGCGACCTGCTGCGTCAGATCACGGGGGAGGAAGAAGCCCAGTCCTGGTTCCGCCGCCTGATCGAATCCGCGCCGAGCCAGGCCCTCCAGTACGTGCAGTCGCATGGGCGCGTGGCGCGCGACCTGATGACGACCAGCCTGGAAACGGTGGGCGAGGATGACAGCATCCAGAAGGCCGCCGGGATCATGGCGAAGCGCAACATCCGCCGCCTGCCGGTGGTGCGCGACGGCAAGCTGGTCGGCATCCTGTCCCGCGCCGACCTGATGAAGGCCATCGTCGCCCCGCCGGCGCAGGCGCCCGGCGAGACCAGCGATGCCGAGATCGAACGGAAGCTGGTGGCCGAGATGCGCCGGCACAGCTGGGCGGATGCCTATTACATCTTCCCGCATGTGGAGAAGGGCGTGGTGCAGTTCCACGGCTTCTGCAACTCGGACGATGTGGAGCGCGGCCTGCGCGTGCTGGCGGAAGGCATCCCGGGGGTGAAGGGCGTGACCTTCGACCTTTCCCCCGTGCCGCCGCCGATGCTGGCCTGAACGGGGCCGGGGGAGGGCGCCGCCTTCCCCCGTTCCCGCCTCAGGCTGGGCATTCCAGCCCGGTGACGCGGCCGGCGCCATGGAAGACCGTCACGGAATCCCGCCGCGCCACGGCCAGCAATGTCATGTCCAGGGCGCGGGCGCGTTCCAGCGCCAGGGAGGTCGGCGCCGAGATGGCCACGAGGCTGCGCGCGCCGAAGGCCGTCGCCTTCTCCACCATCTCGAAGGAGCAGCGGCTGGTGATCAGCAGGAAGCCCTCCGCCGGGGCTTCGCCCGCGCGCAGGGCGGCGCCGATCAGCTTGTCCAGCGCGTTGTGGCGGCCGACATCCTCGCGCAGCAGGCGCAGTGTGCCATCCGGCGCGGCCCAGGCGGCGGCATGGACGGCGCGGGTTTCCTGGTTCAGCACCTGCGCCGCCTCCATCGCGCCCAGCGCCGCGCGGACCGCCCCGGCCTCCAGCCGCGGCGCGGGGGTGGCGGGGGCGGCTGCGGCGGGCAGGGCGTCCAGCCCCTCGACCCCGCAGAGACCGCAGCCCGTCCGGCCGGGCAGGCTGCGTTCCCGCGCCCGGCGCTGTGCCAGGTGGCGGCGCAGGGCGGCGGGGGCCAGCGTGATGTCGAGGGCGAGGCCGCGGTCTTCCGGGTGCAGGGCCACGTCGCGGATCTCCTCGGGAGAGGCGACGATCCCCTCGGTCAGGCTGAAGCCGTAGGCGAAATCCTCCAGATCGGCCGGCGTGGCCATCATCACCGCGAAGGGGATGGAGGAGTAGGCCAGGGCCACGGGCGTTTCCGCCGCCACCATCACCGCGCGGGGCCGGGCCTCGCCGGTGCCGAAGGGCAGGAGGCTGGCCTCCGTGGCGAGCGCGGTGGGGAGCGGGGCACGGGGGATGGGCGGCGTCATCGGCGGTTCCTGAGTGGGCCTTTCCGGCCCGCAGCATCAATGGCGCCGGGCCGGGTGGGAGACAACCGGCCCGGCATGGGCACGGGGATGCCGATGCCGTGACCGGTGGCCCCAATGGCAGACCCAATGGTGGACCCTGGCGGAGGGGGGGCCATGGCGGCGTGCCCTCGCCGGGGTATGAGCCTGGTGCAGGCCACGGCACGGGCCTGCGTGGGGGCTGCGCGGCGTGGCCTGGTCTATGATCCGCACCAGAAAAAGGGGGTCACTCCATGAGCTTCACCATTCCGGCCGCCCGTCTCGAATTCATGCTGCAGGAGGACTCTCCCTACGGCGACCTGACCACGCGGGGCCTTGGCATCGGCGAGTTGCATGGCCGCCTGTCGATGACGGCCGGGTCATTGATGACCGTGTGCTGCGCCGAGGAGGCGGAGACGCTGTTCCGCCTCGCCGGCTGCGAGGAGGTGCAGCGCTTCTGCCGTTCCGGCGCGCAGATCGAGGAAGGCAGCCCGATCCTCCAGGCGCGGGGACCGGCCGGCGCGCTGCACCGGGCCAGCAAGACGGCCCAGACGCTGATGGAGCTGACCTCCGGCGTCGCCACCGCCGCCGCCCGGCTGCGGACGGCCGCGCGGCAGATCCGGCCGGAGATCGCCGTGGCCTGCACGCGCAAGCACCTGCCGGGGGTCAAGGACGTGATGCTGCGCGCCATCACGGCGGGCGGCTGCGTGCCGCACCGGCTGGGCCTTTCCGACAGCGTGCTGGTCTTCGCGCAGCACCGGGGATTCCTCGGCCGGCAGCCGCCGCATCTCTGGGTGGCGCAGCTCCGCGCCGCGCAGCCCGAGCGCAAGATCGCGGCCGAGGCGGGGAATGTGGACGAGGCGGTGCAGTTCGCCCATTCCGGGGTGGATATCGTGCAGTGCGACAAGTTCTCGCCGGAACAGGTGGCCGAGGTGGTGCGCGCGCTGAACGGCCATCCGAAGCGGCCGGTGCTGGTCGCCACCGGCGGCATCGACGATCGCAACATCGCCGATTATGCCCGGGCCGGGGTGGATGTGATCGTGACCTCCGCCCCCTATACGGCGCCCCCGCTGGACGTGCGGGTGACGATCGAGCGCAACGGGCGCTGAGCGCCGGCGGCCTCGCCGCGACGCCTCAGTGGAGGCGCCGGAGCTGTTCGCCGACCAGCCGGGTGAAGGTGGGGACGCCCGGCCAGCCGGTGATCCGGCCCCGGGGGCGGCGCCCGGCGAAGATCAGGAAGGCCGGGATGCCGAGCAGCCCGAAGCGCGTCGCCAGGCTGAGGTCGTCGCGCAGGTCGCTTTCGAGCCAGCGGACGCCGGGCCAGAGGAAGCTTTCGGGCGTGCTGCGTAGGGCGGCGCGGACTGCCTCGCAATCGGCGCAGCGGCTGCCCCAGAGATAGAGGATGCTGACCTGCCCGGGACCGCTTTCCGCGAGGACGGAATCCAGCTCGGGATCGGTGACGGGGCGCATGGGCAGGCGCCCGAAGGCGCTGAACGCGATGATGCTGGCCAAGGGCTCTTCCTCCTGATCGCCGCGGGATGGCCATGTGCTGGCTCTGCTGGGTCCCCGCGGACCGCCGCAGCTTAGACGCGGCGCGCCCCGGTGCGTGACAAAAGGAAGTCAGCGGATCGCCGGGCCTGCGTCAGGAGGTACGCCTCAGGGCGCCGCCTCGCGCCGAAGGGCCTCGGCCAGGGCGCGTGCTTCCTGGGCGGCCAGGCCGCGCGGCGCATCCTCCACCGCGCCGAGGCCACGCCCGAAGGCGGCGGCGAAGGCGGTGCGGTTGCCGAGCGTGGCGGACAGGACCGGCAGGTCGCGCTCGCGCAGATGCGCCCGCACCTCGTCCCGCAGCCGCCCCTGGGAGGGGACACGGTTCAGCAGCAGGGCGACGGGGCGCTTCTCCTCGGCGGCGACCGAGAGGGTGGCGTCGATGGCCCAGACATCGGGCATCGAGGGCTGCAGGGGGATGAGCACCAGATCCGCCGAGCGGATGGCGCGGCGTGCATCGGCATCGGCATGCGGCGGCGTGTCGAGGATCAAAAAGCCGGGAGCCTTGCGGCGCCTGTCCACCATCTGCGACACGCGCCAGCCCGCCGGGGCGTCGAAGTCCAGCGCCGGGGCGTCTCCGGAGCGTTCCTGGTGCCAGCGGGTGAGCGTGCCCTGCGGGTCGGTGTCGAGCAGGGCGACGGGGACGCCCTCGGCCAGCAGGGCCGTGGCCAGGTTCGCCGCCACCGTGGACTTGCCCGCCCCGCCCTTCTGGCTCGCCACCGCCACCACGAATGCCATTGCCGTTCCCTTTCCTGGTCTCTTCCGAAGTCTCTGTCCGGGGCACCGGCCACCCCCGCCCCGGTGGCCAGGGCGAATCCGCCTTCCGCTGCAGACCGGGCTCGCAGACTGGGGCTTTTCATACTGGGGCTTTTCATCCGGTTTGGCGAACGACACCGCGATGGGCGCCTCCGCCCGGCTGGCCTCAGGCGACGCCGTGGTCGCGGAACCAGGCGAGCATGCGGCGCCAGCCCTCCTCGGCGGCCTCCCGCCGGTAGCTGGGGCGGTAGTCCGCGTGGAAGCCGTGCGGGGCATCGGGAAAGACCACGATCTCCACCTGCTTTCCGGCGGCGCGGGCCTTCTGCGCGGCGGCCTGGACCTGATCGACCGGGATGCCCGTGTCGGCGCCGCCATAGAGGCCCAGGAGCGGGCATTTCAGCTCGGCGGCCACATCCATGGGGGTGCGCGGCTGGATGTCGCTGGTGCCGCCGCCGACCGGCCCGTACCAGGCGATGGCGGCCTTCAGCGCCGGGTTGTGGGCGGCGTAGAGCCAGGTGTTGCGGCCGCCCCGGCAGAAGCCGGTGACGCCGAGCCGCGTGGTGTCGCCATGCCCTTCGGCCTTGGCCCAGGCCACGGTGGCATCGAGGTCGGAGAGCATGGTCGTGTCGGGCGCCTTGCTGATCACGTCGCGCACGATCTGCTGCACGTCGGTCATCTTCGAGAGGTCGGCGAGGCGGGCATAGAGTTCCGGCGCCACGGCAAGGTAGCCGGCCTTGGCCAGGCGGCGGCAGATATCCTTGATGTAGTCGTGGACGCCGAAGATCTCCTCGATCACCAGCACGGTGGGGAAGGGACCCTCGCCGGCCGGACGGGCGGCATAGGCGGGGATGCGGCCATCCCGGGTGGGGATCTGCACCTCGCCCGCCTGCAGGCCGGCATTGTCCGTCTGGATCACCTGGGCCGCCGCGCCATGGGCGGTGGCCAGGGTCAGCCCGGTCATCAGCGAGGTCATGATGATGACGTCACGCCGGTGGAGGCCATCGCGATCCGGGGTGGCGGCGCCACGCGGGCCGGCCGGCTGGATGAGGCCGTCGAGGCCGTGCAAATCCGTCATCGTCATGATCCTTCCGTGCGGCTGGCTGCCCGCCTCGCCCTGGCCCGGAGGAAACGGGAGGACCTTCCCCGCATCCGGGGGCGGGGCGCGGCGTTGGCAGGGTGACATGGGCGCCGGGGTGCAGGAAGCTCCCGCCCTGGGCGCTCACGGGCTTCCTATCGCCCGCCGGGCCCGATCCATGGGCTGTTTCAGGAGGGCGACCGGCCCTCGCGAGGAACCTGGCTTGATCCACACGACCTCTCCCGTCCCGCCGGAACTGCTGACCCCTGACGAGATGGCCCGCGCCGATGCGCTGGCCGCCGAGGCGGGGCATCCGACGCGCGTGCTGATGGCGGCGGCCGGGCGGGCGGTGGCGCGGTCGCTGCGCCGGCGCTGGCGGCCCCGGCGGGTCGTGGTGCTGTGCGGGCCCGGGGACAATGGCGGCGATGGCTGGGTGGCGGCGCGGCTGCTGGCGCAGGAGGGCTGGCCCGTCGCGGTGGCGGCCCTGGCGGAGCCACGCCCGGGCGGGGCCGCTGCGGAGGCGGCGGCGCGCTGGCGCGGGCCGAGGCTGGGCTGGGGGCCGGCGGCGGTGTCGCGGGCGGCGGTGGTGGTGGATGCGGTCTTCGGCGCCGGCCTGTCGCGGCCGGTGGACGGGGCGGTCGCGGATGTGCTGCGCGCCATCGCGGCACCGGTCCTCGCGGTCGATGTGCCGAGCGGCGTGGATGGCGGCACGGGGCAGGTGCGGGGCCATGCGGCCCAGGCCATGGCCACGGTGAGTTTCGCGCGGCTGAAGCCGGGGCACCTGCTGCTGCCGGGGCGCGATCTCTGCGGAGAGGTGGAACTGGCGGATATCGGCCTGCCCGATTCCGTGATCGCCGAGATCGCGCCGCGTGCCTTCCGCAACGGGCCCCGGCTCTGGCGCCTGCCGCGCCCGGCGGCGGCGATGCACAAGCATGAGCGCGGCCATGTCCTGGTGGCCGCGGGGGCGACCATGCCCGGGGCGGCGCGCCTGGCCGCGATGGCGGCGCGGCGCGCGGGGGCGGGGATGCTGACCATCGCCGCGACCTCGCCCGGCGCGGCCTTCACCCTGCGCGGCGTCGCCATGCCGGGCGACATCATCGCCGATCCGCCGCCGGATGCGATGAGCGGAAGCAAAGGGCGTGTCTGGGTCCTGGGGCCGGGCCTGCCGCCGGACGAGAGGGCGGGCGCCCTGCTGGACAAGGTGCTCGCGGGCGGCCAGCCGGTGGTGGCGGATGCGGGGGCGCTGACCCTCTGCGCCGGGCATCCGGAGCGCCTGCGAGGCGCCTCGATCCTCACGCCGCATGGCGGGGAGTTCGCGCGGGTCTTCGGCGCGGTGGGGGAGGACCGGCTGGCCTCCGTGCGCGCGGCGGCGGCGCGGACCGGGGCGGTGGTGGTGCTGAAGGGCAGCGACACGATCATCGCCGCGCCGGACGGGCGGGTGGCGATCAACGACAACGCCCCGCCAAGCCTCGCCACGGCCGGGACGGGGGATGTGCTGTCCGGGATCTGCGGCGCCTTCCTGGCGCAGGGGATGCCGCCCTTCGAGGCTGCCGCCGCGGCGGTCTGGGTGCATGGCGCCGCCGCCTCGCCGGGGCCGGGGCTGATCGCCGAGGATGTGGTGGCGGGGATTCCGGCGGCCCTGGCCCTGGCGGAGAAGATGCGCGCCGGCGGATGATCCCGCTGCGACCGGATTCCCATGCCGGAGGACGACCCTTGCGGGCGCGGCATGGGGGATTTTCCCGTAAAAGTGGTCGTTTGTGCGCCGCACCCGTGTTAGCCATGCCCGGGTTCAAGGATGGGAGGCGGATCATGCTTGCCGATCGCCAGGCCCGTGAGGACGGGAAGAGTGGGGAAGGGCAAGTCTCTGCCCCGGCGGAGGGCGACACCCTGCTGGCGCCCGCCCCCCGCCGGGCGCAGGTGACGGCCGAGGATGTGCGTGCCGCCTATCGCCTGATCCTGGGGCGGGAACCGCATCCGGACGAGACGGCCGCCCTGGCGTCGCGGGCGGCGATGACGCCGGACCTCGCCACGCTGCGGCGGGAATTCCTGGGCTCGGACGAGTTCCGGGCGAAGCTGGACGGGCTCGGCCTGGCGATCACCCCGCCGCCGCCCTTCGCGCCGCTGGACGCGCCTTTGCAGGAGATCGAGGCCGAGGCACCACC
This sequence comes from Roseomonas gilardii subsp. gilardii, assembly GCF_023078375.1. Classification (NCBI taxonomy): domain Bacteria; kingdom Pseudomonadati; phylum Pseudomonadota; class Alphaproteobacteria; order Acetobacterales; family Roseomonadaceae; genus Roseomonas; species Roseomonas gilardii. The sequence continues at coordinate 3,275,755 of NZ_CP095554.1, read as the reverse complement.
CGAGGAACTGGCGCGGCTGCTGGAACGGCTGACCGCCTGCTGGACGGCGCTGGGCGAGGAGGCCCCGCACTGGTCGGTGCTGCCCCTGCCACAGCACCGGCCGGAGAATCTGGAAGCGCACCGGGACGGATTCTACCAGACGGGGCTCTTTGATCTCGGGCTGATCCTGTCGATCTTCCGCCGCGCCGGCCTCGCTACCGCGGACCTGCCGGTCATGCTGGAATATGGCTGCGGCGTCGGGCGGGTGACGGGGCAGGTGGCGCCCTGGTTCCGGGAGGTCATCGCCTGCGACATCTCGCAGCCGCACCTGGACGTGGCGGCGGCGCGGATGGAGGAGGCGGGGATCGGCAATGTCCGCTTCCACCCCGTCACCGCGCAGCATCTCGTCCCGGCCAGGGCCTATGATCTGTTCTACAGCCGGCTGACCCTGTGGCACGACCCTCCGCCGGTGGTGGCGGCGGTGCTGGACCAGGCCTTCGCCGCGCTGCGCAACGGGGGGATGGCGATCTTCTCGGTGCCCGGCTGGGCCGAGGGCTACCGCTTCTCCACCGCGGAATACCTGGCGCGGGAGCCGGTGGCGGAGCGGGAGTTCCATGTCTTCCCGCAGCGCGCGGTCTTCGCCCTGGCGAACCGGCATGGCTGCGTGCCGGTGGAGCTGCGCGAGGATACGGGCCTGCTGGACCTGCCGACCGGGCGCTGGACCTCCTTCCTCTATGCCTTCCGCAAGATCGGGCAGGTCCGCCGGCCGCAGCCGCGCATCCGTCGGGGGTGAGGCGGGCGCCTCCCCGCGGGTGGTTTCGGGGGGCGGGGCGCGCGGATTCGGGGCGGAAGCGGCGTGAAGTCCCGGGTGCCGGCTTGGAAATGCCCGCCCTATGGGTTACACGCCGGCGCTTCGACGGCACGGCGCATGCGGGCGTGGTGGAATTGGTAGACACGCTGGATTTAGGTTCCAGTGGCGCAAGTCGTGGGGGTTCAAGTCCCTCCGCCCGCACCAGCCACCGCCCCGCCACGGGCAGTGCCGCACAAGGATTTTGGAACTGGGACCGAACGACATGCAGGTGACCGAGGTCGCGACGGAGGGGCTGAAGCGCTCCTTTGACGTGGTGGTGCAGGCGGCCGAGGTGGACGCGGCGCGGAACAAGCGTCTGGCGGCCGTGGCCAGGGATCTCCGGCTGCCGGGCTTCCGCCCGGGCAAGGTGCCGATGTCGGTGGTCAAGAACCGCTACGGCACGGCCATCAACGGCGAGGTGCTGGAAGAGGCGGTGCAGACCGCGACCCGCGACCTGCTCTCCGAGCGCGGGCTGAAGCCGGCGCAGCAGCCCAAGGTGGAGCTGAAGAGCGAGGAGATCGGCGAGGGCAAGGACGTCGCCTTCCATATCGAGATGGAGGTCCTGCCCGAGATCCCGATGCCGGAATTCTCCTCCATCGAGGTGGAGCGGCTGAAGGCCGAGCCTTCCGAGGAGGAGGTGAACAAGGCGCTGGAGGGTCTGGCGGCCCGCGCGGCCTCGCTGGAGGACGTGACCGAGGACCGCCCCGCCGAGGCCGGCGACACGGTGATCGTGGACTTCGTGGGCCGTGCCCGCCCGAAGGACAATCCCGAGGGCGAGCTGGAGGAGTTCCAGGGCGGCAGCGGCAGCGACATGCCGGTGGAGCTCGGCGGCGAGGGCTTCATCCCCGGCTTCGCGGACGGGCTGGTCGGCATCAAGGTCGGCGAGACCCGGCATGTCGAGGTGACCTTCCCCGAGGAATACCACGCCCCTGACCTCGCCGGCCGCCCCGCCGTCTTCGAGATGACGGCCAAGGCGCTGAAGAAGGCCGTGAAGCCGGCGCTGGACGACGAGTTCGCCAAGAAGGTCGGCGTGCCGGGCGGGATCGAGGACCTCCGGAACCAGATGAAGGAGATCCTGCAGAGCCAGTACGACCAGGCCTCCCGCCTGAAGGTCAAGCGCCAGCTCCTGGACGCGCTGGCCGAGCGGGCCGACTTCCCGGTGCCGCAGGGCCTGGTGGATGCCGAGTTCGAGGGCATCTGGCAGCGCGTCGAGGCCGATCTGAAGGCCGGGCGCCTGGACGCCGAGGACAAGGGCAAGGACGAGGAGACCCTGCGGGCCGAGTACCGCAAGATCGCCGAGCGCCGCATCCGCCTGGGCCTGCTGGTCAGCGAGATCGGCCGCACCAACGGCGTGCAGGTCGGGCAGGAGGAGATCCTGCGGGCCATGCGCGCCGAGGCCGGCCGCTATCCCGGCCAGGAGAAGCAGGTGATGGAGTACTTCCAGCGCAACCCGCAGGCCATGGACAGCATCCGCGCCCCGCTCTTCGAGGAGAAGGTCGTGGACTTCATGCTGGAGCTGGCCAAGGTCAACGAGCGCAGCGTGACGCCCGAGGAGCTGCAGGCCCCCGAGAAGGCCGAGGCCACCGACGCGGCCTGACCCCGGCCGGGTCCCTTTCCCGGCGGGTTCCACCCGCCGGGCCCCATCTGCGGGAAGGGTACCGGGGTGATGCCTTCTCCCCGGTCACCGATCTGTCTTCCGCCCCCTTCCATCGGTGGGCGGGGCGGGCCATCTTGGTTTCGCCGAGGCGCGCGACGTGCCGGGGCGGGCCGGTTCGCCGCATGTTTCGTCAATCCTTGCCGGGCATATACCCCCGGGGGAGGGCCGGGACTGGGGACCGGACGGGCCGGGAGGCGGTTGCCTTCATGCCCTTCCGCCGCCAGCATCGGTTCTGGGCCCGGTGGCGAAAGGAAGTGACATGCGTGACCGCGATCCGGTTGAGATCTATAACAATACGCTCGTTCCCATGGTCATCGAGCAGACCGCTCGCGGGGAGCGTTCCTTCGACATCTATTCGCGCCTGCTGAAGGAGCGGATCATCTTCCTGACGGGGCAGGTCTATGACGGCGTTGCCTCGCTGATCTGCGCCCAGCTCCTGTTCCTGGAGAGCGAGAACCCGAACAAGGAGATCTCGTTCTACATCAATTCTCCGGGCGGCGTGGTGTCGGCGGGCCTCGCGATCTATGACACGATGCAGTATGTCCGCGCCCCCGTGAGCACGGTCTGCATGGGCATGGCGGCCTCCATGGGCTCCCTGCTGCTGACGGCCGGCGAGAAGGGCAAGCGCTTCTCCTTGCCGAATGGCCGGATCATGGTGCATCAGCCCTCCGGCGGCGCCCAGGGCCAGGCGACCGACATCGAGATCCAGGCGCGCGAGATCCTGAGCCTGCGCAAGCGGCTGAACGAGATCTATGTGAAGCATACCGGCCAGCCGGTCGAGGCGATCGAGGCGAAGCTGGAGCGCGACACCTATATGTCGGCCGAGGAGGCCCGGGATTTCGGGCTGATCGACCAGGTGGTGGAGCAGCGCCCGGCCAGTGCCACGGCCGATGGGGCGGCGCCCAAGCCGGTGTGAGCCGCGCGAGAAATGCCCGGCGGGCAACCCGGAGATGTGTTCTTTGGGGGCTCGCCGGCGCCCGAGGCTTCCCCCATTTGTCATACGGGGTCTAGAGTACCCTTTGCCCTTCGGGCGAAACCCGGGCGTTCCGCGTCCAGGGGACGGTAACCGGGGTCAGGAGCGAGCATGAGCAAGTCCGGCGACTCGAAGAATACACTGTATTGCTCCTTCTGCGGCAAGTCGCAGCATGAGGTGCGCAAGCTTATCGCCGGTCCGACCGTGTTCATCTGCGATGAATGCGTCGAGCTGTGCATGGATATCATCCGCGAGGAGCACAAGACGCACCTCGTGAAGTCTCGCGACGGGGTGCCGACCCCGAAGGAGATCTGCAAGGTCCTCGATGATTACGTGATCGGCCAGGAGCACGCCAAGAAGGTGCTCTCGGTGGCGGTCCATAATCATTACAAGCGGCTGGCCGCGGGCGGGAAGTCTGGCGACGTCGAGATCGCCAAGAGCAACATCATGCTGATCGGGCCGACCGGCTCGGGCAAGACGCTGCTCGCCCAGACGCTGGCACGCATCCTCGACGTGCCCTTCACCATGGCCGACGCCACGACGCTGACCGAGGCGGGCTATGTCGGCGAGGATGTCGAGAACATCATCCTCAAGCTGCTGCAGTCGGCCGACTACAATGTCGAGCGGGCGCAGCGTGGCATCGTCTATATCGACGAGGTCGACAAGATCAGCCGCAAGTCGGACAACCCCTCGATCACGCGCGACGTGAGCGGGGAGGGCGTCCAGCAGGCGCTGCTCAAGATCATGGAGGGCACGGTGGCCTCCGTCCCGCCCCAGGGCGGAAGGAAGCACCCGCAGCAGGAATTCCTGCAGGTCGATACCTCCAACATCCTCTTCATCGTGGGTGGCGCCTTCGCCGGCCTCGACAAGATCATCGCCGCCAAGGGCAAGGGCTCCGGCATCGGCTTCGGCGCCGAGGTCCGCGGCCCGGACGAGCGCCGCCAGGGCGCCATCCTGCGGGAGGTGGAGCCCGAGGACCTGCTGAAATTCGGCCTGATCCCCGAGTTCATCGGCCGCCTGCCGGTGGTCGCGACGCTGGAGGATCTGGACGAGAAGGCGCTCATCGAGATCCTGACCAAGCCCAAGAACGCCCTGCTGAAGCAGTACCAGCGCCTGTTCGAGATGGAGGCCACCAAGCTGACCTTCACCGAGGATGCGCTGCGTTCGGTGGCGACGCGGGCGATCCAGCGCAAGACGGGCGCCCGCGGGCTGCGCTCGATCATGGAGAACATCCTGCTGGGGACCATGTTCGAGCTGCCTGGCCTGGATCAGGTCGAGGAGGTCGTGGTGAACAAGGAAGTGGCCGAGGGACGGGCCACGCCGTTGTTCATCTATGGCGAGCGTCCGGCGGAACAGACCTCCGCCTGACGCCGATGGGAGCCGCGCCCGCCCGCACCACCGAGAGGGTCTTGACCTACACGGTTGTATGCAAGGGCGCGGCGCACCATCTGTCATCCCATCCCCGTGGCACCGGGGCCGTGCCGTCCGATGGAAGCCCGAGGTCGGGTCTTCCTGTGGGCGGCCCCGGGCCGACTGTCCATAGTGAGGTCCCATGACGGAAACTGTCAGCGGCGAATTGCTCCCCGTCCTGCCGCTCCGGGACATCGTCGTCTTCCCGCATATGATCGTGCCGCTTTTCGTGGGGCGCGAGAAATCCGTGCGTGCCCTGGAAGCGGTGATGCGGGAGGACAAGCAGATCCTCCTCCTGGCGCAGCGCAACGCATCCCAGGACGACCCCCAGGCTTCCGATCTCTATGAGATCGGCACCGTTTCCACGATCCTCCAGCTTCTGAAGCTGCCGGACGGCACCGTGAAGGTGCTGGTCGAGGGCGGCCGGCGGGCCCAGGTGGTCGGCTGGAAGGAGACGGATTCCTATTTCGAGGCCTTTTCCACCCCGGTGGAGGAAGCCGCGCCGGCCGAGCCGCGCGAGGTCGAGGCGCTGGCCCGCTCCGTGGTCACGCAGTTCGAGCAGTACATCAAGCTCAACAAGAAGATCGCGCCCGAGGTGCTGGTCTCGATCAACCAGATCGAGGACGTGGCCAAGCTGGCCGACACGGTGGCCAGCCATCTGAACCTCAAGATCTCCGAGAAGCAGGAGCTGCTGGAGACGGTGGGCGTGGGCGCCCGGCTGGAGCGGGTCTTCGCCCATATGGAGAGCGAGATCGGCGTCCTGCAGGTGGAGAAGCGCATCCGGAACCGCGTCAAGCGGCAGATGGAGAAGACGCAGCGCGAGTACTACCTGAACGAGCAGCTCAAGGCGATCCAGAAGGAACTGGGCGAGGGCGAGGAAGGCAAGGACGAGACCGCCGAGCTGGAGGCCAAGATCAAGGCCACCAAGTTCACCGCCGAGGCGCGCGAGAAGGCGATGGGCGAGCTGAAGAAGCTCAAGACCATGTCGCCGATGAGCGCCGAGGCGACGGTGGTGCGCAACTACCTCGACTGGATGCTCTCCATCCCCTGGAAGAAGAAGAGCAAGGTCCGGAACGACCTGAAGGCCGCGGAGGAGGTGCTGGACGCCGACCACTACGGGCTGGAGAAGGTCAAGGAGCGGATCCTGGAGTATCTGGCCGTGCAGTCGCGCAGCCAGAAGATCAAGGGACCGATCCTGTGCCTCGTGGGTCCTCCGGGCGTCGGCAAGACCTCGCTGGGCAAGAGCATCGCCAAGGCGACCAACCGTAACTTCGTGCGCATGTCGCTGGGCGGCGTGCGGGACGAGGCGGAGGTGCGCGGCCACCGGCGGACCTATATCGGCTCCATGCCGGGCAAGGTCATCCAGGGGATGAAGAAGGCGAAGACCTCCAACCCGCTCTTCCTGCTGGACGAGATTGACAAGCTGGGCGCCGACTGGCGCGGCGACCCGTCCTCGGCCCTGCTGGAGGTGCTGGACCCGGAGCAGAACAGCAGCTTCGCGGATCATTACCTGGAGGTGGACTACGACCTGTCGGACGTGATGTTCATCACGACCGCCAACTCGCTGCGCATGCCCCAGCCGTTGCTGGACCGCATGGAGATCATCCGCATCCCCGGCTACACGGAGGATGAGAAGATCCAGATCGCCAAGCGGCACCTGATCGCCAAGGTCACCGAGGCGAACGGGCTGAAACCCGGCGAGTGGACGATCACCGACGAGGCCCTGCTGGACCTGGCGCGGTACTACACGCGGGAGGCGGGCGTGCGCTCCTATGAGCGCGAGCTCGGCGGCGTGGCGCGCAAGGCGGTGCGGGAGATCGTGTCCGGCAAGGCCAAGAAGGTCGCGGTCACCCGCAAGAACCTCGAGAAGTATGCGGGCATCAAGAAGTACCGCTATGGCGAGGCGGAGCTGGAGGATCAGGTGGGTGCCGTCACCGGCCTCGCCTGGACAGAGGTGGGCGGCGAGATCCTGACCATCGAGGCGGTGCTGCTGCCCGGCAAGGGCGCGGTGAAGCACACGGGCAAGCTGGGTGACGTGATGCAGGAGAGCGTCTCCGCGGCGCTGTCCTATGTCCGCAGCCGCTCCATCACCTTCGGCATCAAGCCGACGCTGCTGGAGAAGCGGGACATCCACGTCCATGTGCCCGAGGGCGCGACGCCGAAGGACGGGCCCAGTGCGGGCATCGCCATGGCCACCGCCATGGTGTCGATCATGACCGGCATTCCCGTCCGCAAGGATGTGGCGATGACGGGCGAGATCACGCTGCGCGGCCGGGTGCTGCCGATCGGCGGGCTGAAGGAAAAGCTCCTCGCGGCGATGCGGGCCGGTGTCACCACCGTCTTCATCCCGCAGGAGAACGAGAAGGACCTCGCCGAGATCCCCGACTCGGTGAAGAAGTTCCTGAAGATCATCCCCGTTTCCCATGTGGACGAGGTGATCGCCCAGGCGCTGGTCCGGAAGCCCGAGGCCATCGAGTGGGACGAGGCGTCCGAGGCGCCGCCGGCCAAGCCGGGCGCCGGCGCGCCGGCCTCGCCCAGCCTGCCGCACTGATCCTCCGGGTGGGGCAGGGGCCTCGCGGCTCCTGCACCCCAGGGTTGCGGGACGGCCATCGTGGCCGCCCTGCCGCTTCTCCCAGGGAAGTGCGCGAGGTGCGGCTTCCGCGCGGTTTCGGGCCGTTGACGGCCGGAAACCGCGCTGCCTAGTGTCCCGGCCAGGAGGGGGAAGTTCCGCTCGGGGCTTCCCCCGTATTGTTGGTGATCACCGGAGGGGTATCGCAGGTGAACAAGCAGGATCTCGTGGCCGTGGTGGCCGAGACGGGCGAACTGACCCGGGCCAAGGCCACCGAGGTGGTGGACGCGATGTTCAAGGCGATCGAAGCGTCCCTGAAGGAGAATCAGGAGGTCCGGCTGGTTGGTTTCGGCACCTTCTCCATTTCCACCCGTAAGGCCGGCACCGGCCGGAACCCGCGCACCGGGGAGGAGATCAGGATCGAGGCTTCCACCTCCGTGCGTTTCAAGCCCGGCAAGGGGCTCAAGGACGCGCTGAACTCCTGATTCCAGAGGCATGGCGGGGGCGGTGGCCTGGGCCTCGCTTCCGCCTTATCCTGCCGGCCCTGTTGCCCTGGCGGATGTCCTTGGGCGCTTAGCTCAGCGGTAGAGCGCCTCGTTTACACCGAGGATGCCGGGGGTTCGAATCCCTCAGCGCCCATTCCGCGCACTGCTTCCCTTTCCGCCTTCCTCGTTTCGTATCCTGCCGGGCCTTGTTCCGGGCGGGCCGGCGCACCAGCGCCCATTCCGGATTCGGCGGCGAGTCGCTCACCGGATGGGATGCCGGAGGAGGGGGCTGTCATGCATGTCATATCGGACTGACCGGGGCGGTTTCCGGGGTGGCGGACGATCCGGCGGATGCGCCGGGAATGGTGGCCCGAATGGTCCGTGGCCTGCTTGACACCTTCCCCGCCACCCCATAAACCCCGCCCCACGAGCCGCACCGAAGGGCGCGGCGCTCCTCTCGCCCCAGGGCAGTGGGGCTTGCATCGTGTGCGGGTGTAGCTCAGTTGGTTAGAGCGCCGGCCTGTCACGCCGGAGGTCGCGGGTTCGAGCCCCGTCACTCGCGCCACCCGATGCAGCATCGTTCCTGGACCCGGCATGGCTGACGGATCGCCGTCGGCCCTTGTCGCATTGTTTTGCGCGGGTGTAGCTCAGTTGGTTAGAGCGCCGGCCTGTCACGCCGGAGGTCGCGGGTTCGAGCCCCGTCACTCGCGCCATCCACCGCATTCCTTGCCTTTCGATCAGCGCGGCGGCATTCTTTTCGTCACAAGAACTGCCCCATGTATCCGGACCGAATTTGTCCGGATTTATTGTCGGCCTGTCATGTCGGCATGCCCCCTTGTCTTTGGGTCACATGGCGGTATTGCTGCCCGCGCGCTATGGCAGTGTCCTGCGGGTCGCAGTATGTTCGCGCTGCATCGCACACGCCCTCGTGGCGCTGTTTGCATTGGATAACGAAACGATGACGCAGCCGCTCCTCGCCGAGTACTTCCCGATCCTCGTCTTCCTGGCCATCGCGGTGGTGATCTCCATCGCCATGGTGGGCGGTTCGTTCCTGGCGGCGCACCAGAAGCCGGATCCGGAAAAGCTCTCGACCTATGAGTGCGGCTTCGAGCCGTTCGAGGACACGCGGCATCGCTTCGACGTGCGTTTCTACCTCGTGGCCATCCTGTTCATCATTTTCGACCTCGAAGTGGCCTTCCTGTTCCCCTGGGCGATCTCGCTGGGCACCCTCGGCTGGGTGGGCTTCCTGTCCATGATGGGCTTCCTGACCGTGCTGACGGTCGGCTTCGTCTATGAGTGGCGGAAGGGCGCGCTGGACTGGGAGTGAGCACGGCAGGCAGGGCGGGGCAGGAGCCGCCTTGCCGCCGTGGGGCGCCGCGATGGGGCCCCTGGAAGGAATGTGCTGCGTGACCATGCTGAGTGACCGGCGGGTGGGAGAGTTGAATGTCTGATCAAGCCGTTGCCTGGAACAAGGACGCGCTTCCGCCCGGCCCGGGACAGGATGCGGTGATCCGTGGCGTGACCGGGGAGATCCAGGAGAAGGGCTTCGTGATCGCCAACCTGGACAAGGTGGTGAACTGGGCCCGCACCGGCAGCCTCTGGCCGATGACCTTCGGCCTGGCCTGCTGCGCGGTGCCGATGATCCATGCCTATATGGCGCGCTACGACCTCGACCGCTTCGGCGCCATCCCGCGCGGATCGCCGCGCCAGTCCGACGTGATGATCGTGGCCGGCACGCTGACCAACAAGATGGCCCCGGCCCTGCGCAAGGTCTACGACCAGATGTCGGAGCCGCGCTGGGTGATCTCCATGGGCTCCTGCGCCAATGGCGGCGGGTACTACCATTATTCCTACAGCGTGGTACGCGGCTGCGACCGGATCGTGCCGGTCGATGTCTATGTGCCCGGCTGCCCGCCGACGGCCGAGGCGCTGGTCTATGGCGTGCTGCAGCTTCAGAAGAAGATCCGGCGGACGGGGACCATCCTTCGTGGCTGATACCGACTCCACTCCTTCCGCGCCGCTCTCGCCGCTGGCAGCGCTCGGCCAGGCGATCACCGCGGCGGCGCCCCAGGGTTCCGTGCTGGATGCGCGGGTGACGCGGCGGGCCGAGACCGCGCCGGGCGAGCTGGTGGTCCGGCTGCGCCGCGAGGCGGTGCTGCCGGTGATGCTGATGCTGCGCGACGACCCGCGCTTCGCCTTCGAGCAGTGCATGGACATCTGCGGTGTGGACTGGCCCGGGCGGGCCGAGCGCTTCGAAGTGGTCTGGAACCTGCTGAGCCTGCGGCACAACCACCGCGTCCGCGTGATCGCCAGCACGGACGAGAACACGCCGGTGCCCAGCGTGGCGGCGATCTGGCCGACGGCGACCTGGTTCGAGCGAGAGGCCTGGGACATGTACGGCATCCTCTTTGCCGGACAGACCGATCTGCGTCGCCTGCTCACGGATTACGGTTTCGAAGGGCATCCGCTGCGCAAGGACTTCCCGCTCACCGGCCATGTCGAGGTCCGCTACGATTCCGAGCGGCGCGAGGTGGTCTATGAGCCGGTGAAGTTGACCCAGGAATTCCGCCAGTTCGACTTCCTTTCTCCCTGGGAGGGCATGACCACGCTGCCCGGTGACGAGAAGGTGCATCTGAACCGCCTGCCGCCGCCCGAGGAAGGCCCGGCGGACGAGCAGAAGGAGGCCCAGAAGTGAGCCACCTCCTCACCGGAGATGTCGGCCCCGCCGAGGGCGATGCCGACCAGGGCAATACCCGCACCACCATCGAGGTGGACAGCCACACCATCAATTTCGGCCCGCAGCATCCCGCCGCGCATGGCGTGCTGCGCCTGATCCTGGAGATGAGGGGCGAGCAGGTCGAACGTGCCGACCCGCATATCGGGCTGCTGCATCGCGGCACCGAGAAGCTGATCGAGTACAAGACCTACGTCCAGGCGAACCCGTATTTCGACCGGCTCGACTATGTGAGCCCGATGTGCATGGAGCATGCCTTCGCCCTGGCGACGGAGCGGCTGCTGGGCATCGAGGCGCCGGAGCGGGCGCAGTATATCCGCGTGCTGTTCAGCGAGATCACGCGGCTGCTGAACCACCTGCTGAACGTCACCACCTTCGCGCTGGACCTCGGCGCCACCACGCCGCCGCTCTGGGGCTTCGAGCAGCGCGACCGCGGGCTGGAATTCTACGAGGCGGTGAGCGGCAGCCACTACCACGCGAACTACTTCCGCGCGGGCGGCGTGGCGAAGGACCTGCCGGCCGGGCTGGAGGAGCGGATCGCCGCCTGGGCCGACGGGCTGCCGAAGTTCATCGACGAGCTGGACACGCTGGTGACGGGCAACCGCATCATCAAGCAGCGCACCGTCGATATCGGCATCGTCTCGCCGGAGGAGGCGATGGCCTGGGGCTTCTCCGGACCCTGCCTGCGCGCCTCCGGCTGCGCCTGGGACCTGCGCAAGCAGCAGCCCTATGACGTCTATGACCGGATGGATTTCGACATCCCGGTCGGGCGCAACGGCGACTGCTACGACCGCTACCTCGTCCGCATCGCCGAGATGCGGGAGAGCGTGAAGATCATCAAGCAGTGCCTGGCGCAGATGAAGCCCGGCCCGGTCAAGGTGCAGGACAACAAGATCGCGCCGCCGAAGCGGTCGGAGATGAAGCGCTCGATGGAGGCGCTGATCCACCACTTCAAGCTCTATACCGAGGGCTATCACGTGCCGGAGGGCGCGACCTACACGGCCGTCGAGGCGCCGAAGGGCGAGTTCGCGGTCTATCTGGTCGCCGACGGCACCAACAAGCCGTACCGCTGCAAGATCCGCTCGCCGGGCTATGCCCATCTGCAGGCGACGGAGCTCATGACCAAGGGACACATGCTGGCCGACGCCGTGGCGATCATCGGCAGCATCGATGTCGTGTTCGGGGAGATCGACCGGTGAGCGACCACGCGCACGAGGGTCCGACCCAGGCCGTCGGCAAGGCCGAGGCGCATCACGAGCCTGCCTCCTTCGCCTTCGACGCGGAGAGCGAGGCGCAGATCGAGAAGATCCTGAAGCGCTATCCGGCGGGGAAGGAGGCCAGCGCCACCATCCCGCTGCTCTATGTCGTGCAGCGGCAGATGGGGCGGCAGACGGGCAGCGCCTGGGTGCCGCGCGTGGCGATGGACCAGGTGGCGAAACGGCTCGGCATGGCGCCGATCCGCGTCTACGAGGTCGCCAGCTTCTATTTCATGTTCAACACCAAGCCGATCGGGCGCTACCACCTGCAGGTCTGCGGCACGACGCCCTGCTGGCTGCGCGGTTCCGACGACGTCCTGCGCGCCTGCAAGGATGCTGGGCACCTCAAGGGCTATGGCGACACCAGCGCGGACGGGCTCTTCACGCTGACCGAGGTGGAGTGCCTCGGCGGGTGCGTGAACGCGCCGGTGCTGCAGGTGGATGACGACTACTACGAGGACCTGGACTACGAGAGCACGGTGAAGCTCATCGAGTCCCTGAAGCGCGGCGAGCGGCCGCCGGCGGGCAGCGCCATCGGGCGCGTGTGCAGCGCGCCGGTGGGCGGGGCGGAGACCCTGCTCGACATCCCGATGGTGGATGCCGATGGCCGTGACCTTCCGGTGAAGGAGTGAGACCATGGCGCTGAGCGACAAGGACCGCATCTTCACCAACCTCTACGGGCTGCATTCCTGGCAGCTCAAGGAAGCGCGGCGGCGGGGCAACTGGGACGGCACGGCGGGTATCATCGCCAAGGGCCGGGACTGGATCATCGAGGAGATGAAGCAGTCCGGCCTGCGCGGCCGTGGCGGCGCGGGCTTCCCGACCGGCATGAAGTGGAGCTTCATGCCCAAGTCCTCGCCGGACGGGCGGCCCTCCTATCTCGTCGTGAACTGCGACGAGTCCGAGCCCGGGACCTGCAAGGACCGCGACATCGTCCGCAACGACCCGCAGACGCTGATCGAGGGCTGCCTGATCGCGAGCTTCGCGATGGGCGCGCATGCGGCCTATATCTACATTCGCGGCGAGTACTACAACGAGGCCGTCATCCTGCAGGCGGCGATCGACGAGGCCTATGAGGCCGGTCTGCTCGGCGCGAACGCGGCCGGGTCGGGCTGGGACTTCGACCTCTACCTCCATCGCGGCGCGGGTGCGTATATCTGCGGCGAAGAGACGGCGCTCATCGAATCCCTCGAGGGCAAGAAGGGCATGCCCCGGCTGAAGCCGCCTTTCCCGGCGGCGGTCGGCCTTTATGGCTGTCCCACCACGGTGAACAACGTCGAGACCATCGCGGTGGTTCCGACCATCCTGCGCCGTGGCGGCGCCTGGTTCGCCGGCTTCGGCCGGCCGAAGAACTCGGGCACCAAGGTCTTCTGCATCCAGGGCCATGTGAACAAGCCCTGCAATGTGGAGGCCGAGATGAGCATCCCGATGCGGGAGCTGATCGAGCGCTATGCCGGCGGCGTGCGCGGGGGCTGGGACAACCTGCTCTGCGTCATTCCCGGCGGTTCCTCCACGCCGCTGCTGCCCAAGCATATCTGCGACGACGTGCTGATGGATTTCGACGCACTGCGCGAGCACAAGTCGGGCCTCGGCACGGCGGGCGTGATCGTGATGGACAAGTCCACCGACATCATCAAGGCGATCGCCCGCCTGTCGCAGTTCTACAAGCATGAGAGCTGCGGCCAGTGCACCCCCTGCCGCGAGGGCATGGGCTGGGTGAACCGGGTGATGTGGCGGATGGTGCAGGGCCGCGCGGAGATCGACGAGATCGACGTGCTGGAGCAGGTGACGAAGCAGATCGAGGGGCACACGATCTGCGCGCTCGCCGATGGCGGCGTCTGGCCGGTGCAGGGCCTGATCCGGCACTACCGCCCGGTGATGGAAGCGCGCATCGCCGAGTACAAGCAGCGCCACGCGGCGCCCTCAATGCCCCCCTCCATTCCCCTGGCGGCGGAGTGATCCGATGAGCGAGATCAAGACCGTCAAGGTCACGGTGGACGGTCAGCAGGTGGAGGTGCCTGCGGGCGCCACCGCGCTGCAGGCCTGCGAGGTCGCGGGCAAGGAGATCCCGCGCTTCTGCTACCACGAGCGGCTTTCCATCGCCGGCAATTGCCGCATGTGCCTGGTGGAGGTGGAGAAGTCGCCGAAGCCGCAGGCCTCCTGCGCCTTCCCGGTGATGGATGGGATGGTGATCAAGACGGACAGCGCCCTGGTTCGCCAGGCGCGCCGGAACGTCATGGAATTCCTGCTGATCAACCATCCGCTGGATTGCCCGATCTGCGACCAGGGCGGCGAGTGCGACCTGCAGGACCAGGCCGTGGCCTATGGCATGGACCACAGCCGCTACCGCGAGGCGAAGCGGGCGGTGAAGGACAAGTATGTCGGGCCGCTGATCAAGACCATCATGAACCGCTGCATCCTGTGCAGCCGCTGTGTCCGCTTCTCGGCGGAGGTGGCGGGGGTGCAGGAGATGGGCGCCACCGGCCGTGGCGAGAGCATGCAGATCGGCACCTATGTCGAGAAGGCGCTGACCACGGAGCTGGCCGGCAACCTGATCGACATCTGCCCGGTCGGCGCGCTGACCAGCCGGCCCTATGCCTTCACGGCACGGCCCTGGGAACTGACCAAGACCGACAGCGTGGACGTGATGGACGCGCTGGGCGCCGCGATCCGCGTGGATGCGCGCGGGCCGGACATCCTGCGCATCCTGCCGCGCATCAACGACGACGTGAACGAGGAGTGGCTGGGCGACCGCTCGCGCTTCTCGCATGACGCGCTGAAGCGGAAGCGGCTGGACCGCCCCTGGGTGAAGCGCGACGGGCGGCTGCAGCCGGCGAGCTGGCACGAGGCCTTCGAGGTCATCGCCGACCGCCTGAAGGGCGTGCCGGGCGAGCGCGTCGGCGCTGTGGCGGGCGACATGGCGGATGCCGAGAGCCTGCTGGCGCTGCGCGACCTGATGGAGCGGCTGGGTTCGCGGAACCTCGACTGCCGCCAGGACGGGGCGGCGATCGACGCCTCGCGGCGCGCCTTCTACCTGTTCAACTCGACCATCGCCGGGATCGACGAGGCCGATGCCATCCTGATCGTGGGCAGCAACCCGCGCCTGGAGGCGCCGGTGCTCAACGCCCGCATCCTGAAGCGCTGGAACCAGACGGCTCTTCGGGTGGCCTATGTCGGCCCCGAGGCGCTGGACCTGACCTATCCGGCCGAGCATCTGGGCGACGGGCCGAATCTGCTCTCCGGCATCGAGGTGGGCGAGGGGGCTTTCGCCCAGGCGCTGCGCGGGGCGAAGAAGCCGATGGTCATCCTGGGCCGTGGCGCGCTGGCGCGTCCGGACGGGGCGGCGGTGCTGGCCGCCGCCTGGGCGCTGGCGGGCCGGGTCGGCGCGCTGCGCGAGGACTGGAACGGCTTCAACCTGCTGCATCAGTTCGGTGGCCAGGTGGGCGCGCTTGATCTCGGCTTCCTGCCGGGCGAGGGGGGCAAGGATCTGGGCGCCATGCTCGGCGGCGGGGTGGATCTGCTCTGGCTGCTCGGCGCCGACAGCTTCGACCCCGCGCTGATCGGCGCGGGAACCTTCGTGGTCTACCAGGGCCATCATGGCGACCGTGCCGCGGCGCGGGCCGACGTGATCCTGCCCGGCGTGACCTATCTGGAGAAGAACGGCACCTACGTGAACACGGAGGGCCGGGTGCAGCGTGCCCGCCGCGCCGTCTTCGCCCCGGGCGAGGCGCGCGAGGACTGGCGCATCATCCGCGCGGCCAGCGAGATCATCGGGCGGCCGCTGCCTTATGACGACGAGGATGCGATCCGCGCCGCGCTGGTGCGGGCCAATCCGGTCTTCGGGCGGCTGGACGCGGTGGATGCGCCGTCCTGCCGCGAGAGCAACGGGCCGCGGGCCGGCGGGCAGCCGCTGGGCGGGGCCGGCTTCGTGCTGCCGATCACGGACTACTACCGCGTCGATCCGATCAGCCGGGCGAGCGAGGTGATGGCCGAGTGCAGCCGGGTCCGGGCCTCCGCGGCCGAACCCCGCCTGGCCTCCCATCTGGCGGCGGAGTGAGCGCGATGGACAGCTTCCTTTCCTCACCCCTGGGCATCCTGGCCCTGACACTGGCGCAGACCCTGGCGCTGCTGGTGCCGCTGCTGATCGCGGTGGCCTACCTCACCTATGCGGAACGCAAGGTGCTGGCCGCCATGCAGTACCGCCGGGGGCCGAACGTGGTCGGCCCCTTCGGCCTGCTGCAGCCCTTCGCCGACGCGCTGAAGATGATGACCAAGGAAACCATCATCCCGACCGGCGCGTCGCGCGTGCTGTTCATCATGGCGCCGATGATCACCTTCGTCCTGGCCATGCTGGCCTGGGCGGTGATTCCGGTGAACGATGGCTGGGCGATCGCCAACATCAATGTCGGCGTGCTCTATCTCTTCGCCATCTCCTCCCTCGGCGTCTATGGCATCATCATCGCCGGCTGGGCGTCCAACTCGAAATACGCCTTCCTGGGCGCGCTGCGCTCGGCGGCGCAGATGGTGTCCTACGAGGTCTCGATGGGCCTCATCATCGTGACCGTGCTGATGTGCGTGGGGTCGCTGAACCTGACGGACATCGTGCGGGCGCAGGAGCATGTGTGGTTCGCCATACCGCTCTTCCCGATGTTCATCATCTTCTTCATCTCGATCCTGGCCGAGACGAACCGCGCGCCCTTCGACCTGCCGGAAGGCGAGAGCGAGCTGGTGGCGGGCTTCTTCGTCGAATACAGCTCGATGACCTTCGGGCTCTTCTTCCTCGGCGAATACGCGAACATGATCCTCATGTCCGCGCTGACCACCATCCTCTTCCTGGGTGGCTGGTACCCGCCGATGGACGTGGCGCCGCTGAACTGGGTCCCGGGGCCGCTCTGGTTCATCCTGAAGATCCTGATCTGCCTCTTCGTCTTCCTCTGGGTCCGCGCGACCTTCCCCCGCTACCGCTACGACCAGCTGATGCGGCTGGGCTGGAAGGTCTTCCTGCCCTTCACCCTGGGCTGGCTGGTGCTGACCGCGGTGGCGCTGAAGGCCTTCGGGTGGCTGCCGGCATGACGCGGGCCCCGGACGACATGCGCATCCCCTCTTTCGCCACCACCATGGCCCTGGCCGGAAAGGCATAGCATCATGGCGACGCTCGACAGCCTGGCGCGCGGCTACCTGCTCGTGGATATCGCGCAGGGCATGTGGCTGACGCTGAAGGCTTTCTTCAAGCCCAAGGTCACGCTGAACTACCCGTTCGAGCGGCAGCCGCTCTCGCCCCGCTTCAAGGGCGAGCACGCGCTGCGCCGCTATCCGAACGGGGAGGAGCGCTGCATCGCCTGCAAGCTCTGCGAGGCGATCTGCCCGGCGCTGGCCATCACCATCGAGGCCGAGCCGCGCGAGGACGGGTCCCGCCGCACCACGCGCTACGACATCGACATGGTGAAGTGCATCTATTGCGGCCTCTGCGAGGAGGCCTGCCCGGTGGATGCGATCGTCGAGGGGCCGAACCTCGAATTCGCCACGGAAACGCGGGAGGAGCTTCTCTATGACAAGAACAAGCTGCTCGCGAACGGAGACCGGTGGGAACCGCTGCTCGCCGCAAGGCTCGAGCTCGACGCTCCCTATCGCTGAGAACGCATCCGGGGGCGCCGCAAAGCGCCCCCGGTTCACGAAGATGGAACGCCCCATGGACTGCCTGGCCCGATGATCGCAGCTCTCGCCTTCTACGCCTTCGCGGCGGTGCTGATCGCCTCCGCCGTGATGGTGGTGACCAGCCGCAATCCCGTCTACAGCGTGCTGTACCTCATCCTCGGCTTCTTCAACGCCGCCGGGCTCTTCCTCCTCGCGGGGGCGGAGTTCCTCGCGATGATCCTGGTCATCGTCTATGTCGGCGCGGTCGCGGTGCTGTTCCTCTTCGTCGTGATGATGCTGGATGTGGACTTCATCCGGATGCGGGAGGGCTTCCAGCGCTACGCCCCGATCGGGGCGATCATCGGCGGTATCCTCTTCCTGGAGCTGCTGCTGGTCCTGGCCGGCTGGCAGTTCAGCTCGGAGGCGCTGACGCTGCGCATGAACGCGGTGCCGTCCGACATGACCAACACCCACGCGCTGGGGCACCTGATCTACACGGACTACATCTTCCTGTTCCAGGCGGCGGGCATGGTCCTCCTGGTCGCGATGATCGGGGCCATCGTCCTGACCCATCGCGAGAAGACCGGGCCGTCGCGCCGGCAGAACATCGCCCAGCAGATCGCGCGTGCGGGCAAGGTGGAGATGCAGAAGGTGCCGAGCGGCACCGGGCTGGGCGAGATCGGCATCCTGCGGCCGCTGCCGCCGGAGCCGAAGGACAAGCCCAAGGCGATCCACCACGCTGATCATGGCCACGGGGGGGCCACCACTGATGCTCACCATCGGGCTTGGCCACTACCTGGCGGTAGGGGCGATCCTTTTCCTGCTCGGCATCTTCGGGATCTTCATGAACCGGAAGAATGTCATCGTGCTGCTGATGTCGATCGAGCTGATCCTGCTCTCGGTCAACACCAACATGGTGGCCTTCTCCTCGGCCCTGGGCGACCTGACCGGGCAGGTCTTCGCCCTGTTCATCCTGACGGTGGCCGCGGCAGAGGCCGCGATCGGCCTTGCGATCCTCGTCATCTATTTCCGTAACCGTGGCAGCATCGAGGTGGAAGACGTGTCCACCCTGAAGGGTTGAGCGGCATGTTCGTCGGCGCTGTCTTCTTCCCCCTGCTGGGCTCCGCTATCTCCGGCTTCCTGGGCCGCTGGATCGGCGACAAGGCCGCCCAGTGGTCCACCGTGATCTGCATGGCGCTGGCTGCGGTCTGCGGGCTTTCCGCCTTCTGGCAGGTCGGACTGCACAGCCAGCCCGCCACAGTGGTGGTGACCAACTTCATCGAGGCCGGCTCGCTCAGCGTGGACTGGGCGCTCCGCTACGACACGCTCTCGGCCATGATGGTCGGGATGATCACGCTGATCTCCACGCTGATCCATCTCTACAGCGTGGGCTACATGGCCCATGACGAGACGCCGTCGCGGTACTTCGCCTATCTCTCGCTCTTCACCTTCGCCATGCTGATGCTGGTGACGGCGGACAACCTCGTCCAGCTCTTCTTCGGCTGGGAGGGCGTGGGCCTCGCGAGCTATCTGCTGATCGGCTACTACTACGAGCGCGAGAGTGCGAACCGCGCGGCGATGAAGGCCTTCATCGTCAACCGTGTGGGCGACCTGTTCTTCATGATGGGCATGGCGCTCACCTTCTGGACCTTCGGAGAACTCGGCTTCAACGAGATCTTCGCGGCGCTGCCGGAGGCGCAGGGGCAGACCATCTTCGGCTTCTCCTCCATTGAGGTGATCGGCGTGCTGCTCTTCGCCGGCGCCTGCGGCAAGTCGGCGCAGCTCGTGCTGCACACCTGGCTGCCGGACGCCATGGAGGGCCCGACCCCGGTTTCCGCGCTGATCCATGCGGCGACCATGGTGACGGCCGGCGTCTTCCTGATGGCGCGCATGTCGCCGCTGATGGAGCTGGCGCCGCATGCGCTGACGCTGGTGACCTTCATCGGCGCCACCACCGCCTTCTTCGCGGCGACGGTGGGCTGCGTGCAGAACGACATCAAGAGGGTGATCGCCTTCTCCACCTGCTCGCAGCTCGGCTACATGTTCGTGGCGGTGGGCGTGGGCGCCTATCAGGCGGCGATCTTCCACCTCTTCACCCATGCCTTCTTCAAGGCGCTGCTCTTCCTGAGCGCGGGCTCGGTGATCCACGCCATGTCCGACGAGCAGGACATCCGCCGCATGGGCGGGATCTGGACCAAGATCCCGGTCACCTATGTGGTCTTCTGGATCGGCAACCTGGCGCTGGCCGGCATTCCCTTCTTCGCCGGCTACTACTCCAAGGACGCGATCATGGAGGCGGCCTTCGCCTCGGGCAGCGCGATCGGCATGTACGGCTTCGTCATGACCATGATCGCCGCCTTCCTGACGGCCTTCTACTCCTGGCGCCTGACGATCCTGACCTTCCACGGCAAGCCGCGGGCGGACCATCACGTGATGGAGCATGTGCATGAGAGCCCGCCGGTGATGCTGATCCCGCTGGTGCTGCTGGCGGTCGGCGCGGTCTTCACCGGCTATGCCTTCTTCGACCTGATGGTCGGGCATCACTGGGAGGAGTTCTGGAACGGCTCCATCGTGAATGCCGAGACCAACCATATCATGCATGCGATGCACGAGGTGCCCGAATGGGTGCCGCTGGCGCCGACCGTGATGGGCCTCTCCGGCATCGCCCTGGCCTACGTCATGTACATGTTCGTGCCTTCGCTGCCGGGCAAGCTGGCCAGCACCTTCCGCCCGATCTACCTGTTCCTGCTGAACAAGTGGTACTTCGACGAGCTGTACGACTTCCTCTTCGTGCGTCCCTGCCAGCGTCTGGCCCGTACCCTGTGGAAGGTGGGTGACGCGCAGATCATCGACGGCATGCCCAATGGGGCGGCCAGCCTGACGGTCGAGGCTTCCCGCGGCGCGGTGAAGATGCAGACCGGCAAGCTCGCCAACTACGCCTTCGCCATGATCATCGGGCTCGCGCTCTTCGTGTCCATCTTCCTGCTGGGAGTCATGCGGTGAACGCGGCCGGGTTCCCCCTTCTTTCCCTGCTGACCTTCCTGCCGCTGGCAGGGGCGGCGATCATCATGTGCGTGCGGGGCGACGAAGCGGTCGTCGCCTCCAATGCCCGCTGGACGGCGCTCTGGACCAGCCTGATCGTGCTGGCTCTGTCGCTGCTGCTCTGGTTCCGCTTCGATACCGCCTCGGCGGCCTATCAGTTCGAGGAGCAGCACCGCTGGCTGCCGGAATTCGGCCTCGGCTATCACATGGGGGTGGACGGCATCTCCGTCCTCTTCGTGCTGCTCTCCACCGTGCTGACGCCGCTCTGCATCCTGGCCTCCTGGGAGTCCGTGCAGAACCGGGTGCGGGAGTACATGGTCGCCTTCCTGCTGCTCGAGACCATGATGGTGGGCATGTTCAGCGCGCTGGACATCGTCCTTTTCTATGTCTTCTTCGAGGGCGTGCTGATCCCGATGTTCCTGATCATCGGGGTCTGGGGCGGTCCGCGCCGCGTCTATGCGGCCTTCAAGCTCTTCCTCTACACGCTGCTCGGCTCCGTGCTGATGCTGCTCGCCATCCTGGCGCTCTGGTACAATGCCGGCAGCAGCGACATCGGCGCGATCATGCAGCTGAACCTGCCGCGCTCGACGCAGATCTGGATGTTCCTGGCCTTCTTCGCCGCCTTCGCGGTGAAGGTGCCGATGTGGCCGGTGCACACCTGGCTGCCGGACGCGCATGTGGAGGCGCCGACGGCGGGCTCGGTGATCCTGGCGGGCGTGTTGCTGAAGATGGGGGCCTACGGCTTCATCCGCTTCTCCATCCCGCTCTTCCCGGAAGCTGCGGTGCTCTTCGCGCCGCTGATCTTCGTGCTGTCGGTGGTGGCGGTGGTCTACACCAGCCTCGTCGCCATGGCGCAGGAGGACATGAAGAAGCTGATCGCCTATTCCTCCGTGGCGCATATGGGCATCGTCACGCTCGGCCTCTTCACCTTCAACCAGCAGGGCATCTCCGGCGCGCTGCTGCAGATGATCTCGCACGGTGTGGTGTCGGGGGCGCTCTTCCTCTGCGTCGGCGTGCTCTATGACCGCGTGCATTCGCGGGAGATCGCGCGCTATGGCGGCGTGGCGAAGATCATGCCGGCCTATGCGCTGGTCTTCATGTTCTTCACCATGGGTTCGGTGGCGCTGCCCGGCCTGGCCGGTTTCCCGGGCGAGTTCCTGGTGCTCGTCGGCACATGGAAGGTGAATCCCTGGGCCGCCTTCGGTGGCGCGCTCGGCATGATCCTGGGCGCGGGATACATGCTGTACCTGTACCGCCGGGTGATCTTCAGCCGCATCACGCGCGACGACCTGCGCGCGCTGCTCGACCTGAGCCCGCGCGAGTATGTGACCTTCGCGCCGCTGATCCTGCTGACGATCTGGCTCGGCGTGTACCCGTCCTCTTTCCTTCAGTTCTTCGAGGCCAGCGTGGCGGCGCTGATCGAGCGGCACGAGGCCGCTCTGGCTCTGCCGCGCCTGGCCGGGATGTGACAGCATGAACCCGATCAACTGGACCCTCTCGCTGCCGGAGATCGTGCTGGCGGTCTCGGTCCTGGTGCTGCTGGTCTGCGGCGTCCTGCCGAAGCGCGACACCAGCTTCGGCGTCACCATGGGCGGCATCGGTGCCCTGCTGGTCACGGCGGCGCTGGTGATCGGGCAAGCGGACGGGACGGGCTTCTTCGGCCAGTACGTCTCCGATGCCTTCGCCCGCTTCACCAAGCTGCTGGTGCTGGTGGGCAGCCTGGCGACCATGATCCTGGCGCTGAACTGGAACGCGAAGGAGGGCATCGCCCGCTTCGAGTTCCCGATCCTGATCCTGACCGCGACGCTGGGCATGCTGGTCATGCTCGCGGCCAGCGACCTGATGATGCTGTATCTGGGGTTGGAGCTCTTCTCGCTCTCGCTCTACGTCGTGGCCGCCTTCGACCGCGACAATGTCCGCTCGGCGGAGGCTGGGCTGAAGTATTTCGTGCTCGGCGCCCTGGCCTCCGGCCTGCTGCTCTATGGCGCGAGCCTGATCTACGGCTTCACCGGCACCACGAATTTCGTCCGCATCGCCGCCGCGATGAGCAGCAGCGGGGGCGTCTCGGCGGGCGTGGTGATCGGCCTGATCTTCGTGATCGCCGCCCTGGCCTTCAAGGTCTCGGCCGTGCCCTTCCACATGTGGACGCCGGATGTCTATGAGGGCGCGCCGACCCCGGTGACGGCCTTCTTCGCCTCCGCGCCGAAGGTGGCGGCCATGGCGCTGCTCACCCGCGTGGTGGTCGGCCCCTTCGGCGAACTGGTGGCGCAGTGGGGGCAGGTGATGGTGGTGGTCTCCATCCTGTCCATGCTGCTGGGCTCCTTGGCCGCGATCGGGCAGCGCAACATCAAGCGGCTGATGGCCTATTCCTCCATCGGCCATGTCGGCTACGCGCTGATGGGCTTGGCGGTGGGCACGGAGGTCGGCGTGCGCGGCCTGCTCTTCTACCTGGCCATCTACCTGGTGATGAATATCGGCGTCTTCGCCGTGCTTGTCTCCATGCGCCGCAATGGCCGCGCGGTGGAGGGGATCGGTGACCTCGCGGGTCTCGGCAAGACGGACCCGGCGATGGCGCTCGCCATGGCGATCTTCATGTTCTCCATGGCTGGCATCCCGCCGCTGGCCGGCTTCTTCTCGAAGCTCTACGTCTTCCTGGCGGCGGTCCAGGCGGGCCATTGGACGCTGGCGGTGATCGGTGTGCTGACCTCGGTGGTCTCAGCCTATTACTACCTGCGCATCGTCAAGGTCATGTATTTCGACGAGGCGGCCGGGGCCCTGGAGCCGCGCGCGGCCGGCGTCTCGGTGCTGCTGGCCGGCGCGGGCATCCTGAACGTGGCGCTGGTCTTCTTCGCCGCGCCGCTGCTCGCGGCGGCGCAGGCCGCCGTCGCCGCCCTGGCCGGGTGAGTGAGCCGGTGACACCCGGGGCCGCCGGCTTCGGCTGGCGGCTCCAGGTGCATGAGAGCCTTTCCAGCACGCAGGACCACCTGCTGGCCCTCGCGTCCACGGGCGAGCCTGAAGGAACCGCCGCCCTGGCGCTGCGCCAGACGGCGGGGCGAGGCCAGTATGGCCGGGCATGGCAGTCCCTGTCCGGCAACCTGCATCTCTCGCTCCTGCTGCGCCCGCGCGAGGCGCCACGGCAGTTGCCGCAGTATTCGCTGCTGGCGGCGGTGGCTCTGGCCGATGCCCTGGCAGGCTTCCTGCCTGCCGGCGTGCCGCTCTCCGTGAAATGGCCGAACGACCTGCTGCTGAACGGCGCGAAATGCGCGGGCATCCTGCTGAATTCCGGCCTGGACGCGGCAGGGATGCCGTGGATCGTGCTGGGGATCGGGGTCAATCTCGCCTATGCGCCGCAGCTTCCTGACCGGCCTGTGACATGTCTCGCCGATGTTTGTGGGGTTCCGCCGGGGCCGGAAACTTTCGCCTGGCGGCTGCTGGAATGTCTCAGCCACTGGCGGCAGCGCCGGGCAGAGGAGGGTTTCGGCCCTGTCCGGGCCGCCTGGATGGCGCGCGGGCCGGCACCCGGCGCCGTCCTGACGGTGCGGCGTCCGCAGGGATCGATAACGGGTCGTTTCGAGGGGCTGGCCGAGGACGGGGCTCTCCTGATAGCGACGGAGGAACGTGTTCACACCGTTGTCGCGGGTGAACTCGCGGGCTGAGGGAGGCCAAGATCCATGTTGCTGGCCATCGATGCAGGCAACACCAATGTCGTCTTCGCGGTTCATGACGGCCGGGAATGGCGTGGCCGCTGGCGCATCGCCACGCGGGACGACCGGACCAGCGACGAATACGCCGTCTGGCTCCTGGCCCTGTTCCGCCATGTGGGGCTGAACCCTTCGGCCATCGACCGCTGCGCCATCGGCACCGTGGTGCCGGCCGCCCTGTACAATCTGCGGCGCCTGTCGCGGGAATGGTTCTCCTGCGAGCCCCTGGTGGCCCGGGCCGCGGTGGACTGGGGCTTCCAGATCCTGGTGGACCGCCCGAAGGAGGTTGGCGCCGACCGGTTGCTGAACGCCCTGGCGGCGCATCACCACTATCACGGGCCGCTGGTGGTGGTGGATTTCGGCACCGCCACCACCTTCGATGTCGTGGATGGGAAGGGCAGCTATCTCGGCGGCGTGATCGCTCCGGGCATCAGCCTGTCGATCGAGGCGCTGCACCGGGCCGCCGCCCGCCTGCCGCGGATCGGCATCGGCCGGCCGCAATCGGTGATCGGGCGCGACACGGTGCCAGCCATGCAGTCCGGGATCTTCTGGGGCTATGTCGGGCTGATCGAGGGGATCGTGGAGCGGATCCGCGCGGAATTCGGCGCGCCCATGAAGGTGGTGGCCACCGGCGGGCTGGCGCCGCTCTTCGCCGAGGGTACCGCGGTGATCGAGAAGACCGACCCCGATATCACCCTGGAGGGTCTGCGGCTGTTGGCGGATCGTAACCCCACGCCCATCTTCCACCGCACCAGCTTGCCCGACGCCCTGAAACCGGACCCCGATTAGATGCTTATCAGAACGAGAACAGAATGACGGAATCCTCCTCCGGCCTCGCCCTGATCCCGCTTGGCGGGACCGGGGAGATCGGCCTGAACCTGAATGTGTACCGCTGCGACGGGGCTCTGCTCGCGGTGGATTGTGGCATCGGCTTCGGCGGCACCGACACGCCGGAAGCCGAGGTCATGGTCCCCGATGCCGGCTGGCTGGCCGAGCGGCGCGACAAGCTGGTCGGGCTGGTGATCACCCATGCGCATGAGGACCATCTCGGCGCCGTGGCCCCGCTCTGGCCGCAGCTTCGATGCCCGATCTATGCCAGCCCCTTCGCCTCCGCCGTGCTGCGCCGGAAGCTGGGGGAGGCCGGGTTGCTGCACCAGGCGGAGTTGCACACCATCCCGCTCGGCGGCAGCCTGGAGCTGGGCCCCTTCGCCATGCGCTTCCTCCGGGTCGCGCATTCGGTGCCGGAGGCGCAGGCCCTCTCGATCCGCACGCCATACGGTACGGTGCTGCACACGGGCGACTGGAAGCTCGACCCGAACCCCCTCCTGGGCCTGCCCACGGATGAGGAGGGTTTCGCCGCCCTGGGGCGTGAGGGCGTGCTGGCCATGGTCTGCGACAGCACCAATGCGCTGGTCGAGGGCTATTCCGGCAGCGAGGCGGATGTCCGCCGCGAGCTGACGGCGCTGATCGGCGAGCTGCGTGGCCGGGTGGCCGTGACCTGCTTCGCCACCAATGTGGCGCGGGTGGAAAGCATCGCCCATGCCGCGCGGGCCAATGGGCGGCAGGTGGCGCTGTTCGGGCGCTCGCTGCGCAATGCCGATGCGGCGGCGCGGGAGTGCGGCTATCTGAAGGACACGCCGCCCTTCCTGAGCGAGGACGAGGCCGGCTACCTGCCGGACGAGGAGCTGCTGATCATCTGCACCGGCAGCCAGGGCGAGCCGCGCTCGGCGCTGTCCAAGATCGCCGCCGACACCCATCCCAATATCTCGCTGGGGGAGGGGGATACGGTGATCTATTCCTCCCGCCAGATCCCCGGCAACGAGCGCGCCATCGCCCGGGTGCAGGATCAGCTCCGCCGGGCCGGCTGCCGGGTGGTGACCGCCGATGAGCGGCAGGTCCATGTGTCCGGCCATCCGGCGAAGGGGGAGCTGAAGCGCCTCTACGAGCTGGTGCGGCCGCGCTTCTCCGTGCCTGTGCATGGCGAGTGGCGCCATCTGGAGCAGCATGCGGAGCTGGCGCGTGCGATCGGGGCGACGCCGATCCTGATCGAGGACGGCGATGTGCTGGAGCTGTCCGGCAACAAGCCGGATGTGGTGGATTCCGTCCCCACCGGCCGCCTGGCCATCGACGGCGACAGGCTCCTGCCGCTGGAGGGCGGGGTACTTTCGGCCCGGCGGCGGATGCTGTTCAACGGGGTGATCGTCGCCTCCCTGGCGGTGGACCGGGAAGGGCGGGTGCGCGGGGAGCCGCAGGTTTCCGCCCCCGGTCTGTTCGAGCAGCTCGACGCGGCGCCGGGGCAGATCGCCGCCGAGCTGGCCCGTGCCGTGGAGGAACTGCCGCTCAACCTGCGGCGGGACGACGACCCGCTGCGCGAGGCCGCCCGTGCCATCCTGCGCCGGGCGCTCGGCCGCCGGCTGCGCAAGCGGCCGATGGTGGACGTGCATCTGCTGCGGGTCTGAGCCATGGGCGTCGTCACCGGGATCGTGGTCTTCTTTCTTGTCTGGTGGACCGTGCTGTTCGTCACCCTGCCCCTCGGGGTGCGGCCGGACACGGATGCGGAATCGACGCCCGGTGGCTGGCGGGGCGCGCCGCTGGCCCCTCGCCTCGGGCGGAAGGCCCTGCTGACCACGGCCATTTCGGCCGTGATCTGGATCGGGCTGGAGATGGTGATCCGCAGCGATTACCTTTCCTTTCGCCATGGCTGGCTTGCGATGCATTGAGTTTCGGCTGTTTGCCTAAAATAAAGCCATTATAGCCGGGAAAATGGGCTGTTCCGGAGAGAGGAGCCCAATTTTCGCTCTCCGATGGCCGTTTCGCGATTGCGAAGAAGGACCAGAAGGGTCAGATTCAGGAACAGGAAGAGGGTTAGTCCTCTTTCTGCCGTGTGACTGGCGTTTCCTCCCTAAACTTCGGGCCGTGCCTCCTGGTGCGGCCCTTTCTTTTTGTCGCTTTCCGGGCCGTTTCGCCGCGCCGCGATCCGCTCTAGGTTGCGCCCCCTGAACCGCTTCCTTTGCCCTCGTTCTCCCGGAGACGACTGCTTTGCGCCTGTCCCGCGCCTTCCTGCCGACGCTGAAGGAAACGCCCGCCGAGGCGCAGATCGCCTCGCACCGCCTGATGCTGCGCGCCGGGCTGATCCGCCAGACCAGCGCCGGCATCTATGCCTGGCTGCCGCTCGGCCTGCGCGTGCTGCGCAACATCGAGCGGATCGTGCGGGAGGAGCAGGATCGGACCGGGTCGCAGGAGATCCTGATGCCCACGATCCAGTCCGCCGAGCTGTGGCGGGAGAGCGGGCGCTATGACGACTACGGCAAGGAGATGCTGCGCATCCGCGACCGGCATGATCGCGAGATACTGTTCGGCCCGACCAACGAGGAGATGGTCACCGACATCTTCAAGGGCTTCGCCAAGTCCTATCGCGACCTGCCGCGCAACCTCTACCACATCCAGTGGAAGTTCCGGGACGAGGTGCGCCCCCGTTTCGGCGTGATGCGCGGCCGCGAGTTCCTGATGAAGGACGGCTATTCCTTCGACATCTCGCCGGAGGAGGCGCGGAAGTCCTATCACCGGATGTTCGTCTCCTATCTGCGGATCTTCGCGCGGATGGGGCTGAAGGCGATCCCGATGCGGGCGGATACCGGCCCGATCGGCGGCAATCTGAGCCACGAGTTCATCATCCTGGCGGAGACGGGCGAGAGCCAGGTCTTCCTGCACCGTGACCTGCTGGCCTATGACCCGCTGGCCGAGGCGCCGGACTATGACGGCGACCTGACGCCGCATGTCGATTTCTGGACCAGCCGCTACGCCGCCACCGACGAGATGCATGACGAGGCCGCCTGGAACGCCGTCGCGGCGGAGGAGCAGGTCTCGGCGCGCGGCATCGAGGTCGGCCATATCTTCTATTTCGGCACCAAGTACTCGGCCTCCATGGGCTTCCAGGTGACGGGGCCGGAAGGCAATCCCGTGCATCCGGAGATGGGCTCCTACGGCATCGGCGTGTCGCGCCTCGTGGCCGCGGCGATCGAGGCCAATCACGACGAGAACGGCATCAAGTGGCCGGACGCCATCGCACCCTACAGGCTCGCCATCCTGAACCTGAAGAGCGGCGATGCGGCCTGCGACGCGGTCTGCGATCGGATCTACGCGGAATTCGCCGGGGATGCGGTCTATGATGACCGCCCCGAGCGCGCCGGCGTGAAGTTCGCCGATGCCGACCTGATGGGCTTCCCCTGGCAGGTGGTGGTCGGCCCGCGCGGCGCGGCGGCCGGCAAGGTCGAGCTGAAGCGGCGCATGACCGGCGAGCGCGAGGAGTTGTCGGTCGAGGACGCGCTGGCCAAGCTCCGCGCCTGATGTTCAACGCCTTCGAGCGTGCCGTCGCCTTCCGCTACCTGAGGGCGCGGAAGGGCGAACGCTTCGTTTCGGTGATCGCGATCTTCTCGCTGGTGGGCATCGCCCTCGGCGTGGCGACGCTGATCATCGTCATGAGCGTGATGAACGGCTTCCGCCAGGAGTTGCTGGGCCGCATCCTCGGGCTGAACGGCCATATGGGCGTCTATGCGGCCCAGGGCGGGAAGCTGCCGGATTTCGACGAGATCGCGGCCAAGGTGCGTGCCGTGCCCGGCGTGGTCTCGGCGACGCCGATCGTCGAGGGGCAGGTACTCTTCACCTCCGATGCCGGCGGCGCCTCGGGTGGCATCGCCCGCGGCATCCGGCCGGAGGACCTGCGCGCGCGTCCCCTGATCGCCGGCAATATCCGCCTCGGCAGCCTGGAGCGTTTCGGTGGCGACGACACCATCGTCATCGGCACGCGGCTGGCGCAGAAGCTGGGCCTGCGCCTGGGCGACCGCATCACCCTGGTCTCGCCACAGGGGCGCACCACCGTCATCGGCACCGTGCCGCGCCTGCGGTCCTATGAGGTCGTGGCGATGTTCGAGGCGGGGATGAACGAATACGACAGCTCCTACGTCTTCATGCCCTTCCAGGCGGCGCAGGTCTATTTCCAGTTGCAGGGTGCGGCCTCGCAGGTCGAGGTCTTCGTGGACAACCCCGACCGTGTTTCCGCCATCGCGCGGGAGATCTATGCCGCGCTGATGCCAACCCGCGTGCGTATCCTCGACTGGCAGAGCGCCAATTCCTCTTTCTTCAACGCGGTGCAGGTGGAACGGAACGTGATGTTCCTGATCCTCACCCTGATCATCGTCGTGGCGGCCTTCAACATCGTCTCCTCCCTGATCATGCTGGTGAAGGACAAGACCAAGGACATCGCGGTGCTGCGCACGGTGGGTGCCACGCGCGGCGCGATCATGCGGATCTTCCTGCTTTGCGGCGCCAGCGTCGGCGTGGCGGGAACGCTGATCGGCTTCCTGATCGGCATCGTCTTCTGCGCCAATATCGAGCGTATCCGCGAGGCCCTGCAGGCGCTGACGGGGACGGAGCTGTTCAGTCCGGAGGTCTATTTCCTCACCAAGTTGCCGGCGGTGGTGAACCCGCATGAGGTGGCGCAGGTGGTGCTGATGGGGCTCGGCCTGTCGCTGCTGGCGACGCTCTACCCGTCCTGGCGCGCGGCGAAGACCGATCCGGTGGTGGCGCTGCGCAATGAGTGAGACCCATGAGCCGCCGCTGCGCCTGGTGGGGCTGGAGCGGCGCTACCGCACCGAGGCGGGGGAACTCCCCGTGCTGCGCGGTGCCGACCTGACCCTCCGGGCGGGCGAGATCGTGGCGCTGGTCGCGCCTTCGGGCACCGGCAAGTCCACGCTGCTGCATCTGGCGGGGCTGCTGGAACGGCCGGATGGCGGGGAGGTCTTCATCAACGGCCGCGCCGCCGGGGGCCTCGATGACGGCGCCCGCACCACGCTGCGGCGGGAGGCGATCGGCTTCGTCTACCAGTTCCACCACCTGCTGCCGGAATTCACCGCCGAGGAGAATGTCTGCCTGCCGCAGATGGCCGCCGGCGTGCCGCGCGCCCGCGCGGTGGAGCGGGCGCGGCAACTCCTGGCCGGCTTCGGCCTGACGGGGCGGGAGCATCACCGGCCCGGCCGCCTTTCGGGCGGCGAGCAGCAGCGCGTGGCCATCGCCCGCGCCCTGGCGAACGGGCCGCGCATCCTGCTGGCGGACGAGCCGACGGGGAACCTGGATGTCGGCACCTCCGACCGGGTCTTCGCGGAACTGCTGGAAAGCGCTCGGGAGCGGGGGCTGGCGGCACTGATCGCCACGCACAACCCGGAACTGGCGGCGCGGATGGACCGCGTGGTGGAACTGCGCGACGGCCACCTCCGCGAGGGGTAGGGGTTACCGCAACTCATCCAACTGGCCGAAGCCGTAGGCGATGGCGATACCGGCCAGGGCGATCAGGAGGACAGCCAGGACATCCCGGGCCTGCCAGTGCCGGGGGGCCAGGGGCAGCGGTTCCCCCGAGGCGAGAGGGACGGGGCGGGGCTGCCGGAACGGGGCACCGGCATCGCCCCAGCCCAAGAGGGGGTGCTCCTGCCGGAAGGACAGCCCTCCGGAAACGGGCCTCCGTCTGGCCAATCCGGTGAGCAATCCGGTCACCATTCCAGTCTCTGGCATTCCGGGGCCGCCGGCTGAGGTTCCCACATGCCGGGCGGCATGCTCCCGGTGCAGCAGCGGAACCGCCAGGGCCAGCGGCACGCTCAGGAACAGCGGGCCGGCTGCTGGCAGGGGGCTGAGGAACAGGGAAGGGAGCAGAGGGTGCTTCCTTTCGTGCGAGGCGGGCCGTGGCCGGACCGCGTCAGTGGCTTTCGGAGTCGGTGGCGGGGAGGTCGAGCGTGACGACGGTCATGTTGTCCTGCCGGTTCATCATGATCTGGCCACCATAGGGCGCGGCCAGGCTGCGCATCAGCTGCATGCCGTCGCCATCCGCGGCGCCAGGGGAAGGGCCCCAGCCGTCATCGGCGACGCGGAGCTGCCAGCCCTTTCCCTGCCACCCGAACTCCACGGCGATCTGCCCGGACAGGCGGACGTGAAGGCCGTGCTTCACGGCATTGCCCACCATCTCATGCGCGACCCGCAGCACGAGGTTCTCCAGGTGGTCCGGGCAGGTGTCGTCGGTCCGCAGCGTCAGGGTGATGCGCTGGTCCGGATCGGCCATCAGCCCGACCACCTTCTCGCACAGGGAGCGGAGGCGCTCGTCCAGCGGCCGGGGCTCCCGGGTGAAGCCGAAGAGATCGTCGGAGATCCCGGCGGAAAGGCTGATCCGGTTTTCCAGGTCCCGCACTAGGCGCCGCCCTTCCGGTGTCGCCTGGAGATCCTCCGAATGCCAAAGCTGGGCCAGGATCCTTTGCAGGGCGTTCTTGGAATGATGGCGAAGCTGCCGGAGCGCGTCGTCTCCGGTGGTCTGGCAGGGGCGGCCCATCATCCTGGCCAGTGAAGGGGCCAGTGAAGGGGCCAGTGAAGGGGCCAGCGAAGGAGGCAGGGCGGGGACGAAGGACGGATCGGAGACATCGAAAGACAAGGGACCGGTCCTGGGAGTGGTGTGATGGGCGAAGTATTTGTGGGAAATTTGCCCACGTCAATGCCGGAGCGGGCTTTGTGGGCATTTTTCCCACGAAAGATCCGTGCTAGTGAAGAGGCAGCCCAAGGATCCATCCCTCCGGATGCCAGTTGTTCCCGACCGCGCCGACCTGCCTCTGCCGGACAGTCTGACCAGGCCGCTGCGCCGCCTCCTGCGCCCGCTCGTGCGGCTGCTGATCCGCAGCGGCGTGACCTTCCCTGTCTTCGCCGACCTGCTGCGCGGCCTCTATGTGGAGGTGGCGGCCACGGACCTGCTGCCGGACCCGAAGAGCCGCACGGACAGCCGGATCAGCCTGCTGACCGGCGTGCATAGGAAGGAGATCCGCCGGCTGCGGGAGGAGGGCGCCGATCTCGCGGAGGTGCCGGCGGTGGTGACGTTGGCCACCGGGATCATCGCGCGCTGGCTGGGCCAGCCCTCCCATACCGGCCCGGACGGGCGGCCGCTGCCCCTGCCGCGCAGCGCACCGGAGGGCGTGCCGTCCTTCGAGGGGCTGGTTGCCTCGGTCACCACCGATGTCCGGCCGAGGGCGGTGCTGGATGACTGGATCGCCCAGGGGATCGTGCGGCTGGACGCCGAGGACCGCGTTCACCTGCTGGCCGCGGCCTTCCTGCCGGCGCCGGGCAAGGAAGAGCAGCTCTTCTTCTTCGCCCGCAACCTGCATGACCACATCGCGGCAGCCACGGCGAATGTCGCCGCCTCCGGATCGGCGCCCTTCCTCGATCGCAGCGTGCATTATGACGGGCTGAGCCCGGAGGTCGTGACGGCGCTGGAGGCCGCCGGGCGCGAGTCGGCGCAGCGGATGCTGATCGAGATCAACCGCCTCGCCCTGGCCCTGCTGGAGGAAAAGGGCGAGGCCGCGGCCGGGACCCTGACACGCCGGTTCAATCTCGGCGTATATCTCTACGCCGAGGATGACGGGAACCGCGCGGAAGGGTGACACGCATGCGTTGGGCTGTCGCTCTTCCGTTCCTGCTGGCGGCCTGCGTGAACGCGCCGCCCGCCGGGTGGAATGCCGGCGTGGCTGCTCCCCCCGCCGGGGCGCAGGAGCCCGGATTCTGCCGGATCGGTCCGGATGACGGGCCGGTCCTGGCCGAGCGCGGCATCGGCGGGACCGGCGCCGTGGCTGGAACGCCGTCCGGCCAGGACCGTGGCATCGGCGGCACGGGGGCGGTCGCGGCCGCGCAGGATCGCGGGATCGGCGGGACGGGCGCCGTTGCCGAGGCGGATAACGGCAAGACCGGGGGCCAGGATCGTGGCATCGGCGGTACCGGGATCGTCGGCGTCGTCACCGGCTTCGCCAGCATCTGCGTGAACGGGCTGGAGGTGCTCTACGACGACTCCCTGCCGGTGGCGCTGGAGGATGGCTGGGCGCGGCCGGATGCGCTGCGGGTCGGCCAACTCGTGGTGCTGGAGGCGGGCGGGGAGGGCCAGGTGCTGCGGGCGCGGCGCATGGCCGTCCGCTACGAGGTCTCCGGCCCGGTGAGCAGCGTGTCGGAGGGTTCCGACGGGCGTGTCCTGGCCGTCGCGGGCCAGCGCGTGAGGCTGGATGCCGCGACGCGCGGCGGAACCTCTTGGATGCCGGGCGACTGGATCACCGTGAGCGGGCTGCGGGACCCCGACGGGGCGATCACGGCGACGCGCATCGACCGCCGCCCGCCCGGGGATGTCACCGTCCATGGGCTGCTGGCGCGCGACGCGGATGGCAGCCTGCGGATCGGCGCGCTGCCCGTCAGCCCGGGCGCGGGGATCGATCTGCGGCCGGGCAGCTATGTGGTGGCCAGCGGCCCCCTCTCCGGCAACCGGATGCTGGCGCGCTCGGTGGAGACGGACCGGCTGCTGACGGATCTGCCGGCCAGCTTCGGCCCCGGTGTCGGGCGCTTCGTGGTCGAATCCTATATCGGCTGGGATGGCCGCTATCTCCGCCCCGGCTATGGGCTGGGGCCGATCGCGCCGCCGTCGCCGGGCGGTGCCGCCGGGCGCGGCGTGCTCGACCTGCGGCGGGAGCCCGGGCGCGGAATCGTCGCGACCGGGTTGCGGAACGCGCCCTTCGCCGCGGGGGCCGGGACGCCGATGGGGCCGCAGGCCCCGGCCATGGGGGCAACTCCCGGGGCGGGCAGGGGCGGCGCGGCCGGGCCCCGTGGCACGGCTTCCCCGGGGGCGGCGCGGCCGGGTCCGGGCGGGCTGGCGGCGCCGCATGGCGCCCCGGGAACGGCACGGGCCGGAACGGGTTCCATGGGAGGACCGGTGGGAGCGCCGGATGCGGGTGGCCGCTGGGAGGCGGCACCGGTGCCGGGGGGCGTGGCGCGAACGACCTGAACCGGGATGCCGGCCGTATGCCGGGTGGCGGCGAGCACGGCCATGGTGCGCCTTTCCCACGGGACCAGGGCCGCGAGCAGCGGCAGGGTGCGGCCCCGCCGGACTGGCCGGCCGGAGGAGCGGACGGCCAGGGCATGCCGGGCCCGCCGATGCGGGGACGCTGAAGGGGGCGCCAGGGCGGCGTCACACCGGGAGCGGGAGGCTGGATCGCCCTGCCGCCCCCGGCCCGAATCGCCGGCCTGTGCTACAGGAGGGACATGTCCGGCAGCTTCGTCCATCTCCACGTCCATTCCGCCTATTCCCTCGCGGAAGGCGCCATCAAGGCCGACAAGCTCCCCGGCCTCGCCCGCAAGCTCGGCATGCCGGCGGTGGCCCTGACGGATACCGCCAACATGTTCGGCGGGCTGGAATTCGCCCAGTACGCCACCAAGGAGAACGTGCAGCCGATCATGGGCTGCCAGCTCTGGCTCTCACGCCGCGCGACGGAGGAGAGGCCGGAGCCGATGCGTTGCCAGCCCGATCCGGTGGTGGCGCTGGCGATGGACCGGCAGGGGCTGGTGAACGTGCAGCGCCTCTCCTCGCTCGGCTGGCTGGGCGAGGATATCTCCGGCCTTCCCTGCATCGACCTGGACCAGCTCCGCGAATGCAGCGAGGGCGTCACGCTGCTGACCGGCGGCACGCGTGGCCCGCTCGGGCGGCTGCTGCTGGAAGGGCGGCGGGACCCGGCGGAGCATCTGCTGCGCGCCCTGCACGAGGCTTTCGGCGACCGTCTGGCGGTGGAGCTGACGCGGCACGGCACGGAGCGCGACCGGGCGGCGGAGCCGGGTCTGATCGCGCTCGCCGACCGGGTCGGCGTGCCGCTGGTGGCGGCCAATGACGTGCATTTCGCCGAGGCGCGGATGTACGAGGCGCATGACGCGCTGCTCTGCATCGCGCATGGCCGCACCCTCGCCGAGCCGGACCGGCCGCGCTGCACGCCGGAGCACTGGTTCAAGCCGCCCGAGGTGATGCGCAAGCTCTTCGCCGACCTGCCGGAAGCCTGCGACAACACCCTGGCCATCGCGCGCCGCTGCGCGGTGATGGCGGAGACGCGCAAGCCGGAACTGCCGATCTGCCCCAAGGTGCAGCCGGGCATGACCGAGGCCGAGACGGTGCGCGACATGGCCAAGCGCGGGCTGGAGGCGCGGCTGGACGCGCAGGGCACCACGGACCGGGAGCCCTATCGCAAGCGCCTGGCCTTCGAGCTCGACATCATCGAGAAGATGGGCTTCGCGGGCTACTTCCTGATCGTGGCCGACTTCATCCAGTGGGCCAAGGCGCAGGACATCCCGGTGGGGCCGGGGCGCGGCTCGGGCGCGGGCTCGGTGGCGGCCTGGGCGCTGACCATCACCGATCTCGACCCGATGCAGTTCGGCCTGCTGTTCGAGCGCTTCCTGAACCCGGAACGCGTCTCGATGCCGGATTTCGACATCGACTTCTGCCAGGACCGGCGCGACGAGGTAATCAACTACGTCCGGCGTGAATATGGCGAGGACCGGGTGGGGCAGATCATCACCTTCGGCCGCCTTCAGGCCAAGGCGGTGGTGCGCGATGTCGGCCGCGTCATGGGCATGCCCTATGGCCAGGTGAACAAGATCGCGGAGCTGATCCCCTTCAACCCCGCCAAGCCGGTCAGCCTGCGTCAGGCCATCGACGGGGAGCCGCGCCTGCAGGAATTGCAGAAGGCGGACGAGACGGTGGCGCGGCTGATGGAGACGGCGCTGGAACTGGAGGGGCTGTACAGGAACGCCTCCACCCATGCCGCCGGCGTGGTGATCGGGCGCAAGCCGCTGATCGAGATCGTGCCGCTCTACCGCGACCCGCGCGCGCCGGACCTCGTGACGCAGTACTCCATGAAATACGTGGAGAGCGCCTCACTGGTGAAGTTCGACTTCCTGGGCCTCAAGACGCTTACCGTGCTGCAACGCGCGGTGCAGATGCTGGCAAAGCAGGGCATCGAGGTCGATCTCGCGCGCATTCCGCTGGATGACGCGAAGACCTACGAGATGCTGGCGCGGGGCGATTCCGCCTCGGTGTTCCAGTTCGAATCCCAGGGCATGCGCGACGTCCTGCGGATGATGCGGCCGGACCGGTTCGAGGACCTGATCGCCGCCGTCTCGCTCTACCGCCCCGGCCCGATGGCCAATATCCCCGCCTATTGCGCCCGCAAGCATGGCGAGGCCTGGGACGCGCCGCATCCGAAGATGCGCCGGCTCGTGGAGGAGACCTACGGCATCCTGGTCTACCAGGAGCAGGTCATGCAGATCAGCCAGGAACTGGCGGGCTATTCGCTCGGCGGCGCCGACCTGCTGCGCCGTGCCATGGGCAAGAAGAACCGTGCCGAGATGGAGGCGCAGCGCAAGATCTTCGTCGAGGGCGCGGTGAAGAACGACGTGCCGGAGAACAAGGCCGGCGAGATCTTCGACCTGATGGAGAAGTTCGCGGAATACGGCTTCAACAAGTCGCATGCCGCCGCCTATGCGCTGGTCGCCTACCAGACCGCCTGGTTGAAGGCGAATTACCCGGAGGAGTTCCTGGCGGCCTCGATGTCGCTGGACCTCGGCAACACGGACAAGCTGGCCGGGCATATGGGCGAGGCCTCGCGCCTCGGCATCAAGGTTCTGCCACCGGACGTGAACCGCTCCGAGGCCGAGTTCAATGTCGAGATCGCGGAGGATGGTGGGAAGTCCATCCGCTTCGCCCTGGCCGCGGTGAAGCGCGTCGGGCTGGGGGCGATGCGCGACCTCGTCGCCTCCCGCAAGCAGGGCGGCCCCTTCCGCTCGCTGGTGGATTTCGCCTCCCGCGTTGATCCCAAGCTGCTGAACAAGATGCAGCTGGAGAACCTGGCCCGTGCCGGGGCCTTCGAATGCCTCGACAGGAACCGTGCCCGGGTGATGTACGGGGCGGAGGCGATCCTGCGCCGCGCCCAGTCCTCGGCCGAGGAGCGGACGAGCGACCAGATCGGCCTCTTCGGCGGGGTGGCGGCGGAGGAGGCGCCGCTGCGCCTGCCGGAGCGCCCCGACTGGCCGACGCTGGAGAAGCTGGCCGAGGAGGCGGAGGCGATCGGCTTCCACCTCTCGGCGCATCCGCTGGACAGCTACAAGGAGGTCCTGGCCAAGCTGCGCGTCACGCCGATCGCGCGGATGGAGGCGGCGGCGCGGGGCGGGGCGGGGGTGCTCAAGCTCGCCGGCACGGTGGTCGGCACCAAGGAGCGCACCACCAAGACCGGCAGCCGCATGGCCTGGGTCCGGATCTCCGATTCCACCGGCAGCACGGAGGTCACCTGCTTCTCCGAGGTGCTGTCCAAGTCGCGAGAGATCCTGAAGGAAGGCCACGCCGTCATCTTCGCCGCCGATGTGCGGATGGATGGCGATGCGCTGCGCCTGACCGCGAGCTCCTGCGAATCGCTGGATCAGGCGGCCTCGGCGGTCGCCACCGGTATCCGCATCCTGGTCGCGGAGGAGGAGGCGGTGCACAGCGTCGCCGAGATCCTGCGCGGGGAGGGCAAGGGCAAGAGCAAGGTGGTGCTCGTGCCCTGCCTGGGCGAGACGCAGGAGGTGGAGATCACCGTGCCGGGCACCTGGAACGTCTCGCCGCGCCTGACGCAGCGGCTGCGCGTCCTGCCCGGCGTGACGGATGTGCGGGCGGCCTGAGCCGGCCGACACGGGGCCTCCGGTGCCATGGCGGCACCGGGGGCGTTCGGGTCAGCTCCCGATGATCCCGCCATCCTTGCGGACGATGCTCACCACGGAGGGGCGGGGCGGCATGTCGTCGCGGAAATCCGGCCAGCGGGTGGTCGGCGCGGCATAGGTCGTGGCCGGGTCGTCATTGGCCGGGTGCTGCACCGCCACGAAGAAGCTCCGGCTGTCGGGCGTGAAGGCCGGGCCACACATCTCCGCGCCCGTGGGGGTGCGGAAGAACATGCGGGTGACGGCACGGCCGCGCCCGGTGGTGTCGCAGGCCCAGATGCCGTCGCCGATGCCGTTCGCCGCCTG
Organism: Roseomonas gilardii subsp. gilardii; assembly: GCF_023078375.1. Taxonomy (NCBI): domain Bacteria; kingdom Pseudomonadati; phylum Pseudomonadota; class Alphaproteobacteria; order Acetobacterales; family Roseomonadaceae; genus Roseomonas; species Roseomonas gilardii. Next base: position 3,237,587 of record NZ_CP095554.1, on the reverse strand, counting down.
CTGCTCGCCCTGGTCGGTGGCGATCCAGAGGCGGCCCTGGCCGTCGAAGGCGATGTTGTCGGGGCAGGCGAACCAGCCGGAGGAGGAGACGCCGGAGCCGTAGGAGGCCTGGTGCTCCTCGATCTCCGGGTTGCCGGCCATGATGAACATCTCCCAGGCGAAGCGGGCGGCGCCGTGGTCGGGCCTGCCGTTGCGGTCCGGGGGCGTCATCTCCAGGATTTGGCCATAGAGGTTCGCGGCGCGGGGATTGGCCTTGTCGGTCTGGTCCGCCTTGCGCTGATTGTTATTGGTCAGCACCACATAGACCCGCCCGGTCACCGGGTTCGGCTCCACATCCTCCGGCCGGTCCATCGGCGTCGCCCGCATCAGGTCGGCGGCGCGGCGGACGTCGATCATGACATCGGCGGCGTTGCGGAAGCCGTTCTCCGGGGTGAGGGGGCCCTGGCCGAAGACCAGCGGCAGCCATTCCACCTGTCCATCATCGCCGAAGCGGGCGACGGAGAGGGTGCCGTGATCCAGCAGGTCGCGGTTCGCCTCGCGGTTCCGCGGGTCGTAGCGGTCGCGGCTGACGAAGCGGTAGAGGTATTCGAAGCGCTGGTCGTCGCCCGTGTAGACGACGACATGGCCTTCCGGGGTGAGGGCGGTGGTGGCGGCCTCGTGCTTGAAGCGGCCCAGGGCGGTGCGCTTCACCGGGGTGGAAGCCGGATCGTAGGGGTCGATCTCGACCACCCAGCCGAAGCGGTTCGGCTCGTTCGGCTCCTTGCCCAGGTCGAAGCGGTCATGGAAGCGCGCCCAGCCCTGCTGCGACTTGCCGTTCAGCCCCATGCGCTTCCAGGCGACGGCTTCCGGCCCCTTCGTGGCGTCGCCGGAGAAATAGGTGTCGAAATTCTCCTCGCAGGTCAGGATCGTGCCCCAGGGCGTGACCCCGCCGGCGCAGTTGCCGATCATGCCGAGGACGCTGCGGCCTTCCGGGTCGGCGCCGGTGCGCAGCCGGGTGTCGCCGGCGGCGGGGCCGGAGATCCGCATCGGGGTGCTGGCGGTGATGCGCCGGTTGTGCGGGCCCAGCACGACCTGCCAGGCGCCGTCCTGCCGCCGGAGCTCGACCACGCTGCCGCCGATCGACTGCATGGTGACGTCCACCTGCTCCCGCGTCAGGGTGTCGCCCATGGTCTTCGCGTCCAGGCCAGGAAACATCATCTGCGCCTCGGGATACTCATGGTTCACCCAGAGCAGCCCGTGGTCCGAGGCGGCCGAGCCGCGGGGCAGCGGCAGGAAGGCCTGGAAGTCGTTGTTGTAGCCGAACTGTTGCGCCTGGGCGGCGGCGGTCTGGCGGTGCGGGTCGAAGTCCGGCGCGCCCGGCAGGACCTTGTCGCCCCAGCGGATCAGCACCCGGGCCTCATAGCCCTCCGCGACGGCCAGGTCGGGGCGCGGCCCGTGCTGGATCTCGGGGAAGGTCAGGCTGGACAGGCCCTGGCCCTTCCCCTGCCCCTGGGCCGGAAGGCTGCCCGCGGCCATCGCCTGGCGCGAGCCGGGCAGGGCAGCGCCGAGGCTGGCCACGGTGGCCGTGCCCAGCACGCTCCGGAAGAAGGAGCGGCGCGCCAGGCGGCGCCCCAGCACGGCCTGGAGGTCGGGCTCGGGGGAGGCGTTCACGCCGATCTCGTCGAGATCGGCATCCGCCGCGGCGAGCGGCTGCTCCACGGTGATGGACATGGGGCCTGTGGATCCCTTGAGGTCGTCGGCGGCTGCGGCATAGCGGCGGCGGGGATCGCGGGACAACCGCGCTTCCGTGTTAACATGCTGATTTAACGGTATTGTCTTATTCGCCCTTACGGCATGGGCATGGGGGCGGAGGTGTGGCGGCGCGGCATGGCAGCCTCCGGCGCGGCCCTCGCCTCTTGCGTGGGCGGCATGACTGTGCCATGTGCCCCACGCCACCTGCGGGATCGTTCCGCCGGCGGCAAATCCGCACGCGGCGCGCCCTTCCGACACAAGCGGCAAGGGTCCGGTGCTCCCCAGGCCATCAGGGCAAGGGGGCTCGGCGCCGCGGAGGTTCAACCGGACTCCATCGGAAGGAAAGGAACGCCAATCATGGCGATGCCGGAAGTTTCCCTGCGCGGCCTGCTCGAGGCGGGCGTCCACTTCGGCCACCACACGCGGCGCTGGAACCCGCGTATGGCGCCCTACATCTTCGGCGTGCGCAACCAGGTGCATATCCTGGACCTGCAGCAGACCGTGCCGATGATGGAGCGCGCGCTGAAGGCCGTGCGCGACGTGGTCGCCGCCGGCGGCCGCGTGCTCTTCGTGGGCACCAAGAAGTCCGCCGCCGAGTACGTGGCCGAGGCCGCGACCCGCTGTGGCCAGTACTACGTGAACCACCGCTGGCTGGGCGGCATGCTCACCAACTGGAAGACCATCACCGGCTCCATCAAGCGCCTGAAGCAGATGGAAGTGCAGCTCTCCGGCGACACCCAGGGCCTCACCAAGAAGGAGGTCCTGATGCTGACGCGCGAGAAGGAGAAGCTGGACCGCGCCCTGGGTGGCATCAAGGAGATGGGCGGCCTGCCCGACATCATCTTCGTGATCGACACCATCAAGGAGAAGCTGGCTATCGAGGAGGCCAACAAGCTCGGCATCCCGGTCGTGGCCGTCTGCGACAGCAATGCCGATCCGCAGGGCGTGACCTACCCGATCCCGGGCAATGACGACGCCATCCGCGCCATCAACCTGTACTGCGACATGGTCGCCGGCGCCGTCTTCGACGGCATCAGCGCCGAGCTGCAGGCCTCGGGCGTGGACCTGGGCGCGGTCGAGGAACTGCCGGAGGAGGCGCTGCCCGAGGGTGTGCTGCCGGAAGAGCTGGCCGGTGACGTGGCCCTGGAGGGCGAGGTCCAGTCCAGCCCGACCAGCGGCCTGCCCAGCGCCGAGATCGAGGCCGAGGCCAAGGCCGCGGAAGACAGCCGCGCCGGCTGAGGCCGCGGCCACCCGGTCCACCGGAAAACGGGCCGCGCGCGGGGTGGAAGCTCCGCGCGCGGGCCTTGCCAATTGAGGAGAACACCATGGCCGAGATCACGGCTGCCCTCGTCCGCGACCTTCGCGAGAAGACCGGTGCGGGCATGATGGACTGCAAGAAGGCGCTGGTTGAGGCGAATGGCGACATGGAAGCCGCCATCGACTGGCTGCGCAAGAAGGGCCTTTCCGCCGCCGCCAAGAAGTCCGGCCGCGTGGCCGCCGAGGGCCTGGTCGCCGTGGCTTCCGCGCCGCTGAAGGCCGCCATGGTCGAGGTGAACGCCGAGACCGACTTCCTGGCCCGCAACGAGCAGTTCCAGAACTTCGTCGCCCAGGTGGCCGAGGTCGCCCTGGAAGTCGGCGAGGATGTGGAGGCCATCAAGGCCGCCCGCTATCCCGGCGGCGAGGGCACGGTGGCCGAGGAGCTGACCCGCCTGATCGCCACGATCGGCGAGAACATGACGATCCGCCGCGCCAGGACCTTCTCCGTGCCCCAGGGTGCGGTCGCGACCTACATGCACAACGCGGTGAAGCCGGGCCTGGGCAAGATCGGCGTGCTGGTGGCCGTCGAGGGTGCCTCCGAGGTTTCCGCCCTGGAGACCCTGGGCCGTCAGGTCGGCATGCACATCGCCGCCACCCGCCCGGACGCGCTGGATGTCGACGCGGTCGATCCGGCGGCGCTGGAACGCGAGAAGGCGGTGCTGTCCGAGCAGGCCCGCGCCTCCGGCAAGCCCGAGAACATCATCGAGAAGATGGTCGAGGGCCGCATCCGCAAGTACTACGAGGAAGTGGTGCTGCTGGAGCAGGTCTGGGTGCATGACGGCGAGAGCCGCGTGCGCAAGGTCGTCGAGAAGGCCGGCGCCAAGCTGACGGGTTTCGCCCGCTTCCAGCTTGGCGAGGGCATCGAGAAGCAGACCGGCGACTTCGCCGCCGAGGTCGCCGCCGCGGCCGGCGTGGGCGGCTGAACGCTTCCCCTGCGTCCCACCCGGGCCCGGCCGCATGGCCGGGGCCGGTGTGTTCCAGAGGCCGCGCGCCCCTCCCGGGGGCGTGCATCCTCCGGCCCGGGGCCGCTGGCCGGGCGGCCCTTGCCCGGCCCCCTTGCCGGGGCTGGGCACCGTTGAGTAACTTCCCCGACCTTCAAGGATAGCCCGCCGATGTCCTCCCCGACCTACAAGCGCGTCCTGCTCAAAGTGTCCGGGGAGGCCCTGATGGGGGCCAGGGATTACGGCCTGGACACCGCGACGCTGAAGGCCATCGCCCAGGACGTGCGGGACGTGGTGGCGCTGGGGATCGAGGTTTGCCTGGTGATCGGCGGCGGCAACATCTTCCGCGGCATCTCCGGCGCCGCCTCGGGCATGGACCGGGTGCAGGCGGACGGGATGGGCATGCTCGCCACCGTCATGAACGCGCTCGCCATGCAGAGCGCTCTGGAGCGGCAGGGCGTCACGACGCGGGTGCAGAGCGCCATTCCCCTGCAGAGCCTGTGCGAGCCCTTCATCCGCCGCCGCGCGATCCGCCACATGGAGAAGGGGCGGGTGGTGATCTTCGCCGCCGGCACCGGCAACCCCTATTTCACCACGGACACCGCCGCCGCCCTGCGCGCCGCGGAGATGAGCTGTGACGCGCTGCTGAAGGGCACGCAGGTGGACGGCATCTATTCCGCCGACCCGCGCAAGAACCCGCAGGCCGAGCGCTACGAAACCCTGACCTATCTGGACGTCCTGGCCCGCGACCTCGCGGTGATGGACGCCGCCGCGATCAGCCTGGCGCGCGAGAACAAGCTGCCGATCGTCGTCTTCAACATCCACGAGCCGGGTGCCTTTACCGCCGTCATGAAGGGCGAAGGGCGATTCACCACGGTCGTCGAGAACTGAGGAATACCGTTTCATGGCCGCCGCCCCGGATTTCACCCATCTCAAGCAGGACCTCATCCGCCGCATGGATGGGGCCCTCGACACGCTGAAGAAGGAATTCTCCGGCCTGCGCACCGGCCGTGCCAGCCCGGCGCTGCTGGAGCCCATCCGGGTCGAGGCTTATGGCGCGAACCAGCCGCTGAGCCAGGTCGCCAATGTCTCGGTGGCCGGACCCGGCCTGCTCTCGGTGCAGGTCTGGGACAAGTCGGTGGTCAAGGCCGTCGAGGTCGCCATCCGGGACTCCAACCTGGGCCTGAACCCGCAGGCCGAGGGGCAGGTGATCCGCGTGCCGCTGCCGCCGCTGACCCAGGAGCGCCGCAACGAGCTGGCCAAGCAGGCCTCCCGCTATGCCGAGGCCGCCAAGGTGGCGGTGCGCGGCGTGCGCCGGGACGGCATGGAGACGGTGAAGGGCTGGGAGACCAAGTCCGAGATCTCCAAGGACGATGCCAAGCGCCATTCCGACGAGATCCAGAAACTGACCGATCAGGCAGTCAAGCGGGTGGACGAGGCGCTCGCGGAGAAGGAAAAGGATATCAAGGCGGTCTGACCCCCGGAAGCCTTGCACAGGATGAAGACCAGCGGATGAATGCGGCGCCCGAACGTCGGCCCGAACCGGCGTCGGCCGCGATGCCGACCCATATCGGCATCATCATGGACGGCAATGGCCGCTGGGCCGCGGCACGGGGCCTGCCCCGCGCCATGGGCCACCGCGCCGGGGCCGAGGCCACCAGGCGGGTCATCGAGGCCACGGCCCAGGCCGGCATACCCTGGCTCACGATCTTCGCCTTCTCCTCGGAGAACTGGCGGCGCCCGGCGCAGGAGGTGCTGGAGCTGACCGGCCTGCTGCGGCACTACCTGCGGCATGAGGTCGCGCAGCTCGTGCGCGATGGCGTGCGGCTGCGGGTGATCGGCGACCGGGCGCGCTTCGGCGCGGAAACCGGGGAGGCCATCCTGCGGGCGGAGCGCGACACCGCCGGCGGCACGCGGCTGAACCTGAACGTGGCGCTGTCCTATGGCAGCCGGGCCGAGATCCTGGCCGCCGCCCGTTCGGTGGCCCAGGCCGTGGCCGAGGGGCGGCTGGACCCGGAGGCACTGGACGAGGAGCAGTTCTCCCGCCACCTCTCCACCGCCGGGATGCCGGACCCGGATCTCATCATCCGCACCTCCGGCGAGCACCGGCTGTCGAACTTCCTGCTGTGGCAGTCGGCCTATGCCGAGCTGTACTTCACCGACGTGCTCTGGCCCGATTTCAACGCGGGCCATCTCCGGGCCGCGCTGGACGAATTCGGGCGGCGGGAGCGCCGCTACGGCGCCGTCGCGGGCTGATGGCGGAGGCGAAGACCGAGGAGAAGCGCTGGCGCGACCTGCGTAAGCGCTTCCTCTCCGCCCTGGTCCTGGGCCCCACGGCGCTGCTCTGCGTCTGGCTGGGGGCCGAGCTCTACACGCTGCTGATCGCCATCTGCATCGCCATCCTGACCTGGGAATGGGTGCATCTCTGCGGCATGCGGACGCGGGCCTTTCCTGGCCTGGGCGTGCCGATCGCCATCTTCCTCGCCGGCATCGTCGCGGTGATCGGGCATTCGGCCTTGTCCTGGGTGGTGCTGGTCGCGGGCTTCTTCCTGGCCTGGATGGGGGCGGAACGCTCGCGCGGGCGCCGGGGCGTGCCGCAGCAGCCGGCGCTGAGCCTGGCCCTCGGCGTGCTCTATATCGGCATCGCCGGCCTCTGCCTGATCGAACTCCGCCACGACAACGAGGCCGGGCGGGACAACATCCTCTTCCTCCTCTCCGCGGTCTGGGCCAGCGATATCGGGGCCTATATGGCCGGGCGGATCGTCGGGGGGCCGAAGCTCTGGCCACAGGTCTCGCCGAACAAGACCTGGTCCGGGGCCGTCGGCGGCCTGCTTTTCGCCATGCTGGTGGGCGCGCTGCTGACGCTGGTGCTGGCCCCCGGCTCCATGGCGCGGGCCGCGGCGGTGGCGGCGATCCTCGCCGTTGCCACCCAGGCGGGCGACCTGCTGGAAAGCGCGATCAAGCGGCATTTTAAGGTCAAGGACACCTCCAGCCTGATCCCCGGCCATGGCGGCCTGCTGGACCGGCTGGACGGCCTGCTGGCGGCGGCGCCCGTGGCGGCGCTGCTGGCCCTGGGAGTGGGCTACGGGATACCCCTGTGGCGCTGACGCCGCGCGGGACAGGCAAGAAGAAGTGGTGACCCAGGGGGTGACGCAGGGGCGATGACGCGACGGATCACGGTTCTGGGCTCCACGGGCTCGGTGGGAAAGAGCACGGTGGCGCTGCTGGAGGCGGCCGCGCCCGGCGAGTTCGCGGTGGAGGCTCTGGTGGCCGGGCGCGATGCCCGGACCCTGGCCGAGCAGGCGCGGCGGCTGCGGCCCGCCATCGCCGTGCTGGCTGACGAGACCTGCCTTCCGGCGCTGCGCGAGGCCCTGGCCGGCAGCGGCATCGCCTGTGCGGCGGGCGAGGCCGCGGTGCTGGAGGCGGCCTCCCGCCCGGCGGACTGGACCATGGCGGCGGTGGTCGGGGCGGCGGGGCTGCGCCCGACCCTGGCGGCGCTGGGCCGGGGCGGCACGCTGGCGCTGGCCAACAAGGAGAGCCTGGTCTGCGCCGGGGCGATCGTGATGCGGGTGGCGCAGGAGGCCGGGGCGCTGCTGCTGCCGGTCGATTCCGAGCACAACGCGATCTTCCAGGCTCTGGACGCGCGCCAGCCTTCGGTGCCGGAGAAGATCATCCTGACCGCCTCGGGCGGCCCCTTCCGTCAGGCGAGCCTGGCCGAGATGGCCGCCGCGACCCCGGAGGCGGCCATCCGCCATCCGATCTGGAGCATGGGCGCCAAGATCAGCATCGACAGCGCCACCATGTTCAACAAGGGGCTGGAGATCATGGAGGCGGCGCATCTCTTCCCCGTGCCGCATGAGCGGATCGAGGTGCTGGTGCATCCCCAGTCCGCCGTGCACGGGCTGGTGCAGTATGCCGACGGCTCGCTGATCGCCCAGCTCGGCACGCCGGACATGCGGACCCCGATCGCCCATGCGCTGTCCTGGCCCGGCCGGCGCCACGTGGATGTGGGGCGGCTGGATCTGGCGGCGCTGGGACGTCTCGAATTCTTTCCGCCCGATCCGGAACGTTTCCCAGCCCTGCGTCTGGTGCGGGAAGCCTTGTCCGCGGGGGCGGCGCCCCCACCATCCTGAATGCCGCCAACGAGGTGGCGGTGGCCTGCTTCCTCGGCCGCCGGCTGGGCTTCCTGGGCATCGCCCGTGTGGTGGAGGCCGTGATGGGCCGCCTGGGCGCACCGGCGATCCCCGATCTGGAGGCCGTGCTGGCCCTGGACGGGGAGGCGCGCCGGGTGGCCGAGGCCGAGGCGCAGCGGATGGGGATGGCCGCCTAGGCTGGGCCAGCCCATATCGAGGTTTTCGGGGGCGAGACCCCAGGGGCAGGACCCTGAGAGGACACTGAGTTGGACGCATTGCTGGGCTCTGGCCGGACGATCCTGGCCTTCGTGGTGGTGCTGGGCGTGCTGGTCTTCATCCATGAGGCCGGGCACTACTGGGCTGCGCGCTGGCGCGGGGTCTATGTCGAGCGCTTCTCCATCGGCTTCGGCCAGGCCCTCGCCCGCTGGACCGACCGGCGCGGCACGGAATGGCGCATCGGCTGGCTGCCCCTGGGCGGCTATGTGAAGCTGCATGGGCAGGAGCAGCCGGGGGATGTGGACCCGGCGGTGCGGGCCGCGTGGCGCGCGGGCGAGACCTTCCACGACAAGCCGGTGCGCGACCGGGCCATCGTGGTGGCGGCCGGGCCGGTGGCCAATTTCGCCCTGGCGGCGGTGCTCTTCGCCGGGCTCTTCATGACCGTCGGCCAGCCGGTGATGAACGCCAATGTCGTCGGCACGGTCGTGGCCGGCAGCGCCGCCGAGCGGGCGGGGCTGCAGGCGGGGGACACCATCCTCTCGGTGGATGGCCAGCCGGTCAGCCGCTTCTCCGACCTGCAGAGCCGCATCGAGCCGCATCCGGGGCAGGCGGTCACCCTGATGGTCCGGCGCGGCGTGCAGGACATGACCATTTCCGCCACGCCCGAATCGCGCGACCGCGACGGCGCGACGGTGGGGGTCCTGGGCATTGCCGCGGGGGCGCCGAGCTTCGAGCGGATGAACCCCGCCGCGGCGCTCTGGGGCGGGGTCGCCAATACCTACGAGGTGTCGAAGCAGACCCTGGTGGGGGTCTGGCAGATGATCACCCGCCAGCGCGGGACGGACGATCTCGGCGGCCCGCTGCGGATCGCGCAGATCTCCGGGCAGGCTGCGGCGCTGGGCCTGCCGAGCCTGATCACCTTCATCGCCGTGCTCTCGGTGAATCTGGGGCTGATCAACCTCTTCCCCATCCCGGTCCTGGATGGCGGGCACCTGGTCTTCTACGCGGCCGAGGCGATTCGCGGCCGGCCGCTTTCCGCCAGGGCCATGGAATACGGGCTGCGGGCCGGGCTGGCGGTGCTGGCGGCCCTGTTCATCTTCTCGACCTGGAACGATCTGAGCCATCTGGGCGTTGTCCGATGGATCACAGGTCTGGCTGGATAACCATACGCTTCGCCTTGGTTGTTGAGACGGGGTTGGCGTTCCCGGGGGCTTGCCGCTAGTTTGCGCCCGCCCCCGTCCGGCCCTTCAGGGTACCGGACGGGGAATGCCGGCTCGGAACCTGGAACTTGAACGCCACACGCGCCCTGCTTCTCGCTGCTACCTGTCTCGTCCCTGTGCTCGCGAGCCCTGCGAGCGCCCAGCCGCAGCGCGGGCGCCAGGGTGCCCCGGCCGCCGCCCCTCGACAGGGCACGGGGCAGGGCATCGTCAGTGGCATCGATGTCGTCGGAAACCAGCGCATCGAAGCGGACACCATCCGCTCCTACATGCTGCTCCAGCCGGGCGACCGCTTCGATTCGGAGCAGCTCGACCGGTCGCTCCGCACCCTTTTCGCCACCGGCCTGTTCCGTGACGTCCAGGTCGGGCGCCAGGGCGACCGCATCGTGGTGCGGGTGCAGGAGAACCCGATCGTCAACCGCGTGGCCTTCGAGGGCAACCGCAAGATCTCGGACGACCAGCTTCAGCCGCTGGTCTCCCTCCGCCCGCGGGCGGTCTTCACGCCCCAGGCGGCCCAGGCCGACCGGGGAAAGATCCTGGAGCTCTATGCCCGCCGCGGTCGCTTCGCCGCCACGGTGGAGCCGAAGATCATCGAACTGCCGCAGAACCGGGTCGATGTCGTCTTCGAGATCAAGGAGAACGACACCGCGCTGATCGGCCGGATCAACTTTGTCGGCAACGAGGCCTTCTCGGACAGCCGGCTGAAGGAGATCGTGGCCAGCCGCGAGGCCGCCTGGTACCGCCCCTTCAGCTCCTCGGATTCCTACGATCCGGACCGGCTGAACTTCGACCGCGAGTTGCTGCGCCGTTACTACCTCCGCCACGGCTATGCCGATGTGCAGGTGACGGCAGCCACGGCCGAGCTGGCGCCGGACCGTTCCGGCTTCTTCGTCACCTATACGATCAACGAGGGGAAGCGCTACCGCGTCTCCAAGATCGACCTGACCTCGGAGCTGCGCAACATCAAGCCGGAGCAGCTCCGCCCGGAGATCAGCCTTTCCCCCGGCGACTGGTATGACGGGGAAGCGGTGGAGAACGCCGTCCAGGCGATCCAGGACCGCGCCAACGAGCTGGGCGCCCCCTTCGCCGAGGCGCAGCCGCGCATCCAGCGCGACCGGGAAAAGGGCACGGTCGAGATCACCTTCGATGTGCGCGAGGGCGAGCGGCTCTATGTGGACCGCATCGACATTACCGGGAACACGCGCACCCAGGACCGGGTCATCCGCCGCGAGTTCCGCGTCGCCGAGGGCGACCCCTTCAACGCCGCGCAGATCCGCCGCTCCCGCCAGCGCGTCCGCGATCTCGGCTACTTCAACGACGTGAACATCACCACCTCGCCCGGCTCGGCGCCGGACCGGGTGGTCGTCAACACCGCGGTCTCGGAGAAGGCCACGGGCGAGATCAGCCTCGGCGGTGGCTACTCGACGGATGCGGGCGCGCTCGCCGATATCGGCCTGCGCGAGCGCAACCTGCTCGGCACGGGCATCGACGCCCGCATCAACGGCACCATCGCGCAGCGCCGGTCCTCGATCGACGCCTCGGTCACCGATCCGTCCTTCCTGGACCGCAACCTCGCCGTCGGCGCGGACGTCTTCTACGTGACCCGCGACCTGCGCGACTATTCGGGCTACGAGGAGCGCCGCTACGGCTTCGCGTTGCGCGCGGGCTACGAGTTCAACGAGTTCCTGCGCCAGTCCTGGACCTATACCCTGTCGCAGCGAAACATCTTCGACATCAGCAACGACGTCACCAGCAAGTACATCCTGGAGCAGAAGGGCAAGACGCTGCTGTCGCAGGTCGGCCAGACCCTGACCTGGGACAAGCGCGACTCCCGCCTCGACCCGACGCGCGGCTACGTGCTGCGCTTCGGTACGGATTTCGCCGGCCTTGGCGGCGACGCGAAGTATGTCCGCTGGCGCGGCGACGCCGCCGTCTACGTGCCCTTCGAGAAACTGCTAGGCGATCCGAAATACGTCCTCGCGGTCAGCGGCAGCGCCGGCTATCTGCAGACCTGGGGCGGCGGCAGGGATCTGATCGTGGACCGCTTCTTCCTGGGTGGCGAGAACCTGCGCGGCTTCGAGGTGGCGGGCGTCGGCCCGCGCGACCGCTCCTATGTGAACGGCGTGCAGAACGACGAGTCCCTGGGTGGCCGCTTCCTCTGGACCCAGTCCACCGAGTTCCGATTCCCGCTGCCGATCCCGGACGAGCTGGGCATCACCGGCCGCACCTTCGTGGATGTCGGCGCCCTGAGCCAGTCCGAGAAGGGCGATGGGGTTGTGGATGACAGCTCGCCGCGCGTGGGCGCCGGTGCCGGCATCTCCTGGGCCAGCCCCTTCGGCCTGATCAACCTCGACTTCGCCGCGCCCGTGGTGAAGAAGTCCTACGACAAGACGCAGGTGTTCCGCTTCGGCTTCGGCACCCGTTTCTGAGAAATTCCGGAGTATCGATGATGAAGGCGCGCACCGCTCTCGCCGCCCTGGCAGTCCTGATTCCCGCCACCCAATGGGCCAGCCCGGCCCTGGCGCAGGACTGGTTCGTGCCGCAGGGCCAACAGCAGCAGACCCGCCCGGCGCAGCCGGCGCAGCAACGCCCGGCGCAGCAGCCGGCCCAGCAGCCGGCACAGCCCGCCGCCGCCAACCGCGCGGCGCTCGGCCCCGGCCAGTCCCCGCCCAACGCCATCATCGGCGTGGTGGACGTGCCGGAGGTGCAGCGCAACTCGACCGCTTTCAACGGGGTGCGCGAGGAGATCGAGCGCCGCCGGCAGAAGCTGAACGAGGACCTGCAAAAGGAGCAGACGGGCTGGCGCGACGCGCAGCAGCAGTTGCAGCAGGAGCGCGCGGCCCTGACCCCGGACCAGCAGCGCAACCCGCCCGAGGCGCTGCGCAACCGGGAGCGCGAGCTGCAGGAGAAGATCACCGAGAGCCAGCGCGTCTTCCGCGACCGCTCGCGGGCCATCGAGCAGGCGGCGCAGACCGCCCTGAACGAGATCGAGCGCGCCCTGGCCGGGGTGGTGCGGCAGGTGGCGGCGAACCACAAGGTGAACCTCGTCCTGCCGCGGCCGCTGGTGATCTACAACGACCCGCCCTTCGACCTGACGGACGAGATCAGCCAGCAACTGAACAAGGTGCTCCGCAGCGTGACCCTCGCCAAGGAGGAGGCGGCGCCCGCGGCGCAGGCTGAGCCGCAGGCGGCCAAGCCGGCACAGCAACGTCGCTGAGCCATGGCGGACACGCGCTTCCATATCCATGCGGGGAAGCGGACGCTGGAGGAGGTTGCGCGCGTCGGAGGCGCCGAGATCCTGCGCGGCGACCCCGCCCTGACCCTGACGGACGTGGCGCCGCTGGACCATGCCGGACCGGGCGAGATTGCCTTCGCCGAAGGGCAGCGCAACCGCGACGCCCTGCGGGCGACGCGGGCGGGGGCGGTGATCGTCGCCGCGTCGATGCAGGCGGAGGCCCCGGAAGGGGCGGCCATCCTGCTGTCGCGCTCGCCGCAACTGGCCTTCGCCCGGATCGCGGGGTTGTTCCACCCACCAGCGCCGCCACGCCCGGGCATCCACCCGACCGCCGTGGTGGGGGAGGGCGCGGAGATCGGCGAGGGTTCCGAGATCGGCCCCTATGCCGTGATCGGCGAGGGCGCGAAGCTGGGGCCGGGCTGCATCGTCGGGCCGCATGCCGTGATCGGCCCGAACTGCGTCTTCGGCGCCGGCTGCCGCATCCATGCCCAGGCCAGCGCCTATTTCTGCCTGGCGGGGGACGGGGTGGTGCTGCACCAGGGCGCGCGGGTGGGGAATGAGGGCTTCGGCTTCGTTCCCGATCCGTCCGGGAATTTTGTGACGGTTCCGCAACTGGGGCGTGTCGTGCTGGAGAACCGCGTCGAGATCGGGGCGAATTCCTGCGTCGATCGCGGGGCGGCGGGCGATACGGTCCTCGGCGAGGGGACGCGGACCGACAATCTTGTGATGCTTGGCCATAATGTCCGGACGGGTCGTGGCTGCATCATCGTGGGCCAGGCCGGGATCTCCGGCTCCACGGTGCTGGGCGACTATGTGACCGTGGCCGCCCAGGCAGGCTTGACGGGACATCTCTCAATCGGAACAAAGGCGCGTATCGGTGCGCAGGCGGGCGTCATGAATGATGTGCCGGCGGGCATGGACGTTCTGGGCAGCCCGGCTCAGCCAGCACGGGACGCGATGCGGGGCTTCGCGGCCCTACGCCGCTTGGCCGCCAAGAAGGTTTCAACGGACAGGACAGAATGAGCGGGCAGGAAGAGCCGCGGGCCGAGGGCGAGACCTTCGAGACTTTCGATATCGCGCAGATCATGGAGGCGATCCCGCATCGCTATCCCCTGCTCCTCGTGGACCGCATGGTCGATGTCGTGCTGGGCGAGCGCGCCATCGGCATCAAGAACGTCACGGTCAACGAGAACTTCTTCCAGGGCCACTTTCCGCGCCACCCGGTGATGCCGGGGGTGCTGATCATCGAGAGCATGGCGCAGACCGCGGCCGTGCTGGTGGTGCGGACGCTGGGCCCCTCCGCGAATGGCAAGCTGGTCTATTTCATGAGCGTCGAGGGCGCGAAGTTCCGCCGCCCGGTGGTCCCGGGCGACCAGCTCCGCATCCATGTGGTGAAGGAGCGGCAGCGCGGGAACGTGTGGAAATTTCATGCGGAAGCGAAGGTCGATGGCACGGTCGTGGCCGAGGCCACTTATGCCGCGATGATTCTGGACAAGTGAGCGTGGCAGAGATCCATCCCAGCGCCGTCGTCGCCGAGGGGGCCCGGCTGGGTGCCGGCGTCCGGATCGGCCCCTGGTGCAGCGTCAGTGCCCAGGCGGTGCTGGGGGACGGCGTCGAGCTCGTCTCCCATGCCGTTGTGGACGGCGACACGCGCATCGGGCCGGGCACGAAGCTGATGCCCTTCGCCTCGGTCGGCCTGCCGCCGCAGGACCTGAAGTACAAGGGCGAGCCCACGCGCGTGGAGATCGGTGCCCATTGCACCTTCCGCGAGCATTCGACGATCCATCGTGGCAGCGTCGGTGGCCATGGCCTGACCCGCATCGGCGACAACTGCCTGATCATGGCCTGCGCCCATGTGGGCCATGACTGCAACCTGTCGGACAATGTGATCCTGGCCAACAACGTCATGCTCGGCGGCCATGTGGAGATCGGCGACACGGTCTTCGTCGGCGGCGGCGCGGCGGTGCACCAGTTCGTGCGCATCGGCCGGCAGGCGGTGATCGGCGGCATGAGCGGCGTCGAGGCGGACGTCATCCCCTATGGCGCCTGCCTGGGCGACCGGGCGAGGCTGACCGGGCTGAACCTGATCGGGCTGAAGCGCCGCGGCTTCTCGCGGCCGCGCATCCATGCCCTGCGGGCGGCGGTGCGGAGCCTCTTCGCCGGTGACGGTGTCTTCTCCGAACGTCTGACCCGGACCCGGGCGAGCTGGGGGAGGACCCGGCGGTGGCGGAGATCCTGGCCTTCGTGGACACGCATAGCCGGCGCGGCCTGATGCGGGCCCGCGTGCATGGGCTGCGCGAGGACGAGGCGCCGGGCGAGGCGGCGTGACATCGCCGTCTGCGCCCCCCCATGCCCCCCGATTGGGCATCTTCGCCGGGGGAGGGGAACTTCCGCTCCGTGTCGCCGCCGCCGCCAGGGCAGCGGGCCGGGAGGTGCGGCCCGTACTGCTGGAAGGCTTCGCCGATCCTGCCGCCTGGGCGGGTTATCCCGGCCTGCGGCTCCGTCTCGGTGCGCTGGGTTCCTCGATCCCTTGGCTGCGGGGCGAGGGGGTGCGGGAACTGGTGCTCTGCGGCCATGTGCGCCGCCCCTCTCTGCTGTCGCTGCGGCCGGATGCGGCGACGGCGCGCTACCTCGCCCGGATTGGCGCGCGCGCCTTCGCCGGCGATGACGGGCTGCTCAGCGCACTGCGGAAGGTCCTGACGGAAGAGGGCTTCTCGCTGGTCGGGCCGGATGCGCTGCTGGACGGGCTACAGGTGCCGCCGGGGCTGCTCGGCCGGGTCGTGCCGGAGCCTGGCCATCTGGAGGATATCCGCCGCGGCGTCGCGGTGGTGCAGGCGCTGGGCCGGCTCGATGTCGGGCAGGGGGCTGTGGTGCAGCAGGGCCTCGTGCTGGGCGTCGAGGGGATCGAGGGCACGGATGCGCTGATCACCCGCTGCGGCGCGCTGCGGCGGGAGGGCCGTGGCGGCGTGCTGGTGAAGCTGGTGAAGCCGGATCAGGACCGCAGCCTGGATATGCCTTCGCTGGGGCCGGCCACGGTGCGCATGGCGGTCCAGGCGGGGCTGGCGGGAATCGCCTTCGAGGCGCGAGGGGCGCTGGTGATTCAGCGGGAGGACATGATCCGCGTGGCGGATGAGAACGAGATCTTCCTGCTGGCCATCAGGCCCGAGGACTATGCCGCTCGCTGAGCCGGGCTGGGGCCCGGCCCCGCGCGGCACAGGGGACACCCCCGATGGTGCCGCGAAAGGTGGCCGCCGGGCCGGCGCATCGGGACGACGGTCGGCCGGCGGCTGCCGGATCAGCCCGCGCTGCTGCTGCTGCTCGTGCTGCGCGCGGCCTTGCGCTTGGCCTTCTTGAGCCCGGCCAGCGCCGATTCCTTGAGCGCCGGCGAAGGCTTGAAGCGCACGGTGGCGCCGGCCTTCACGGCCACCTTCTCGCCGGTGCGCGGGTTCAGCGCGGTACGCTTGGGCGTCTCGCGGACGATGAAGGAGCCGAACTCCGGCAGCGAGAAGCGGCCGGTCTCGATGATCTCCTTCTTGATCGCCTCGATGAGGTCGGTCGCCAGCCGGTTGGCGGCGACGCCCGTCATCTCGCTGGACTCCACGATCACGCCAGTGAGGAACTTCTTGCTCATGCAACCCCTCCAGTAGTGCGGCTTCCATAACGCAGCCGTTTTGCGCTGTCTCTGCCGGATGCGAGTAAACAGCAAGGGAATCGCGTTTTCCATCGCTTCCTCTGGCCAATGCAGCGGGGCGGGGCTGGGCGGGATGTCTTTTGTGCACTGCGAAAGCGAGGATCGCGGTCAGCCGCGCAGCCCGTCGCGAATCAGTTCCGTGTTGACGGCGACGGCGGCCGTCGCGCCCTGCGCGGCGGCGACGATCGCGAGCTGGTAGCCACCGGCGATGTCGCCGGCGAGATAGAGGCCGGGAACCGTGCTGGCCTCGTGCCGCCCGGTGCGGGCCGTATCGTGCTCCGTCATCTCGCAGCCCAGCGCCTCGGCGAGATCGCAGCGCTGGCGCCAGGGCGTGGCCAGGAAGAGCCCGTCGCGCGGCAGCCTGTCGCCCTGTGCGAAGAGGATGGCAGAAAGGTTGCCCGCCTCCGATTCGAGGCGTGCGATGCGTTCCGTCCTGACCGCGATTCCCTGGTCCTCCAGGCGCTGCCGCCAGCGTTCCGGATACTCAGGCGGCCCGTCCGTGCAGAGCACGAGATCCGGCGTCCAGTGCCGGATCTCCAGGGCGAAGCGCACCGCATCCTCGCTGTTGCCATAGACGGCCAGCGGGCGGTCGCGATGCTCCCAGCCGTCGCAGATGGGGCAGCGCCAGGCGCTGCGCCCCCAGACCACCTCCAGCCCTTCCAGGGCCGGCAACTGATCCACCACCCCGGTGGCGAGGATCAGCTTCGCGGCGAGGACCGTCCGGCCATCGGACAGATCCAGGCGGAAGGTGCCGTCATCCTGCCGCACGGCCTGCAGGGCGGTCGCGCGTTGCACGGACACGCTGGGATAGCGGGCGATCTCCCCCCGCGCGATACGCAGCATCTCGGCAGGCGGTGTGCCGTCACGTCCGAGATATCCCCGCATTGCCTTGGCGGCGGCGTTGCGATGCTCTCCCGAATCGCAGACCAGCGTGCGGCGGCCACAGCGCCCCAGGATCAGCGCGGCGCTGAGGCCCGCCGGCCCGGCGCCGACCACCACGACCTCCCAGCCGGCCTCCGGTTCCGTGGGGCCTGGATGTGCCATGCTGCCCTAGCGGGGCTGGATCTGTGGATTCCCGCCGGGCGTGCCGGGCGGCGGGATGACGGGCGTGGTGTTGGGGCGCGGATCAGGGACGGTGGTGCGGATGCCCGGGTCCACCTGTCCGGTTGCGGGGGGCTGGATCACGCCGCTGCGCGGTATCGGGTCGGAGCGGTCCGGCGAACTGTTCCGGTCCGGGGCAGTGGGCGCGGGGGAGGAGGGGTTGCCGGGCGCCGTGGGCGCGGGGGCCTGCGCCAGGGCCGGCCCGGCCAGGAGGGCGAGGAGCCCGGCGAGCCGGGGCAGGCTGCGCCATGCGGGTGTCGGCTTAGTCGGCGGCTGCGGCATCATATGGCCTTCCTCGGGCGCGGGACGTGGAGCGGCTTCCATCCTCTGGAACGCCCGATCCGGCAGGGCGGTTTGCCAGGGCCGCGAATCGGCCCGTTTCATCAGCCTCAGGAGCGGTTGGCGAAGCGCCCGGCGATGGCGCGCTCCACGGAATGGGCACGCTGCTCCCGCTCCGGCACGCAGGGGCGGAAGCCGTCATAGCCCTGCCAGACCCGGCACAACCCGGCGGCGCGCCAGCCGGAGGCGAGGTCCGGCTTGCCGAAGGTCCCGCAGCCCGCGAAGCTCAGGATCAGCGCCACCACCAGCGGTTCGAAGGCGGAGCCGGTGCGGCAGAGGGGCAAGGACCACGTGCCCTTCAGCGGCCAGGCGAGGCGCAGGCCGCCGGGCGTCAGCAGATCCGCCACCAGATGTGAAAGATAGCCCACCAGCAGCGGCGCCATGACCCAGCGCGGCAGGTCGGTCTGCAGCAGCAGCACGAAGCAGGCCGCCACCGCCAGGGCGGAGTGGGTGATGCCACGATGGCCGAAGATCCAGCCGATGACGTTGGAGAGCGGCCGCGTGCGCTTGCCGACCCAGGATTTCGGATGGTCGATATCTGGCAGCAGGGAGCCGAGCACGGCCAAGCCCAGGGAGGCGGCGTCCACGGCGGGAAGGCCGAATTTCGGCGCGGCCACCAGCCAGGCCGCGGCGCCGAGCGCGATATGCGACCCCGCCATCATGCCAGTGGCTGCGTCCTTATTGAAACCGCTTGAGATTAGGTCTCAAAGAATCGGTCTACAAGGCTGAAGCCTGGCGTTTTTCCCTGAAATCGTACGATTTGCCCGCAAGGCCGGGGGATTCTGCTCTCCGCGTGTTCCGCACTGTCTTTGCGCGCTGCGATGGAGCAGACTGAAGGCATGGACAACCTGACAGCTCTCGCCCTGGCCGAATCGGCCGCCAGGGTGAGCCGGGATCTGCTGCGCGCCGGGGGCGGCGTGGCGGAATCCGCCATCGGCCGCGACATCAAGCTCCAGCAGGACAAGTCCTCGGAGGCCCTGATCATCGCCGCGCTGCGCGAGGCCGCGCCCTTTCCCGTCCTGAGCGAGGAAGCGGGCTGGATCGGCGGCCAGCCGGGGCCGGGCGAGGCCTGGTGGGCGGTGGACCCTCTGGACGGGTCGTGGAACTTCTTTCGCGGCGTGCCGCTCTGCTGCGTCTCGGTGGCGCTGTGCCGTGACGACAAAGCGGTGCTGGGCGCGATCTATGACTTCAACCGCGACGAGCTCTTCTCCGGCGGGCCGGGGCTGGGCTTCCGGCAGAACGGCGTGCCGGTCGAGCCGCCGGCCCGGCCGCGCGCGGTGCTGTCCACCGGCCTGCCCGCCAAGGCGGACCACTCGCCCGAGGGCCTGGCGCGGGTGATCGGCCGGTTCGAGGGCTGGACCAAGATCCGGATGATCGGCAGCGCCGCCCTCTCCCTGGCCTGGGTCGCCTGCGGGCGCTTCGACGGCTACGAGGAGGAAGGCATCAACTGGTACGACGTCGCCGCCGGTTGCGCGCTGGTGGAGGGCGCGGGCGGCGAGATCGCCATCACGGGCGAGGTCGGCGGGCCGATGCATGTGCGCGCCGTGACCGGGAGGGCACCCTCGTGAGCGGCGTGGCGGAGCGCCGCGCGCTGGCGGCGAAGCTGATCGCGGCGGTGCGGGACCGCGCCGTCCTGGCGCCGCAGCCGGCCGAGATCCCGGCCAGCCTGGCGGAAGCCGAGGCGGTGCAGGACGCGGTGGTGGCGGGCACGATCCGCAGGATCGGGGCCTGGAAGCTGGGCGCCACGGTGAAGTCGGTGCGCGAGGGCTTCGGGCTGGAGCGCGGCTTCTTCGGGGTGCTGCCAGCGGAGCGCGTGCTGCCCTCCGGGGCCGGTCCCGCCGCCTCGGACCTGCCGCAGGTGGGCGTGGAGAGCGAGATCGCCTTCCGCTTCGGCCGTGACCTGGACCCGCGCGGCGCGCCCTGGTCGGCGGAGGAGGTGCGGGCGGCGATCACCGGCCTGCATCCCGCGATCGAGGTGCCGCAGACGCGCTTCGCCGCGCTGGGGCAGTTCGGCGCCTTCGGCCTGATCGCCGACAACGGCGCCTCGGGGCTCGGCATCGTCGGGGAGGGTGTCGCGGACTGGACGCCGGAGGAGCTGCTGGAGCTGCGGGTCTCCGTCAGCTTCGACGGAGCCGAGGCGGCGTCCGGCACCGGCGCGCTGGTGGAGGGTGGTCCCTTCGGCGCCACCGTGGCCTTCGTGGCCCTGGCCAATGCGCGTGGCTACACGATCCAGACGGGGCAATACGTGCTGACCGGTTCCTGCACAGGTTGCCTGCAACCGCCGCGGCCCGGGCTGGTGCGGGCCTCCTTCGGACGCTTCGGCGCGGTGGAGATGCGGGTTCCGGCCTGAGCCGGAAAGACGGAGCGCCGGAAGGTCTCCCTCCCGGCGCTTCCTGTCAGGCGATGCGCCGCGCCGTCAGGCGGCGGCGGCACCCAGCGCCGCGGCGGGACGGTGCACCGTGTCCCAGAGCGCCTCGGCGATGTCGAAATCCTCCTGCGTCTTGATCACGTGCCCGGCCATCCGGCCCACGGGCCAGGTGCCGATGCGGCCGGAATAGGTGGCGCAGCGGCCCGCGGCGAAGGCTTCCAGATAGGTCTCGCGCCGCCAGCCGGTGATCGACCAGGTGATCCGCTCGACCGGCAGCAGGTCCTGGCTGTTGGTCTTCTCGGCGAAGGTGAAGTTCACCGGCGCGCCGCGATGCATGCATTCCAGGTTCTCGTGGATGACGCTCAGCAACGCGTCCTCCTGGCCTTCCCGCAACCGGTTGACGAAGGAGCGGACCTCCTCCGCCGTCAGCAGCGGCGCGATGGAATGCACCTGCACCACCGCGTCGCAGCTCCGCTTCTCCAGGAACTCCGCGACGAACTGCTCGGAGGTCGCGGTGTTGGAGCCGAGATGCTCCGGGCGCTGGTGGAAGCGGGCGCCCTCGGCCAGTGCCACGGGGCCGAAGGCCGGGTGCTCGGAATTCACCCAGACCTCGTCGAAGACCCCGGCCTCCTGGCACTTGCGGATCGCATGCGCGATCAGCGGCGCGCCGCGGATCTCCTTGAGGTTCTTCTGCTTCAGGCGCTGGCTGCCCATGCGGGCAGGAATCATGGCCAGGATGCGCATGGCGTCAGACCACGCTGTACTCGGCCTCGCCGACCAGCATGTCGACGACGGTGGTCAGCCAGATGTTGTGCACGCCCTCGACCACGTTATAGGCGCCGGAGGGGATGTGGAAGTTGATGTCGCCCTGGGCCTTCAGGGGATTGTCCGGCGACTTGCCGGTGAAGGTGACGACGGTGACGTCGTTCCTGCGGGCCCATTCGGCGGCCTTCACCGCGTTCGGCGAGGTGCCGCTGACGGAGATCAGCACCACCGCGTCGCCCGGATCGGCATAGCGCTCCATGGCGCGCCAGATCCAGTTCTCGTAGCCGTAGTCGTTGGCGAAGCAGGTGATCAGGTTGGGCTCGTTGAAGTCCACCGCGCGGACGCGGCCCTGCTTGGTGAAGTCCACCGCGCCATGCGAGGAGATGGAAGCCGAGGCGCCATTGCCGGCGAAGAGAAGCTTGTTCTTGCTGGCGCGGATCTTCAGGCAGAGATCGCGGAAGGCGATCAGCATCGGGTAGTGCTTCTCGTCGAAAGCTTCCGACGTGTAGCGCTGGAAGTAGTTCTCGAGCCAGCCGTGCCAGTCATTGGTCACGATGGCGTCCTTGACGTTGGTGTCCATCACTCTCTTCCCCTCAGTCCGCATGTCCCAGGAGCATCTCGCGCAGATTGGCGGATTCGTGCCGTTCATGGGCGTAGATGCGGTCGATCAGGTCGAGCACCTGCAGCGCCTGCGCCGAGGAGCCGTAGGTGACGGGCGAGCCGGTGCGCACCGACTCGAAGAAGGCGTCCACCTCGCGCTGCCAGGAGGCATCCACCTCGAAGTGGATCTTCTCCTCGCTGTCGAAGCTCGCGGCCGGTGCCTTGGCGCGGTTGCGAGCGATGGTCAGGACTTCCTCGCCATAGGTTCCGGAGGAGGTCTTGAGCCCGTTCAGGGTGAGGTAGCCACGCTCCAGGAAGACCTCCAGCGAGAAGAGGTGCCGCCACTGGGTCATGGTCGAGTGGAAGGAGACGGCGCAGCCCGTGGCGCTGTCGCGCATCAGGGCGAAGACGTTGTCCTCGATGCCCGGCGTCTTCCAGTAGAGGTTGGAGACCATGGCCTGCACCTCGTCGAACGGGCGGCCGTTCAGGTGCAGCAGCAGGTCGAGCATGTGGATGCCCTGGTCGAGCAGGATGCCGCCGCCGGCGAGGTTCCGGTCGGCGCGCCAGCCCTTCAGGTAGTCGCCGTCCACGCTCTTGCCGTAGCGGCCGCGCATCCAGAGGATGCGGCCGAACTCGCCTTCCTCCACCATCTCCTTCATGCGCAGGATCGCGCCGTGGTGCCGGTGGTTGAAGCCGTACATCAGGACCCGGCCGCATTCCCGCTCGACACCGATGATCTCGCGCATCTCGGTGCCGTTGAAGCAGGGAGGCTTCTCGCAGAAGACGTGCTTGCCCGCGCGCAGACCGGCGATGGTCAGCGGGCGGTTCAGCCAGTTCGGCGTGCAGACGAAGACCGCGTCGAGGCTGGGATCGGCGATGATCTCCTCGGCCGAGCTGGCATAGGGATACGGGCAGTCCGGCAGGCGTGCCGTGTCGAAGACGGTGGCGATCTCCGCATGCCGTCCGCCCTCGATGGCGTTGGCGCGGATCTGCCCCATCTTCCCGTAGCCGATGATCCCCACTTTCATGCGGTGAGTCCCTTTTTTGGTGGCTGCCCGGGTTGACGACCCCGAGGACGACAACCATGGGTGGGTAAACTTGGGGTTATTTTGCACCGCAAGATTGCATGATACAACCATTTAGTGTGTAAAACGTTTATAACGCTTCTCAGAAGTTGAGACAATTCGGGAGTCTGCGTCTGTCTCTTTAGGTAAACACCATTAACGCTTGCTCTGGTTGTGGGCATGCTGAAAGGTGCAACTTCAATGTTCCGCGAGCGCCGACAACCGGACATGATCGCTTACGAACCCGAGGGTGGCGGCTGCCCTGATACAGCCGCGCCGGGGCAGGTCATCGAGGCCAGTCTCGATGAGGCCGGTTTCTTCACATTGCGGATGGACCTGGCGGGCACGGATACCGGGAGCGTCCTCCTCGATATCGGTCAGGACGCGCCGGAGGTGGTGCATCCGCTGGGCGAGGGCCGTTTCGAGGCCCGCCTGCACCTGCCGGAGCGCGATGTCGTGCCGGTGCTGACCGTCACCACGAAGGACGGGCGGCACGACCGCGCCCTGCGGCCGCATGGCTGCCTGGGCCCACTGGCCGCGAACCGCCCGTCGCCCGCCCTGGTCTCGCGCTGCCCCGATGCGGTGGCGGCCCTGCGCGAAGGACCGGGCGCGGTGGTGCTGTTCCTCGCCATGGCGACCGAGGGTTCGGGCTGGGACAGGCTTTGCGCGCTGGCCGCGGGATTGCGCGGGGAAGGGCATTCCCCCTGGCTCCTGCTGGTCTCCGATGCCGGGAGCTTCGCCGACGCCACGGCCCGGATGCTGGCGCATTTCGATCTGGCGATGCTGGCCGTGCCGACCCGTGGCCAGCCCGCCTCGGAATGGGAACCCTTCCCCGGCGATCCCGCGCTGGAACAGGTGATGCAGCGCATCGCCAAGCCCGCCGAGGGCGTGCGCCTGCCCGCCCTGCTGCTGGGCGAGACCCCGCAATTGCTGCTGCGCTTCGGCAAGCCGGCGCTGGCCTTCCCGCGCGCCTGCCTGCTGTCGGCCGAGGCGGTGACGGCGCCGCGCCTCGTCTACATCCCGCAGCACCGGCAGAAGCTGGTGGGGCAGATGCGCGACAGGCTGCGTGGCATCAGGGTCATCCTTTCCTCCGAGCCCTTGCGCGCCAGCCTTTCCCGCATCTGCCCGGAGGTGCCGTCCGTCGTGCTGCGGGACGGGGCGCCGGCCGCGGGGCTTGCGCGCGGGCTGGGCCTGCCCATGACAGGCCCTTCGACCGAGGCCCTGGACCGGGCGCTGCGTCATTTTGTGCTGGAGGCGCGCCTCGCCGATCCGGAGGGCGAGGGGCGGACCGGGTTGCTGCTGGACGGCACGGAAGTCAACGAGTGGACCGGAGAGCTGTCGAGACTGGCGCGGGGCCGGCTCTATGCCCTGGGCGGCGCCACGGGGTCCGGCGTGCAGCCCCCCGTGAAGCCCCTGGCGCGCGCGATGCGCGACGGCGTGGCGCGGCTTCTGGTGCCGGCTGTCGGCGCGGAGGGCGAGGCGCTGGCGGCCATCGTCGAGGAATGGGGGCTGGAGGCGATACCGCTGCTGCCGGGGCCCTCGACCGGCGACCGGCGCGCCCTCACGGCGCTGCGCGGCATCCGGGCGGGCGGCATCGCTTTGCTGGCCGATGCCGCCGTCTACCGTCCCTCGCCCAGCGAGGAGGACCTGGTGCTCCTCGCTGGTGGCGAGCCGGGACTGGAGGCAGATGTGGTGGAACTGGGCTGGGCCGGCGATCCGCGCCGTGGCCGCCTCGCCAGCCTGTTCGATGCGCGCGCCCCGGCCTTCTGGGGGCGGCCGCCATCGCGGGGCGCGGGCGCGACCATCGGCTATGGCGAGGCATGGCTCGCCCCGCTTCTTTCCCCGGAGCTTTCCCAGGGAGCCAGGACACCGGCTGCCTCGTCCCGGCTGCTGCCGCTGCTGGCCTTCGTGCTGCATGCCGGCTGCGTCTCGCTGCGCCTGGCCATCGCGCCGGCCGAGGCGGCCGCCCTGGCCCCCGCGCTGCGGCGGCTGGAGGCGGAGGGCATCCGGATCATCGCACGCGATCGGAGGAGGGCCGCCTGATGCGGGTCGCGATCTTCGTCACCAACGCGCCCGGCAATTACGGCGGCGGCCGGCTCGCGGCCTATGTGCTGGCGCAGTGCCTTGCCCGCGCCGGGGCCGAGGTGGCCTTCGTCACCAACCATGTCCCCGTCTTCCACGAGGACCTGCACGCCTTCGGGCGGCCGGGGAAGATCGGCATCCATGTCACCAAGGACTTCCTGACGGCGCTGCCGGAAGGCCGCTTCGACGTCGTGGTGCTGATCCCGACCCAGTCGCTGGACCGCATGGTCTATGTCGGCGCGCGCGGCTTCGCGCGGCGGCGCGGGGCGCGGATGTGCATCTTCAACTTCGAGACGCCGAACTGGTTCAACGCCGCCGTGCCGGTGCCGCGCGACGAGGTGCTGTGGCGCGAATGGAAGCTCGCCACCGAGGATGTCGCCGAGAACGGCGTGCTGATCCTCAGCAATTCCCGCGAATCCGAGAAATACGCGCGCCTCTGGTACGATGACGAGCGGCTGGAATTCGGGCACTGGCACCAGCCGATCAACCTCGACGCGGCGGCGCGGGCGGCGGTGCAGTACCGCGAGAAGCGCATCCTGAGCTTCGTGCGGCCGCGCGACCCGCACAAGGGCGCGGGCGACCTGATCGACGTGCTCTGCGAGGAGATGCGCGGCTGGACGCTGTCGCTGATCGTCGGCAGCCCGAAGCTGGACGAGGCCTATCGCGACGCGCTGGTGCCGGTGGCCCGGCGCTACGGCGTCGAGGTCGAGGTGTATCCGCTGGCCAGCGACACGCAGAAATTCGTCGAGCTGCGGCGGGCGCGGATGCTGCTCTATCCCTCCTGGTTCGAGGGCTATGGCCTGCCGCCGATCGAGGCGCTGACCGTGGGCACGCCCTGCGTGTGCTACGACCTCGACGTGGTGAAGGAGGTCTGCGGCGACGCGCTGATCACCGCGCCGGTCGGTGACGTGGCGAAGCTGCGCGAGGGTGTGCTGCGGGTGATGAAGTCCTCGCCGGAGGACTGGGCGCATCTGCCGCGGGTGGTGGAGGCCGTTTCCTCGGTGGAACGCTGCGGGCAGGCGGCGCTGGCGGCACTGGAGAGCTTCCTGGCGAAGCCGCTGCCGCCGAAGCCGGTGATCGCGGTGCCGGCGAAGCTGCCGAAGCGGCCGGAGCCCAAGCGGCTCAACCTGGGCGCGGCGGTGATGCATCCGGGCTGGCTGCTGGAGATCAAGGGCTGGGCCGCCGCGCCGCCCGATGCCCGCGTGGTGCTGCGCGCCGATGGCGAACTGCTCGGCGAGGCGGTGCGCGGCATGGTGCGCAAGGACGTGCTCAAGGAGAATCCCTGGATCGGCATGGAGGAATGCGGCTTCGGGCTGGTGCGCCCGCATGTCGCCATGAGCCATGCGGTGCAGGTCAGCGCCGTCGTGCTCTCCGCCTCGGGCGAGGTGCTGGACCATGCCACACGGGTCTATGACCTGGTGGAGCTGGCCAAGGCGCGGCCGGCCAAGCCGCCGAGCTGGTGGCGCAGCGGCGGCATGAAGTTCCTGCGCGAGGCCGGCAGCAGCCTGGTCCATGGTTGGGCGGCCGGGGCGCCCGTGCCCTTCCTGCTGGAAGGCTTCGCCGGGCCGCGCCGGGTCTGGCTGCAGGGCGGAAGAGCGCGGCCCGACGTGATGGGCAAGCTGGAAGGCTTCCCACAGCAGACACCGGGCTTCAGCGCCCATCTCGGCCCCGAGGAAAGCTGGATGCTGGAGGCGGCGGGCGCCTTCACCCTGGTTGGCTACAGCCGTGCCGGCGTCGCGGTGCAGGCCCTGCCGGCGAAGTGGGAGAAGGCCGCGCCGGGCGTGGCGGAGCCGCATCTCTCGCAGGGCGAGGACCCGACCAGCCTGCCGATCCTGGCCGAGCTGAAGCGCGTCGCGCTCGACGAATACGGGGTGCTGGAGGTGGAAGGGCATGTCCTGTCCCGCCCGCGCGTGGAGGCGATCCGCGTGCTGCTCGATGGCGAGCTGCTTGGCGAGACCCTGCCGGACCGGCTGCAGACCGGGCTGCACAACAAGAACCGCGCCTATGGCGATGCCTATTCCGGCTTTGCCCTGAACGGCCGGGCGCCGGACCTGCCCGGAGAGGAGGTGCGGGTGGAATTCATCCGGGGCGGGGAGGTGGCGCATGCGATCGCCACCGCGCCGACGCGGATGCGCCGGGGCAAGGGTGCGCGCTACGGCGCCGACCTCGCCTGGCTGCCGCCCGGGCTGCTGGAGGACCCGTCCTCCGATGCGACCCTGGTGGTGATCGGGAAGGGGACGGTCCTCGACCACCTGCGCGGCGCGGCGGAACGCGCGCTGCTGGCCGAGCTGCGCCGGCGCGGGCCGCTGCTGCTGCTGCTGCACGGCAATCCGCATGGCTTCACCCCGGACCTGTCCCGCTGGCAGGAGCTCTGCGACGGGCTGCTGCTGGTGAACGACCTGCATCCGGGCGAGGACGCCCTGGCCCATAGCCTGTCGCTGCTGTCGGCCGAGCCGGGGCTGGGGCGGGTGATCATGCGCGGGGCCAAGCGGCGCAGCGCCATTCCGGACGGGCTGCGCGCCACCACGCTGCTGCTCGGCACGGAGCTGGGGGCGTTCCGGGCAGGGCGGCTGGGCTTCGGCTTGCAGGCGGGCCCCGGGATGATCGGCCTGGATGGGCCGGGGCTGCTGCGCGCCCTGACCCTGCCCGGCATGACGCCGCCGGAAGGCGTGGGGGAGGGGCCCTGGCTGCTGCTCGACGCCACCCTGGCCGAACCGGCGGTGCTGCGCGAGGCCATGTCGCGCCTCGCCGCGCCGCTGCGCAAGGCGGCGCTGTCGCTGCTCTGCGTGGTGGATGCGCCGCCGCTGGAGCCGGTGGAGAGCCTGCGGGCCAGGCTGGGCCTGCCGCGGGATCTCCCGGTGGCCTGGGCGGCCTCCGCCCTGCTGCTGGACCCCGCCCTGGTGCGCGGCGTGGTGGATTTCGCCCCGTCGGCCTGCGTCGCGCCCTTCTGCGGCGCCATGGCGGCGCGCGGCATCCCCATCCTCGCCCTGGGCGGTGCCTCCGCGATCGGCAGCCCCTGGCCGCTGGCGACGCCGAGGGAGCTGGCCTCCGGCACCCTGCCGGTGCCGGTCCTGCCCGGCGCCCCCTATGCGGCGCTGGAGGAGATCGAGCCTGTCCGGGTGGGGCGGGGCATCGCCGAATCCGTGCCCCTTTCCACCGCGGAGGCCGCATGAACGCCCTGCTCCCCGTCGCGATGGCCCATGCGGCGGAGGCCCGGCGCCTTTTGCTGCGGGAGAACCTGACCCTGTCCGGCTTCTGGGAGGTGGAGTTCCTCCAGGGGTTGCCGTCGCGCCGGATCGGCCCTGCGCCGGCGGCCATGCTCACCCTGCCGCCGGTGGAGGGGCCGGTGGGCTCCCTCCGCCTGCTCCTGGCGCCCGCCGACCTCTCGCCCTTCGGCACCCTGTCCGTGACGCTGGAGGGCAAGCCGCTGGCGCTGCGGCCCGTGCCGGTCCCGGCGGAATTCGCCGGGCTGGGGGATGTGGTGGCGCTCGAAGCCCCTGTGGAGGGAGCCGGGTCCGGGCGGCTGGAGCTGCGCCTGACCCGCAGCCTGCCGCATCCGGGCGGCGGCCGCCTCGCCGGGCCGCTGCTGCTGGCCGTGGACCGGCCTCCGCCCCCGGCGGAGAAGAAACCGGAGAAGCCCGCCGCCGCCGCGAAGCCGCCGGCCCCGGCCGAACCGAAACCGGCACCCCCGGCGCCCAAGTCCCCGGCAAAGGCGGCGGAGAAGCCCGCGGATGCCGCGAAGGTGGCCAGGGCGGAGGCGGTGAAGAAACCGGCCGAGTCTGGGCCTGCGGGCAAGGAAGCGGTGGCCCAGGACCCGGCGGGCAAGGATAAGGTGAAGGTGGCGGCATGAGCTTCGTCCATGTGAATGCGGCGGATGCCGACCTGGCCGAGGAATGGCTCCGCGCGGCGCCGAACCGTCTTTTCGGCGGCAGCGTGCCGGTCATCCTGTCGGACGAGGAGGACGCCCCGATCGCCGCCGGCATCGCGCGGCGCCACGGCCTGGTGCATCACGCCATCCCGGATTCGCCGGACCGGCCGGAAGCGCTGCGGCTGCGCCCGCTGCTGGGGCCGGTGGGGGCGCGGGAGGCGGTGATCCTCAGCGAGCCCGCGCGCATGTCCATGGTCTTCCTCAGCGGCGAGGAACAGCCCGCCTGGAACGACCGCTATCCGGCGGTGCGGGTGATGCATGCGCTTGGCGCCCGGCGCTTCCACTTCCTGGGCCGGACGCGGGAACTGCGGATCGAGCTGCCGCTGCTGCTGGACACCTTCCGCAACCGCCATGCGGGGCAGCGCGCTTTCGTGGTCGGCAACGGGCCCAGCCTGCGGCAGATCGACATGGGGCGGCTGAAGGGGGAGATCGCCCTCGGCTCCAACCGCTCCTTCATGGGCTATGCCGACTGGGGCCTGGCTTTCCCCTACTGGGCCATCTCGGACCGGTTGCAGATCGAGATGTACCGCGAGGAATACGAGGCGGGGATGGATGCGGAATCCATCAAGTTCATCCCCTTCGAGTATCTCGGCTTCCTGCGCATGCCCAATCAGGTGCCGGCGCCGATGCCGGGCGAGATCGTGGCGGGCGAGCAGATCCTGAACTTCCCGCAGTTCGGGGAAACGCCGGCGATGCTGTTCAACAGCTTCACCGTCACGATCGTGCTGATCCAGATCGCCGCCATGATGGGCTGCAACCCGATCGTGCTGGTGGGGGTGGACCATTCCTACCCGATCGCCAAGGTGCGGCGGCGCGGGCAGGACGAGCAGGACCCGAATCCGACGGCGCATATCCCGCCGGAAGAGCTGGTGAAGCGCACCCGGCTGGGCTTCGACTTCTGGGAAGGCAACACCGCCCAGGGGCCGACGCACTTCACCAACAACTACACCAGCAACCGCATCTTCGTGCCGCCGCGCACCGCCTGGTCGGAGGTCTGCTACAGCTACTGCCACCTCTGGGGCGCGGCGAACGGGGTGGAGGTGCTGAACGCCACGCCGGGCACGCATCTCGACGCCTTTCCGAAGGTCGGCTTCGAAAGCCTGTTCTGAACGGGCACCCCGCCGCATCGCCGCCTTGTTGCGGGCGGTGCGGCGAGGGGAAGGCGTGGCATCCCGAATTGACGCTGGTCGCGGCGCGGGGGAGGGAATAGGGAGGGACGGCAGCGCACCGAGGGGTCCCGCATGTCCACATCCCGCAAGACCATGCTGCTGACCGGGGCCAGCCGGGGAATCGGCCATGCCACGGTCAAGCGCTTCCAGGAGGAAGGCTGGCGGATCCTCACCGTGTCGCGGCAGCCCTTTTCCGAGGAATGCCGCTGGCCCGAGGCGCGGGAAAGCCATCTCCAGGCCGATCTCTCCGACCCGGTGCAGGTGGGCGAGCTGATCGCCCTGGTGAAGCAGCGCCTGCCGGACGGGAGGCTGCATGCGCTGGTGAACAATGCCGGCATCTCCCCCAAGGGGCCGGGCGGCAGCCGCATGGGGGTGATGCAGACGGACTATGCCGCCTGGAACGCGGTCTTCAACGTCAACCTCTTCTCCATCGCCCTGCTGGCGCGCGGCTTGTTCGAGGAGCTGCACGCGGCGGGCGGCAACATCGTCAACGTCACCTCCATCGTCGGCTCGCGCGTGCATCCCTTCGCCGGGCCCGCCTATGCCTGTTCCAAGGCGGCGCTGAACGCCCTGACGCGGGAGATGGCGCATGAGTTCGGCGCCCATGGCATCCGCGTGAACGCCATCGCCCCGGGCGAGATCCGCACCAGCATCCTCTCGCCCGGCACGGAGAAGATCGTCGAGGAGCAGATCCCGATGCGGCGGCTGGGCGAGGCGCGGGAGGTGGCGGAGACCATCCTCTTCCTCTGCTCCCAGGCCTCCTCCTACATCAACGGGGCGGAGATCCACATCAATGGCGGGCAGCATGTCTGACCGCGCCGGTGCCTTCCCTGTGGGTGGCCTTTCCGGGCCTGGCGCATCACGAGCCCGTCACCCGGGCCGATCCTCGCGGATGCCTGCCTAGATAAGCCTCCGGACCACGCCGGCCCTTCTCGAGGGACCCGGCGCGGCATCCTGCCCGGCTCCGCGCGAGCACAGAGGAGGCCCCCGCATGGCGATCGCTTCGGTGAATCCGGTGAACGGCCGGACCGTGAAGGAATACGAGGTCCTGCCGCCCGCGGAGGTGGCGCGGGCCGTGGAGGCGGCGCACCGGGCCTTCCTCGACTGGCGCCACGCCAGCTTCGCCGAGCGCGCGGCGCCGATGCGCAGGGCGGCCGCCATCCTGCGCGACCGCGCCCCGGAATTCGGCCGGCTGATGGCGACCGAGATGGGCAAGCCGGTGACGGCGGGCGAGGCCGAGGCCCGCAAATGCGCCACGACCTGCGATTTCTACGCGGAGAACGCGGAGCGCTTCCTGAGCCGCGAGGATGCCCCGACGGAGGCGCGCAAGAGCTTCGTCGCCTTCAACCCGCTCGGCGTCGTGCTGGCGGTGATGCCCTGGAACTTCCCCTTCTGGCAGGTCTTCCGCTTCGCCGCGCCCGGCCTGATGGCGGGCAATGCCGGGGTGCTGAAGCATGCCTCCAACGTCCCTGGCTGCGCCCTGGCGATCGAGGAGATCTTCCGTGAGGCGGGTTTCCCGCGCAACCTGTTCCGCACCCTGCTGATCGGCAGCGATGCGGTGGATGCGGTGATCGAACATCCGCTGGTCCGCGCCGTGACCCTGACCGGCAGCGGCCCGGCCGGGCGCAAGGTGGCGGCCAAGGCGGGCTCGGTGCTGAAGAAAACGGTGCTGGAGCTGGGCGGCAGCGATGCCTACCTGATCCTGGAGGATGCCGAGCTGGAGGCGGCGGCCACGGCCTGCGCCAAGGGACGGCTGATCAATTCCGGCCAGAGCTGCATCGCCGCCAAGCGCTTCATCGTGGTCGAATCCGTCCGCGAGCGGTTCGAGGCGCTGCTGGTGGAGGCGATGAAGGCTGGCCGCTTCGGCGATCCCTTCGACAAGGACACCGAATACGGCCCCATCGCCCGGCGGGACCTGCGCGACGAGTTGCACGGGCAGGTGCGGCAGAGCATCGACCAGGGCGCGCGGCTGCTGCTGGGTGGGGAGGTGCCGGACGGGCCGGGTGCCTTCTATCCGGCCACGGTCCTCACCGGCCTCAAGCCGGGCATGCCGGCCCATGACGAGGAGATCTTCGGCCCCGTCGCCTCGGTGATCGGGGTGCGGGACGAGTCGGAGGCCATCGCCGTGGCCAATGCCTCGGCCTTCGGCCTGGGCGGCGGCGTCTTCACCCGGGACCTGGCGCGCGGTGAACGGATCGCCGCCGAGGCGCTGGAATGCGGCGCGGCCTTCGTCAACCAGCCCGTGGTCTCCGATCCGCGCCTGCCTTTCGGGGGTGTGAAGGAGAGCGGCTATGGGCGGGAACTCTCGCATTTCGGCATCCGGGAGTTCGTGAACATCAAGGCGGTCTCGGTCGCCTGAGCGGCTCCGCCCGGAGGCGGTCAGGGAGCGGGGGAGGCTTTTCGCGCGGAGAACCCGGGCGCAGGATCGGCGGATGCCCGGCACGTTCCTTGCTGGCGACATCCGCACCACGCGCCGGGGGCTAGGCTCTGCCCCTTGCGCGGCCTGAACCGTGGAGTGACACCGATGCCGCAGCGCCTCCTTGCGCCGCAAGCCTTTCCCCCGGCGGAAGCAGACCGATGAGCGCCGATATCCGCCTGGCCGCCGATATCGGCGGCACCTTCACCGACCTCGCCGTGGAACGGGTCACGGAGGCCGGCACGGAGCGCTGGACGGCCAAGGTGCTGACCACCCCGGCGGCGCCGGAGAAGGGGCTGCTGGAAGGCGTGCGCGCGGTGCTGGCCAAGGCCGGGCTCGCCGCCTCCGAGGTGTCGCTGCTGGTACACGGCACGACGCTGGCCACCAATGCGGTGATCGAGCGCAAGGGCGCGAAGACCGCGCTGCTGACCACCGAGGGCTTCCGCGACGTGCTCGCCCTGGGCAATGAAAGCCGCTACGACCAGTACGACCTGAACATCGCCCTGCCGGAGCCGCTGGTGCCGCGCCGCCTGCGCCTGCCGGTGCCGGAGCGGCTGGACCATCGCGGCCAGGTGCTGCTGCCGTTGGACGAGGACGCCGTGCGCGCCCAGGTCGCGGTGATGCGGGAACAGGGTGTCGAGGCGCTGGCGATCGGCTTCCTGCACAGCTTCGTCAACCCGGAGCACGAGCGCCGCGCCGCCACCATCGTGCGCGACCTCTGGCCGGAGCTTTCGGTTTCGCTGTCTTCCGAGGTCAGCCCGGAAATGCGGGAGTGGGAGCGCTTCTCCACCACCGTCGCCAATGCCTATGTGCAGCCGCTGATGGCGCGCTACCTCGCGCGGCTGCAGGTCGGGCTGCGGGAGATGGGGCTCTCCGCGCCGCTCTTCATGATGCTCTCGGGCGGCGGGCTCACCACCTTCGAGACCGCCTCGCGCTTCCCGATCCGGCTGGTGGAATCCGGCCCGGCGGGCGGGGCGATCTTCTCCGCCCATGTGGCGCGGCAGCGCGGGCTGCCGAAGGTGCTCTCCTTCGATATGGGCGGCACCACGGCGAAGGTCTGCCTGATCGAGGATTACGCGCCCCATGCCAGCCGGAGCTTCGAGGTGGCGCGCGTCGGCCGCTTCAAGAAAGGCTCCGGCCTGCCGCTGCGCATCCCCGTGCTGGAGATGGTGGAGATCGGCGCCGGCGGCGGCTCGCTCGCCAGCATCGACAGCCTCGGCCTGATCCAGGTCGGGCCGGAAAGCGCGGGTGCCGATCCGGGCCCGGCCTGCTACGGGCGCGGCGGGGAGCGGCCCGCGGTGACGGACAGCAACCTGATGCTCGGCCGCTACGACCCCGCCAGCTTCGCGGGCGGCAGCCTGACGCTGCATCCGGAGAAGTCGGCGGCGGCGCTGGAGGCGCATGTGGCCGGCCCGCTCGGCCTGTCGCCGGAAATGGCGGCGCTGGGCGTGATCGAGATGGTGGACGAGAACATGGCCAACGCGGCCCGTGTCCATGCCATCGAGGCAGGCACGAGCTTCGACGGCTGCGCCATGATCGCCTTCGGCGGCGGCGGGCCGGTGCATGGCTACCGTGTCGCGGAGAAGATCGGCATCCGCCGGATGCTGGTGCCCTCGGGCGCCGGCGTCGGCTCCGCCATCGGCTTCCTGCGGGCGCCCGTGGGCTATGAGGTCGTGCGCTCGCTCTACCAGCGCTTCGCGACCTTCAACCTCGCCGCGGTGAACGGGCTGCTGGAGGAGATGTCGCGCGAGGCCAGCGCCATGGTGGCGCCGGGCGCCTTCGGCCGGCCCACGGAGGAGAAGCGCATCGCCTATATGCGCTATGTCGGCCAGGGGCATGAGATCGCCGTGGAACTGCCCGCGCGGCCGCTGGTGGAGGGCGACATCGCCGCGATCCGCGCCGCCTATGACAGCGAATACGCCCGCTTCTACGACCGGCCGGTGCCGGGCTCGGATGTGGAGATCCTGAGCTTCGCGCTCACCGTTGCCACCCTCACCGACAAGGCTGCCCCGGTGGCGGCCGCCGCGAAGGCCCCGGCGCCCCGGCCGGTGCGGACGCAGAAGGTGTGCGACACGGTGACGGGCGAGGCCACGGACTGGCAGGTCTACGACCGCGCGGCCTTCCCGCCCGGCGCGGTGGTGCAGGGGCCCTGCATCGTCGCCGAGGCGGAGACGAGCACCCTGGTCGGCCCGGGCTGGAGCTGTGCCATGGACGGGCTGGGCTATCTGGAACTGAACCGGGAGGTCGCGTGATGGACGACGTGCAGAAGGCCGCGGCGAACCCCCTCGCCGCGATCCAGCGGCAGATCCAGTGGAACCGCCTGATCGCCGTGGTGGAGGAACAGGCGCAGACCATGATCCGCACCGCCTTCAGCACCACGGTGCGGGAGGCGGGCGACCTGTCCGCCGGCATCTTTGACCTGCAGGGGCGCATGCTGGCCCAGGCCGTGACCGGCACGCCGGGGCATGTGAACTCCATGATGGAAAGCGTCGGGCATTTCCTCGCGAAGTTCCCGGTCGAGACCATGAAGGAGGGCGACCACTACATCACCAACGATCCCTGGCTGGGCACGGGGCACCTGCACGACCTGACGGTGGTCACGCCCGCCTTCCGCAATGGCAGGATCGTCGGCCTCTTCGCCAACACCGCGCATGTCATCGATGTCGGCGGGCGCGGCATGGGGCCGGAGGCGCGCTCGGTCTTCGAGGAGGGGATCTACATCCCCATCGTGAAGTGCTTCGACCAGGGCAGGGCGAACGAGACCTTCTTCGACATCCTGCGCGCCGGCACCCGCACCCCGGCGGAACTGGAGGGCGACGTCTATTCCCTCTGCGCCTGCAACGATGCCGGCGTGCGGCGCCTCGTCGAGATGATGGACGAGTTCGCGATGGAGGGCCTGGACGACCTCGCCGGCTTCATCTTCGACAGCAGCCTGCGCGCCACGCTGGCGGAGATCGCGAAGTTGCCGCGGGGCACCTACCGGGCTTCGATCCGCTCCGACGGCTACGAGGCGCCGGTCGAACTGCGCGCGGCCATGACCATCGCGGGCGACCATATCGCGGTGGACTACGAGGGCACCTCGGGGCTCTCGGGGCGCGCCATCAACGTGCCGGCCGCCTATTGCCGCGCCTATGCCTGCTTTGGCATCAAATGCGTCGTGGCGCCGGAGATCCCGAACAACTGGGCCAGCCTTCTGCCCTTCCGCATGGTGATCCCCGAGGGCTGCATCCTGAACGCGCCGCGCCCCTATCCGGTGGCGGTGCGGCACATCATCGGGCAGCTCCTGCCCGACCTGATGATGGGCTGCCTGCACCAGGCGGTGCCGGACCGGGTGACGGCGGAGGGCGCCTCGGCGCTGTGGAACCCGCCGCTGCGCGGTGGCTCCGAGGTGAGCGGACAGAATGCCGCCTTGCCGGATTTCGAGATCATCACCTTCAATTCCGGCGGCACCGGCGCCCGTCCGAAGCGGGACGGGTTGGACGGCATCGCCTTCCCCTCCGGCGTGCGGACCATGCCGGTGGAGGCGACCGAGAACGTCGCCCCGGTGATCTTCTGGAAGAAGGAGCTGCGCCCGGATTCCGGCGGTGCCGGCCGCACCCGCGGCGGCATGGGGCAGGTCATGGAGATCGGCACGAAGGGCGAGGCCGAGTTCGCGGTGAACGCCATCTTCGACCGCGTGGAGAATGCGCCCAAGGGCCGCGACGGCGGGCAGGACGGCGCGCCGGGCTGGGTCGGGCTGGACGACGGCACGGTGCTGCGGCCCAAGGGCTATCAGGTCATCCCGGCGGGGCGCCGCCTGCTGCTCAAGCTGCCGGGCGGCGGTGGCATGGGCGATCCGGCCGAGCGCGATCCGGCACTGATGGAGCGCGACATCGCGGACGGGCTGGTGACGCGCCGCTGAGGCGGAAGGGCCGGGGTGGCCCCCGGCCCGCATCAGAGGCGGCGCAGCAGTGCCGCCTTGCTGTCGCGGAACTCCTCTTCGGTCAGTAGGCCCTGCTGGTAGAGCCTGCCCAGGCGCTCCAGGGAGGAAAGCGGCCCATCCGCCGCTCCTTCCGGCGCGCCGGCCGCGCTGCCTGGCCTCGGGGCGAGCGGAAGCTCCGACAGGCGCAGCTCGCCATGCTGGCTGCTGAAGCGCATCTGCCCGGATCCACTGCCGGACTGGGATTGCGACACGCCGCCGATCCGGTGCTCGCCGGTGTCGTAGAGGGTGACCGCCCCGGCCTCCTCGATGGCAAGGCGGCGTGCCTCGGGGAACCAGGCATAGCGCTGCCCGTCCTGCGCCCCGCTGGTGGCGGGCGTGCCGAGTCCCTCCGGCCACCAGCTCCGGCCCGATCCTTCCGGCAGGGCGGCCTCCGGCTGGTCCTCCGCCGGCATGTCCCGCATCCTGGCCGCGAGGTCGCCGAGCAGGGCATCGACCCTGATCTTGAGCGCGCCGTTGAACATGTCGCCGATCATGACCATGCCGTCCCCAGCCCATTGGCCCATGCCGCCGAGCTCGGGGTGGTTGAACTGTGCCTGCCGCCCCTTGCCGGCGCGAAGGGCGCGGTGGGCCTCCTGTGCCGCCTCCATGCTGAAGCCATGTCGCCTCGCCAGGATATCCAGGATGGCCGGGGTGGACTTCATGCCGTTGCTCATCTCGCTTCCTCTCGGGCCCTCTGACGGTCTGGTCCTCCGCGGCGCGGCCGCTGCATGGCCTCAACGCCATGGCGAGAGCTTCGTCACGGCCCACCCGGTAGCGGACCGAAAACTCCGGCCGGGGGAGGCGGCGAAAAGCTGCTGCAGGAAAGTTGCAAATGCCGTATGAAATGCAACCATTCGACTGGGGAAGGCCGGAGTTTCCGTG
This sequence comes from Roseomonas gilardii subsp. gilardii, assembly GCF_023078375.1. NCBI lineage: Bacteria > Pseudomonadati > Pseudomonadota > Alphaproteobacteria > Acetobacterales > Roseomonadaceae > Roseomonas > Roseomonas gilardii. The sequence continues at coordinate 3,200,431 of NZ_CP095554.1, read as the reverse complement.
GAGCGGTGTTTGAATGGCGACATCCACCGGCACGTCATGGCCGGGCTGACAGATCCCCTACATGCGAAAGCCTCGATGGATGAGCTGGACACCATCGGCGTCATCGGCCAGATCCTCGATAGCCAGGGGCTGGCGATCTGCCTGTTCGATGCCGAGGACCGGACCCTGTTGTGGAACCGGACCTTCCTGCGCTTCTTCCCCGAACATGACGGCCATGTGCATGTCGGGGAGCCCTATGCCCGCAACCTGGAGCGTTTCTACGCCGCCCGTCTGACCGGCCCGGAACGCGACCGCCTTCCGGAATTCGTCGCCTCCGGGATCGCGCGGCATCGCAGCCAGATGCGTCCCTTCAGCTTCGAGCATCGCGGTCGCCGCCTGCTGGTCTCCTCCCTGCCGCTGCCGCGCGGTGGGCGCGTGCGCGTCTGGAAGGCACTGACGGAGGCTCTGCCGAACCGGGAAGCCCGGCTCCCGGTCGATCCCTTCATGCATCTGGCGGACGGCGCGACGGTGCTGGACCGGCGGGGCCAGATCACCGACGCCAACCAGGAGTTCATCGAGCTCTACGACCTGCCCTCCAAGGAGGCCGCCATCGGCCGCACCTTCCGGGAGGTGCTGCAGCTTCTCTGGGAGGGCCAGGCCGGCACGGCGCTCGATGCCTTCCTCGACAATGCGCGTTTCGCCGGTGCCGCCTTCGAGGTGGAACTGCCGGGGGACCGGTGGCGCCGCGTGATCGAGCGGCGCATGGAGGATGGCACGAGCTGCGTCAGCCACGCCGACATCACCGCGCTGAAGCGGCAGCAGCGCGAGTTGCAGGAAGCCTATGAGCGCATCGCCACCATGGCGATCACCGATGGGCTGACCGGCATCGCCAATCGCGGGCATTTCGAGGCGGTGCTGGAGGAGGAGGCCCGTCGCGGCGGGCGGAACCGGCAGCCGCTCTCCCTGCTGCTGATCGACATCGACCACTTCAAGCAGATCAACGACCGGTTCGGCCATCCCGCCGGGGATGCCTGCCTGCGGATGGTGGCGCGCCACATCGACAGCGGCATCCGCCGCCCCGGGGATCTGGCCGCGCGCTTCGGCGGGGAGGAATTCGCCGCCATCCTGCCCGGCACCGATGCCGAGGGCGCGCGCGTGGTGGCGGAGGCGATCCGCATGGCCATCGAGAGCGACCACGCGCAGGAATTCAACGCCATCGAACCGGTGACGGTCAGCATCGGCGCCGCCTCGCTGGTGCCGGCCCCCGGCGGTGAGGGCGATGCCGTGCGGCTGATCCAGGAGGCCGACAACGCGCTGTACCGCGCCAAGCGCAGCGGCCGGAACCGCGTGATCCTGGCGGCGGCCTGATACCGTCCGGCGGACCCCCAGGCTTTCCCGGGCCTGGCTCAGCGCAGGCGCAGCGCATCCTCGAAGCAGGTGCGGGGAAAGATCTCCAGCTGGCCACCATGCGTGGCGTTGCGGACCCAGCCACCTTCCGCCTCCGCCAGATGGCGGGCCAGCAGGAAGCCCGTGCAGATGTCGCGCCAGGCGGGCGGAATCCAGCCCTTGCCGCCGCGATAGCCAGGGATGAAGTGGTTGCCCTCGGCATGGGCGAGGCCATCCCCGCCGGGCTCCGCGCCCTCGAAGTGGAAATCGGCCCCGTAGATCACGAAGCGGCGGACCCCCATCCACCAGAGGAGTTGGAAGGCGGCGAAGAGCGAGGAGCCGCCGGCCCCCACCACCCGCCGTGGATCGAGCGAGAAGAGGGTCGGCCAGACGGCGGCCTGACGCAGCCAGATCCAGTCGCCGGGCAGGTCCGGCCGCGTTTCGGCCGCCAGGAAGACAGGGCCGCCGGCTTCCCCGACGATCTCCGCGCCGAAATCGCCGATCACCTGCCCATCGCCGCTCAGCGTATAGGTCGGGCGGAAGAGCATGCTGTCGCGGGCGAGATGGAAGCGGTTGAAGGCGACGGTCAGCCGGCCCTGGAGCCGGTCCAACTCCTCCGGCCGCACGGAAGGGCCATTGCCGATCAGCCAGGCGACCTGCCCGGCATGGCGGCCGCGCAGGGTGTCCAGGCGCGGGTCCGATCCTGGATGGGGCGCCAGCCAGGCGGAAAGCGGGTTGGTGACCAGCCCACGGTCCGGCCCCAGCGTGACGGCGAGCCTCACCGGCGCCTCTGGCAGGCGGGCCTGCCAGAGGCCGCCGCCCGCCGGCCGGAGCGGTTCCGCCCGGTGATCCGCCCACAGCCCGGGGCGAAGGCCGGGTTCGGCCCAGGCCCGCACGACGGCACCGCCGCCCTCCATCGGCTCCAGCGTGGCGAGCCCGGCCCGTTCCGGCGTCGCCGGCAGGGGCGTCAGGGAGAGCAGCGGCTCCTCATCGCTGGAAAGCAGGAGTCGCACGGATTCCGGCCCCAGCCCCGGCGGCAGCACCGCCGTGGCCTCGATCCTCGTCTCGCCACCGGGGGCGGGGAAGATCTCCACGGCGGCATTGGCCAAAGGCGGCAGGCCACGCAACTGCCCCTGCACCGCTCCGGACGGCAGCGGGCCGGCCAGCCGCAGGCCGATCTGCAACAGGCCGGAGGCCGGGCTGTGGCGGATGTTCAGCCCCTCGACCCGGCTCACGGCTGCCGCCCCGAAGTGCGGCCCAGGCCGAGGCCCGAGACCATGGCGATGGCGATGGCCTGGCTGGCCACCCACCAGGGCTGCCAGGCGCCATAGGAGAAGAGGAAAGTCACCAGGGCGGAAGCCAGGACGCCCAGCGCCAGCGGCCCCGGCGCCCGGAAGGCCAGCGCCGCCCAGATCCCGGCGCAGAGCAGCAGCCCCGGCCAGCCCAGTTCCAGGCGCAGTTGGAGCGGCGCGTTGTGCGGATGCAGCGGCAGCGCCTCCACGCCGGGGCGGTCGAAGAAGGCGCGCGCCTCGGGGCCGGTCATGCCCAGCCGGGCAAGGTTCTCCTCGGGGAAGTTGTCGCGGCCGCCGGGGATGGCGCGGCTGGCTTCCATGCCCCAGCCCAGCCAGGGGCGCTCGGCCGCGCGGCCGCGCGCGAAATCCCAGATCAGCACCCGGTGCACGGCGGAAAGCGGCAGATGCGTGGCGATGTCCGGCCGGGCGAGCAGCGCGGTCGCCATCGGGGCCAGCAGCACCACCGCCGCCACGCCGGCGGTGGCGAGGGTCCGGGCCGGGCGCGCGGGCATCCAGGCGAAGCACCCGGCCACGGCGAGGCCCAGCAGCCCGGCGATGCGCGCCGTATCCCCCGGCAGGGCGAGCAGGGCGACGGCGCCCAGCACGGTGCCCCCGATCCGCGCGGCGCGGGGCAGGGGGGCGGCCGGTAGCAGCGGCAGCAGCAACGCCATGACCGAGGCCGCGGGCTTCAGTCCGAAGGTGATCTCCGGCGACCAGACATGCAGGCCACGGATGCCCATGCGGATGCTGTTGCCGGTGAGGTTGTCGATCGTGGCCAGGGCCAGCCCGGCCAGCACGCCCCAGAAGAGGCAGAGCGCGAGCGGGCGCGAATCCTCCTCCGCCACCCCGCGCGCCGCGGCGGCGGCCAGCAGGACGATGCCGCCGAACTGCGCAGCGGTGGTCAGGCTCTGGCGCGGCTCGACGGCCCAGAGGGCGGAAAGCCCGCCCCAGAGGGCCAGGGCCAGGGCGGCCGCGAAGGGCAGGCCCCCGGGCAGCGGCCAGCGCCCCTGGGCGCGCCGGGCGGCGAGGATGGACAGCAGCAGGCAGGCAAGGGCAATCGGCGCCATCGCCTTGGATTGCAGCACGGCCACGGCGGGGGCGATGGCCGCACCCACCGCAAGCGGAAAGGCCGGGCTCCTCCAGGGAGCCCGGCCCGACAGGCCCACGGAGGCGAGGCTGGTCAAACGACCGTCAGATTCTCGCGGCGCAACTCGACCGTGAAGCTGTCGAGCGCGCGGGAGAACCGCTCCAGCATCTCGTCCACCTCGCCCTCGGTGGCGATGATCGGCGGGGAGAAGGCGATGGTGTCGTTGCCCAGGGCACGGGTCAGCACGCCTTCCTTCTCGCCGAGCGCGGCGAGGCGGTAGCCCAGCTTCTTCCCCGCGTCGAAGTTCCGGTGGCTGGCCTTGTCCTCGACGATCTCGACCGCTCCGATCATGCCGATGCCGCGCACCTCGCCCACCAGCGGATGGTCGCCGAAGCGGCGGCGCAACTCGGCCTGCATATGCGCGCCGACGCGCTGCGCATGCTCGACCATGTTCATCTCGTCATAGATCTTCAGCGTCTCGATCGCGACCGCCGCCGAGACCGGATGGCCGGAATAGGTGTAGCCATGGCCGAAGACGCCGACCGAGGCGCTGCCTTCCGCCAGCCCGTCGAAGACCTGCTGCGTCACCAGCACGCCGGAGATCGGCAGGAAGGAGGAGGAGAGCGCCTTGGCGCAGACGATGATGTCCGGCTTCAGGTCGAAGGTCTGCGAGCCCCAGTAGGAACCGGTGCGCCCGAAGCCGCAGATCACCTCGTCGGCGACGAAGAGCACGTCGTACTTCTTCAGCACGGCCTGCAGCTTCTCGTAATAGGTGCGCGGCGGGATGACGACGCCGCCGGCGCCCATCACCGGCTCGGCCCACATCGCCGCCACCGTCTCCGGCCCCTCGCGCAGGATCAGCTGCTCGACCTCATCGACGAGGCGGGAGGCGAAGGCTTCCTCGGTCTCGCCCGGCTCGGCGCCGTGGTAGTGGTGCGGCGTGGCGACGTGGAAGAAGCCCGGCAGCGGCAGGTCGAAGAGCTTGTGGTTCGTCGGCAGGCCGGTCAGCGAGGCGGCGGCGACGGTGATGCCGTGATAGGCGCGCAGGCGGGAGATGATCTTCTTCTTCTGCGGGCGGCCGATGGCGTTGTTGTAGTACCAGACCATCTTCACGGCCGTGTCGTTGGCCTCGGAGCCGGAATTGGCGAAGAAGGCGCGGCCCATCGGCACGGGCGCGCGCTGCACCAGCATCTCGGCCAGCTCGATCATCGGCTCATGCGACTTGGCGCCGAAGCCGTGATAGTAGGGCAGCTTGCGCATCTGCCGGTCCGCGGCCTCGCGCAGCCGGTCGTTGCTGAAGCCCAGCGAGGCGCACCACAGGCCAGCGACCGCCTCCAGGTATTCCTTGCCGCTCTCGTCCCAGACGCGCACGCCCTCGCCGCGATCGATGACCAGCGAGCCGTTCTGGCTTTGCGCCTTGAGCTCGGTGCTGGGATGCAGGACATAGGCGGCGTCGCGGGCAGCGGCGGAATTCGCGCGGGGAGGCATGTCGGAGGCGCCTTTCTGCTGGGTCGGAAGGCGGCATCCTAGGCCCGTATCCGCGCGGGCGCCCAGGGGGAGGAGCAGGATTCACGCGCGCGGGCACATGATCCGCACGGATGCTGCCAAGCCCACCGTTCCGAGGCACGATATGCCGCCGGAGGGGCCTTTCCCGGCACAATCCACCTCCTTCCCGGAGGCAGGCTGTGGCAGAGATGGCATGCCGCGCCACAGCATCAGAGCCATGAGAGCCCCAGCATGAGTCGTATCCATCCGCACAGCGCGCATTGGGGAGCCTTCGACGCGGTGGTGGAGGATGGGCGGCTGCGCGAGGCGCGGCCCTTCGCGCGCGATGCGGCGCCGGGGGCGCTGCTGGCCAGCATCCCCGACGCGGTGCATGCCCGCAGCCGCATCGACCGCCCCCATATCCGGGAGGGCTGGCTGCGCGGCGAGCGCGCGGGGTCGGAGCGCGGGCGCGACCGTTTCGTGCCGGTGTCCTGGGACCGTGCCATCCGCCTCGCGGCGCAGGAGAGCCGGCGGGTGCGGGCGGAGGCGGGGGACGCCGCCATCCTCGGCGGTTCCTATGGCTGGAGCTCGGCCGGGCGCTTCCATCACGCGCGTTCACAGCTGCACCGCTTCCTCGGCCTGGGCGGCGGCTTCACCTCGCAGGTGACGAACTATTCCTACGGCGCCGGCATGACCCTGATGCCGCATGTCCTGGGCACGAACGACGTGCTCCAGGGGCCGGTGACGGACTGGGACACCGTCGCACGCCATACGCGGCTGATGCTCTGCTTCGGCGGGCTGCCGCTGAAGAACGGGCTGGTCACGGCGGGCGGCGCCGGCAGCCATGACTACGCGGCCCAGATGCGCCGCGCCGCCGGGGCCGGGGTGCGCTTCGTCAACATCTCCCCCTTCCGCGGGGACTGCGCCGAATTCCTCGGCGCGGAATGGGTGCCCATCCGCCCCAACAGCGACGCCGCGCTGGCCTTCGCCCTGCTGCATGTGCTGATCGGCGAGGGGCTGGAGGACCGGGACTTCCTCGCCCGCTGCACCATGGGCTGGGAGCGGCTGCGCGCCTATGTGCTGGGCGAGGCGGATGGCGTGGCGAAGAGCCCGGACTGGGCCGCGCCGCTCTGCGAGGTCCCGGCGGAGACCATCCGCCGCCTGGCGCGCGAGGCCACCGGGACGGCCACCATGGTCACCGCCACCTGGTCGCTCCAGCGCGCCGAGCATGGCGAGCAGCCCTGGTGGGCGCTGGTCGCCCTGGCCAGCGCCCTGGGCGGGATCGGCGAACCGGGCCGGGGGATCGTCTTCGGCTATGGCTCGATGAACGGCATGGGCACGCCGCGCCGCCGCCTGCCCAGCGTGAACCTGCCGGCGACGCGCAATCCCGGCCCCTCGATCCCCGTTTCCCGCGTTGTGGAACTGCTGGAACGGCCGGGCGAGGTGCTGTCCTACAACGGGCGCGACATCACCCTGCCGGAGATCCGCCTGATCTGGTGGGCCGGCGGCAATCCCTTCCACCACCACCAGGACCTGAACCGCCTCCGCCGCGCCTGGAACCGCGCCGAGACGGTGATCGTGCAGGAGCCCTGGTGGACCGCCCCGGCGCGGATGGCCGACATCGTGCTGCCCGCCACCACGACGCTGGAGCGCAACGACATCGGCTCCTCCTCCTCCGACCGCTTCGTGCGGGCCATGCACCGGGCCGTCCCGCCACAGGGGCAGGCGCGCAACGACCATGACATGCTGGCCGACATGGCGGAGGAACTCGGCTTCCGCGACCGCTTCACCCAGGGGCGGGACGAGTCGGCCTGGCTGCGGCACCTCTATGGCCAATGGCAGCGCTCCTGCGCGCATTTCGGCGTGGCGGTCCCGGATTTCGACCGCTTCTGGGCCGAGGGCCATGTCGAGATCCCGCCGCCGAACGAGGGCTTCACGATCTTCGACGGCTTCGCCCGCGATCCGGCGGCGAACCCGCTGAACACGCCCTCCGGCAAGGTGGAGCTCTTTTCCGAAACCATCTCCCGCTTCGGCTATGAGGAGATCCCCGGCCATCCCGTCTGGCGGGAACCGCGCGAATGGCTGGGCGCGCCGCTGGCGGAACGCTTCCCGCTGCACCTGCTCTCCTACCAGCCGGCGACACGGCTGCATGGGCAGATGGATGACGGGCGCGTCTCGCTGGCGAGCAAGATCCAGGGCCGGGAGCCGATGCTGATGCACCCGGCGGATGCGGCGGCACGCGGCCTGGAGGACGGGGCGGTGGTGCGGGTCTTCAACGCGCGCGGCGCCCTGCTGGCCGGGCTGCGGCTGAGCGGGGAGATCCGCCCCGGCGTGGTCGCCCTGGCCACCGGCGCCTGGTGGGACCCGCAGGAGGTCGGCGGCGAGACGCTCTGCGTCCATGGCAACGCCAATGTGCTGACGCAGGATGTCGGCACCTCCCGCCTCGGCCAGGGCTGCGCGGCGCAGTCCTGCCTCGTGCAGGTCGAGGCCTGGGCGGGGGCGCTGCCGGAGATCCGGGTGCATGAGCCGCCGCCGGTGCTGGAAGCGGCGGAATAGCGGCCCTCCGCCCAGGTTTCATGGAGCCTGGTTTCATGGAGCCCGGTTGTAGCGTTCCGCGGCCGTGCGGAAGCGCGGCCCACCCTGGCCGCCGGGCCGGAAACCGGGCGGCGCGGGCAGCCGCGTGCCATTGTTCAGATAGGCCGTGATCCGCGTGAACTCCTCCGGGTCGAGCTCGCCTGGGCGGGGAGACTGTCCCGCCTCGACCGAGCGGTGGGAGGCCATCAGGGCGACGAGTTCGGTGAGGCCGATCGAACGGTAGCAGGTCATGGCGGCAATTCCGTGCCTCGAAGGGGGGTCCGGCGCGACCCGGCATGGGCCGGGAAGGAACATGCGCAGGTTATTCGATATTGCGATGCATTCGCAAGTAAGGATCGCAGGATGGAGGCGCGGCATCGCCCGCCTTCCGCCCTGGCCGTCAGGCCGCACGCCCCATCGCCGGCTCCAGGGACTGGATGGCCGGCGCCGCATCCGGATGCAGCACCAGCGCATGCCCGCGCGGCACCTCCTGCCAGTGCGCCCGGTTCTCGTCGATCGGCTCGGACACCAGCACCAGGCCGCTCGGCGTGTGGCGGTGGTAGAGCGAGGGGGGCTGCGCGTCGCAGGCCCAGCGGAAGGCCCAGAGGCTGCGCCCATCCGACAGGGCGGCGGTGAAGCGCAGCGGGGCCTCGATCCCGGCCTCGTCCATCAGCCCACGCACCCGGTGCAGCGTGCGCATCACCGCGCCCACCGGGTCCTCCTCCATGCCGGCGGCGAGGGCGGCCAGGAACAGCGCCTCGCTGTCCGAGGTGCCGCCCCGGGCGGGGTAGAGCTCATCGGGGATCAGCGCCTCGACCTTGCGGCGGATCGTGCTCCAGCCCCCGGCTTGGCCGTTGTGCATGAAGAGCCAGCGGCCATGCGAATAGGGGTGGCAGTTCGCCCGCGTCGTGGCCGTGCCGGTGGCCGCCCGCACATGGGCGAAGAAGAGCCGGGAGCGGACCTGCGAGGCGATGGAAAGCAGGTTCTCGTCCGACCAGGCCGGGCGGAGTTCGCGATAAAGCCCCGGCACCTCACGCTCCCCGTACCAGCCGAGACCGAAGCCATCGCCATTCGTCTCCGTCTTGCATTCGGAGGCATGCAAGGACTGGTGGATCAGCGAGTGACAGGGCGTCGCCACCAGCGTGTCCATGAGAATGGGCTCACCGTGATAGGCAAGGAATCGGCACACGATCAGGGCCTTTGGCGGTTTCAGGGAAAGGCCATTCTAAACCCGATCCATGTGGCAGAAAAAGTTTCCCGCATGTCATTCCGGCCGGGATGCCTCCGTTCCCGTGGCTTTCCGGCGCCGGCTCAGCGCCGGCGGACCCCATCCGCCAGCAGGGTGCAGCCCGCCACGGCCAGCATGATCGCGAGGCCGGGCCAGATGGCGACCTCCGGCGCGGACAGCACCAGGTCCTGCGCATTGGCGAGCATGTTGCCCCAGGACGGCGCGGGCGGCTGGATACCGAGCCCCAGGAAGGAGAGCGTGCTTTCCGCCAGGATCGCCCCGGCGGCGGTGAGCGAGGCCGCCACGGCGATGGAGGGTGCGAGGCTCGGCAGCACATGGCGGAACAGCACCCGGGTCTCGCCCGCGCCCAGGGCCCGCGCCGCGCGCACCCAGTCCCGCGCCAGGACGGAACGGGCGGCGGCGCGCACCAGCCGCGCCACGCCGACCCAGCCGAACGCCGAGAGGATCAGCACGATCCGCGTGACATCCGCCGCCGTCTCGCCGCGCGGCAGGCCGATGGCGCTGGTGTCCATGGCCGCGAGCAGGACCAGCAGCGGCAGGGCGGGCAGGGCCAGCAGCCCGTCGGCGAGCCGCATCAGCAGCGCGTCCAGCCAGCCGCCGCGCCAGGCGGCCAGCAGGCCGATCCCCGTCCCCAGCGCCGTGGCGAGCAGGGCGGTGGCCAGCCCGACGGCGAGCGAGACCCGCGCCCCGCCCAGCAGCCGGGCCAGCAGGTCGCGCCCCAGCTCATCCGTGCCGAGCGGATGGTCCGGCGAGGGCGGCGCGAAGCGGGCGAGAAGATCCTGCGCCTCCGGATCGAGGCCGAGAAGCTGGCTGATCGCCCCGGCGAGCAGGGCCAGCAGGAGCAGCAGGGCGAGCAGCGAGAGGCCGAGGCGGAAGCGGATCACCGCGGCGCCTCCCCGCCCATCGACGGGTCCAGCCGCGGGTCCAGCGCCTGTTGCAGCAGGTCGGCCCCCAGCGTCGCCAGCATGGTCACCAGCGCCACCAGCAGCAGGGCGAGGAGGGCGAGGTTGTAGTCGTTGCCCATCACCGCGTCGTAGAGCAGCTTCCCCATGCCGGGCCGGGCGAAGACCGTTTCCGTCACCAGCGCGCCGGAGACCAGCGCCCCGACATCCACCGCCGCGATGGCGAGCACGGGGATGGCGGCATTGGGGAAGGCATGGGTCCAGGCGATGCGCGCCCCGCCTGCCCCGCGTGCCCGCGCCGCCAGGATGAAGTTCTGCCCCAGCACGCCGCGCATCGCCGCCGCCGTGTGCCGCGCATAGGCGGCGAGGCCATGGAAGGCCAGCGTCACCACCGGCAAGAGCAGGAAGCGCCATTCCGCGGGCCAGCCCTCCTCTGCCGTGCCGCCGGCCGGCAGCCAGCCCAGCCGCACCGCGAAGAGCAGGATGGCCAGGATGGCGAACCAGAAGACCGGCACGGACTGGCCGAGGATCGCCACCGTCTCCACCGCCGGGGCGAAGCGTGGGCGCAGCGCCGCCAGGACCCCCATGGCCACGCCGAGCCCGGCCGAGAGCAGCAGCGCGGCGCCGAGCAGCTCCAGCGTCGCGCGCAGGGCGGGCAGCAGGATCTGCGCCGCCGGGCGGGCATAGAGGCGGGAATAGCCGAACTCGCCCCGCAGCACGGCCCCGGCCCAGGCCCACCAGCGCAGCAGCAGCGGCTGGTCGAGCCCGTGCAGCGCCCGCAGCCGCGCGACATCCTCGGCGGTGAGGTGCGGATCGCTGAGGGCGGCGAGGGAGACCGGGTCCCCCGGCATCAGCCCGATCGCCAGCCAGGCGAGCAGGGACAGCAGCGCCAGCGACAGCGCCATCTGCGGCAGGCGCCAGCCGATCAGCCGCAGCACGGGGTCAGGCGGCCTTCCAGCCCGTGACCCAGAGCGAGGAGGGGTTCAGGTGCCCGGTCGGTTCCACCCCCGAGAGCCAGAGTGGCCAGACATGCGCCTCGGCACGGTGCCAGAGCGGCAGGGCGGGCAGTTCCGTGGCGGTGATGGCCTGTAGCCGCGCCCAGAGCGGCCTGCGCTTCTCCGGGTCGAGCTCCTGCGGCAGTTCCTCCAGCAGCGCATCCATCTCCGCGTTCCGGAAGCCCGGGTAGTTCTGCCCCGACCAGTTCCGCTCGGCGGTGGGGATCTCGCTGGAATGCAGGGTGGTGCGGGGCACGTTCTCCGGGCTGCTGACCCAGGCGAAGAGCGCGGCGCCGGTGAAGCGGCGCTGCGACAGGGTCTCGCCGAACAGCACGCGCGGCGGCTCGTTGCGGATGCGGGCCTCGGCGCCGATCGCCTTCCACATGCCCTGGATGATCTGCTGCACCTGTTCCCGCGCCCGGTTGCCGGCGGTGGTGTTGAATTCCAGGCTCAGCTTCCCGCCCGCCGCGTTCACCCGGATGCCGCCGGGGCCGGGCCGCCACCCGGCCTCCTCCAGCAGAGCCTGGGCGCGCCTGGGATCGAAGGGCCAGTCGGGCGTGGCGGGGCTGTACATCGGGTCGTCGGGGTGCACGCCGCTGCGAGCCAGGGGCTGGCGGCCGCCATAGAGCGTCTGGGCGATGCGGGCCCGGTCCATGCCGCAGAGCAGGGCCTGCCGCACCCGCCGGTCCTCCAGCACCGGGTTGTCGAGCCGCAGGTCGATATGCTCCCAGACCAGGCCTGGGCGGGTGAAGAGGCGGAAGCGGTCGCCGGCGCGCTTCTCCAGCGCCACGGCCTGTTCCAGCGGGAAGCCCATCTCGCCCGGCACCATGTCGATCTGCCCGGCCAGGAGCTGGGCCTCCAGCGCGGCGGTGTTCTCGATCGCGCGCAGCACGATCCGGCGGAAGGCCGGGGTGGGGCCGTTCCAGCGCTCGTTGCGCTCCAGCGTCAGGCTGGCGCCCGGCTGCACGGCGGCGACGCGGTAGGGGCCGCACCAGAGGCCGGGGTTCGTGCTGTCCGTGTCGTAGAGGGTGCGGGAGCGGTAGTTGCGCCGGTCGGCCTCCCAGCGGGCGCGTTCCAGATGCGCGGGCAGGGGCACGAAATTCCCGGCCGAGGCGTAGTCGAAGGAAAGCCGGTCCATCCGCAGCGTGACGGTGCGCGGGTCGGGAGACAGGAACTCATAGGCGCTGCGATAGAACTCGGCGCCGCCGAAGCCCGTCTCGAAGCTGCGCCCGGCCTCCCAGGCGAAGCGGAAATCCTCCGCCGTCACGGGCATTCCGTCGCCCCAGAGCCAGCCCTCCCGCAGCCGCCAGGTGACGCGCATCCCGGGCTTGCCCTCCGGGGTCCGTTCCAGCGCCGCGAGGCCGTTCTCCAGGCTGGGCAGGGTCTCGCAGCCCAGGGCCTGGAGCGTCCAGTCCGGCCCATAGGCGGTGAGCGGCCGGTGTGCGAAGCCGAGCGCATAGGCCTTGGCCATCATGCTCTCGATATTCGGGTGCAGGGTGGAAGGGTACTGGGTGATGCCGATGGTCAGGCTGTCGCGCGCCGCCGAGGCCTGGGCCCGGCCCCGCCCGGCCAGGGCGGGCAGGAGCGGCGCCGAGGCGAGCGTGGCCCGAAGAAGGGAGCGGCGGCCCAGCCGGGAGAGAAGGCTGTGGCGATGCGCGGCTTGGTCCTGGCCCAAAGATGGCGGCTCCCTGCTGTTTCCGGAATTCCGGCCCCGAACTGCAACCCCGGACTCCAGCACAGGGCGGCTGCTTTTGAAACTCGCCCGGCCAGCTCCTCCGGCGGAGCCTCAGCCTTCGCCCGGCGAGCCATACTCCGTGGATGGCCTGTCGCCGCTCCGGCGCGACAGGCGACGCCAGGCGTTCAGGCGCCAGGAGGGATGGGAATCCTCGACCAGCGCGCTCAGGGCACGGGCGTAGTCGAGCACCAGACCAGGGGTCCAGGCCATGGTCTCCGCGCGGTCGCGCAGCATGCCTGCCACCCAGAGCTCCGGGCTGAACCAGGCGCGGGTCAGGCGGGACCAGGGGCGCTGTTGCTTGCGGTAGATCCCTTCCAGTGCCGCATCGAGCGCATGGGCGACGGCACTGGAGCAGTTCCGCGAGGTCAGGTTGTAGGTGTCATCGTGGCGATAGGCGTTCCAGAAGCGGCGCAGCCGGGCGGCATCGAAGTTCCGGAAGCGCACCTGCACCGTCGAGGGGCACCAGCCCGCCGCCTCCTCGGCATAGCTGGGCTGGAAGCGGCCCGGGACGTCGTTCTCGCGCACCGCGCGCAGGGTCTGGGTGAACTCGGAGGGCGAGCGGTCGATCTCCACCGCCGGATAATGGCTGACATAGACATCCGGCAGGCATTCCAGCGCGGCATGGCCGGTGGAGATGGTCCCGTTCTGGTCCACCGCCGCGACATAGCGGTTCACGGCGCGCTGGTGCAGCGGGGTCGTGGCCGTGCCGGTCGGCGTCCAGACATGGACGGTGAGGACCGGCATGCCGTCCTCCAGTGTCTCCGGCGCCGCCTCGGGATAGGCGAGGGACCAGGCACCGCCGAACAGGGCGGAGAGCGGGGCATCCGCGGGCAGGTTGCGCAGGCGCCAGCCGACGCGCAGCACACCGGCGCCGGAGATGGCCAGCAGGCAGCCGATATTGAAGCCGATCGTGGCTTCGTACCAGGTGGGCCAGGGCTGCAGCGTCGCGATGCCGAGCAGGATCTCGAAGATGCCGGCGGCCAGGGAGGAGCGCCAGCCGGGGAAGCGGACGACATGGGCGCTGGCGATCCTCAGCGCGCCATCGACGAGGAAGGCGGTGCCGAACAGCATGGCCAGGGCGAAGTGGCTGGAGCGGTGCGCCGTGAACACCAGGGCGGCGATGACCAGGAAGATGCCGGCCTTGGCCAGGCGGAGCCGCCGGGCCGTTCCCTGGCTGCCGAACGCGGCGGGCAGGGTGAGCAGGCCCTCCGCCAGCAGGAAATAGCCGAAATCCCGGGCCCGGATGACGGTCTGCCCATCCAGCGCGTCGATCACCAGGGCAATGCCCAGAAGGGCCCAGAGGCCGCCGGCCAGGGCCAGGGTCCACCAGCGGCGCTGCACGAATTCCCGCCCGAGCAGGAGAAGGACGATGCGGATCATGGCTGGCCCTCCCGGACCGGCGCCTCCGGGAACGGGGCCTCCCGGGTTTCCGCATCCAGGCCGTCCTCGCGCAGGCGGAACACCAGCACGGCGAAGGCGGCGCAGGCGAGGGCGGCGAAAATGGGCAGGCCGTGCGGGGTGAGGTCGAGCGCCAGCCCCGCCAGAGCGGGGCCGAGCAGGGCCCCGCCGCCCCAGAGCAGCCCCATGGCGGCATAGACGCCCACCAGGGCGCTGCCACGGAAGCGGCTGCCGATCAGCGCCAGCATGGTGGTGTAGATGCCGACGAAGAGGCCGCCCCACACGAACAGGGTCGGATAGGCGAGGTAGGGATGGCGCAGCAGGAACGGCCAGACCATCGCTCCGGACGCCGAGAGGACCGCCAGCCAGAACATCAGCCGCCGCCGGTCCATCCGGTCGCTGAGCCAGCCGATCGGCAGTTGCAGCACGATGGCGCCCAGCATGAGCGCGGTGATGAGCTGCGTGCCCTGCTGCTCGCTCCAGCCCAGCCGCAGGGCATAGAGGGCGATGAAGGAGAGGCCCGCCGTTTCGATCGCCGCGTTCAGCGCCGTGGTCGCCATCGCGATGGGGGCGATGCGCATCGCATGCAGCAGGTTGCCGTGATGCGTGCTGCGCCTCGCCGGCTGACGGATGCGCGGATGGAGGATGGCCAGGGTGGCCGCCAGGGCCACGGCGGCGCCGGCGGCGAAGGGAAGGGCGCCGGCACTGCCGGTCACCAGGAGGATCAGCGGCCCGGCGGCGAAGCCCAGCGACAGGACGGCCGTATAGACCGCCATCACCCGGCCACGGGTCTCGTCCGTGGCCAGCTCGCTGCTCCAGGTCTCGGACAGGACGAAAAGGATCTCGGCCGCGATGCCCAGGCCCAGGCGCAGCGGGAACCAGAGCCAGAAGGAGGGCATGGCCGGGAACAGGAGGAGGAGCACGGCCGTGAGGGCGAGGGCCAGGAGGACCAGGGGGCGGGCGCCATGGCGGGCCGAGAGATGCGGCAGCACCGGCGCGATCAGCAGCACGCCCAGGGCATGCATGGCGGCGTTCAGCCCGATCAGCGTCTCGTCCAGCCCTTGGCTGGCCATCTCGAGCGCGATGAGCGGTGCGGTCAGGCTGTAGGTCAGCCCGAAGATCCCGGCCGTGGCGATCACCGCGGCAAGCGAGAAGAGAGGCAGGGTACCGCCGGGCGGTCCTCGTTCCGGGCCCTCCGCCGACCCGAAGCGGTCCTGATCCCGTGCCATTCCGTGATTCCCGTGCCAGAGCGCGAGAATAGATACAATCACGGGTTGCGTTAAGCGCCTGAAAACCTGCGGGGGCGGAACGCCGGCCCCGCCCCCGCAGGGTCCGGGCCGGGTTCAGCCGGCGGTCTTGGCCTGCATCAGCGCCTTGGCTTCCTCGGCGCTGCTCACGCCGCCATGCGCGCCGGACCAGCCGACCGGGTCCTCCAGGAACTTGCGGACCTCGCGCAGGGCGCTTTCCTCGAAATAGGGGCGCTCGCGGCAGACCTCCAGCACGTCCCACCAGGTGGCGAGGTGGTGCAGGCTGAGGTTCATCTCCTTCATCGTGTCGAAGGCGCCGGGGAAGACGCCGTAGAAGAAGACGACGAAGGTGTGGTCGCAGATCGCGCCCGCGTCGCGCAGCGCCTGGGTGAAGCGGATCTTGGAGCCGCCATCGGTGGTCAGGTCCTCGACCAGCAGCGTGCGCTTGCCCTCGGGCACGTCGCCCTCGATCTGGGCGTTGCGACCGAAGCCCTTGGGCTTCTTCCGCACATAGGCCATGGGCGCCATCATGCGGTCGGCGATCCAGGCGGCATAGGGGATGCCGGCGGTCTCGCCGCCCACCACGGCCTCGATGGTCTCGTAGCCGATGTGGCGGCCGATCTTCTCCACCGCCAGCTCGCAGATCTTCTGGCGGGCGCGGGGGAAGTAGATGATCCGGCGGCAATCGATATAGACGGGGCTCTTCCAGCCGGAGGTGAAGGTGTAAGGCTCCTCGGGCCGGAAGTTGACCGCCTTGATCTCCAAGAGGATGCGCGCGGTGGTCAGCGCGGCATCGCGGTCCCAGTCAGAGGCGTGTCGGGCAGTCATGCGTGGTTCTCCTGATCTGGCGTGGGTTAGCCTCCGCGCCGTGTCCCGTCCATGACCGATCGCAGGGCGGCGTCCCGCATCTGGGTGCTGGCCGACCCGCGCGCCGGCACGGCGGCCCAGGCCCTGGGCATCGCGGAGCGGCTGCAGGAGCGCCTGGGCGAGCCCTTCCGCAGCATCCCGCTCGCCTGGGGGCCGCTCGCGCGCATCCCCTGGCCCTGGCCGACCCTGGCCGGCCTGGCGCCGCCGGTGCGGGAGGAAATCCGCCGGGCTGCCACGCCGGCGCTGGTGGTCTCGGCCGGGCGCCGCTCCGCCCCGGTGGCGCTCTGGCTCGGGCGGCGCGGGGCGCGGACGGTCCATTGCATGCGCCCCGGCTTCGGTATCTGGAGCTTCGGCGGCGGGGGCTTCGACCGGCTGGTGCTGGGGCGGCACGACCTCGCCGGAACGGCGCCGCCGCTGCCACGGAATATCCTGCCGGTCCTGGGCGCCACGCACCGCCTCTCGCAGGCACGGCTCGCCGCGGCGCGGACGGAATGGGCGGCGCTGGCGGAACTGCCCCGGCCACGCACCGCCCTGCTGATCGGCGGCCCGGTCCGGGGGGAGGGGATGGACCCCGCCGCCGCCGGGGAGCTCGCCGCCCGCGTCGCCGCAGGCTCCGGCAGCGTCATGGCGACCACCAGCCGGCGCACGGGGGAGGCCGCCACCGAGGCCGTGGCGCGGGGCCTGGGCGGAAGTCCGGGACGGCTCTTCCGCTGGGGGGATGCGGGGCCGAACCCCTTCACCGGCTTCCTGGCCTGGGCGGACGCGGTGGTGGTGACGGGCGACAGCGTTTCCATGCTTTCCGAGGCCCTGGCCGTCGCCGCGCCGGTCTTCGTGGCCATGCCGGGCCTCGATCCCTCGGCGGCGCCGCGCCACGCGGCCCTGCACCGCAGCCTCTACGAGGCGGGGCAGGCGCGGCCCTTCTCCGGCTTCCCGGAGCCCTTCGCGCGCGCGCCGCTGGACGAGAGCGGGCGGGTGGCGGCGGAGATCCTGGCGGCGGGGCTGCTGTCCGGGGAGGCCCCGGCGGGCTGAGCGCCCGGCACCCCGGCTTGTTCCGGGCTCCTATCCGGAGCAGGCTTCCCCGCCTCGGCCCGCCGGCCCTGCCAGGGCGGCGGGCACGGGAAAAATCCGGAAGAATCCGGGCTGGGGAAGAGAAGCATGTCCATCCGTCGCCGCACCCTGCTGCCTTTGCCGCTGCTGGCCGCGCCCTTCGTGCTGCCCCGCCGGGCGGGGGCGCAGGCCGCCGGCTTCCCGTCCCATGCCGTGCGGGTGATCGTGCCCTATACCCCCGGCGGCTCCGCCGACATCGCCGCGCGGCTGCTGGCGGAGCCGCTGTCGAAGCAATGGGTCCAGCCGGTGGTGGTGGAGAACCGCGCCGGGGCCAACGGCATCATCGGCACGGATGTCGTCGCGAAATCGCCGCCGGACGGGCACACGCTGGCGATGATCTCGGTGAACCACGCGGTGAACGTGCCGCTCTACACCACGCCCTTCGACACGCTGAAGGACCTGACCACGCTGACCGTGGTCTACAGCGTGCCGCTGCTGCTGGTGGCGGCGCCCGACTTCCCCGCCAGCACGCCGCAGCAGCTCGCCGGGCTGGCGCGGCGCAAGGAGGGGCAGATCAGCTTCGCCGGCACTGGCGGCGCGGTGCACCTAGCGGCGGAGATGTTCGCCGCGCGCGCCGGGGTGAAGATGACGCATGTGCCCTATCGCGGCTCCACCGCCGCGCATCCGGACCTGATGGCCGGGCGGGTGGATGTGATGTTCGACCCGCTGCCCTCGGTGCTGGGCCATGTGCAGGCGGGCAAGCTGAAGGTGCTGGCGACCACGGCGGCGCGGCGCCTGCCGTCGCTGCCGGACGTGCCGACCGTCGCGGAAAGCGGCTTCCCCGGCTATGAGGCGGCGACCTGGGGCGCGCTGATCGGGCCCGCCGGCCTGCCGCAGCCGGTGGCGCGGCGGATCTCGGCCGATACGGTGGCGCAGCTCCAGACCCCGGCGGTGCGGGAACGGATGGCGGGGCTGGGCGCAACGGTGGTCGGCAACAGCCCGGAGGAGGCGCAGCGCTTCGTGGCCGCCGAGGTCGCCAAATGGACCGAGGTCGCGAAAGCCGCGGGGATCGAGAAGCAGTAGGGGCGGTAAGGCGGCGGGGCGGAACTTCCGCCGGGCGGCATCAGTCGCTGGTGCGCATCGCCCAGGTCGCATGGGTGACACCCGGCAGCCGCTCCAGCCCCGCGACCAGCGCATCCATTTCCGGCGGGTTCACGGCGGTGCTGAGCAGCGTGGCGACGACCTCCCCGCTTTCCTCGCCGAGCGGGCGCAAGGCGATGTCGCCAGCCGGGTAATGCGCCTGTTCCATCCGGTCGGCGAGGAGCTCGCGCAGGCGCGGCAGGTCCTCGATGGCGGCGGCCAGGCTGATCTCGTAGGTCGCCTCGGAGGCGCGCTCGTCGATCGGCCGGCGGTTGATGGCGTTCACCAGCGGCCGCAACAGCGTGTTGCCGACGATGACGAAGAGGGTGAGGAGCCCGGCCTCCGCCACCATGTCGGCCCCGGCGCAGGCCCCGACCGCGGCGGCGCACCAGAGGGTGGCGGCGGTGTTCAGGCCGCGGACGTTCATCCCCTCCTTCATGATCACGCCGGCGCCCAGGAAGCCGATGCCGGAGACGACATAGGAGACGACCCGAGTCGCCTCGGTGGGGCCGGCGATCCGCATGGCGAGGTCCACGAAGGCGGCGGCGCCGACGGCGACCAGCACGTTGGTGCGCAGCCCGGCCGTCCGCTGCCGGTACTGCCGTTCCGCACCGATGGCGGTGCCGAAGAGGAAGGCGGCGGCGAGGCTGACCACGGTGTCGAGGAAGGGCCAGAGGTCGAAGGTCTCGATGAAGCGCAAGGCGGTCCCGAATCCGAAGCGAAGGCGCAGTTTTCCACGGAAACCCTCCGGGTGGGCTGGCCGCCGGATGAAGATGCTTTGACAGAGGAGGGATGGCCGGCGCCGCCGCAGCCCGGCGGCGGGCCGGGCGTTCAGCCGGGGACGGGCCCGCAGCGGCCCCCGTGCCGATAGAGAGAGGCAGGCGGATGACGGATTCGACCCCCACGCTCCGGCCACATCCGGATGAGGAAACCATCGCCTTCGCCGGGCGCGTCTTCGACCTGGCGCGCGGCGGCGGCGCGGACCAGATGCGCGCCCTGCTGGCGCAGGGACTGCCGCCCAACCTGCGCAACGACAAGGGTGACACGCTGCTGATGCTGGCGGCCTATCATCTGCGGACGGAGACGGTGCGCGTGCTGCTGGAGGGCGGCGCCGATCCGGAGGTCGCCAATGACCGGGGGCAGACGCCGCTGGCCGCCGCCTGCTTCAAGGGGGGCGAGGCGATCGTGCGGCTTCTGCTGGAACATGGCGCGCGCATCGAGGGGCATGGCGGCGACGGGCGCACGGCGCTGATGATGGCGGCCATGTTCAACCGGACGGGACTCGTCCGGCTGCTGCTGGAACACGGTGCCAGCCGCGAGGCGCGGGACGCCCGGGGCATGACGGCGCTGGACGCCGCCCGCGCGATGAACGCGCCCGACACGGCGGCTCTGCTGGCGGAGGGCTGAGCGCGCCCGGGCCGCCTCCGGGGGGATCAGTCCAGCCGCAGCCGGGGCTTGGCGAGCCTCTGCAGCACCTCCGCCGCCCAGATCAGCGGCACGCGCCGGCCATGCACCACATACTGGTACTGCCGGTAGAGCAGGTTGTAGCTGAGCTGGGCGAAGCGCCCCTCGATGAAGCCGCCGGGCAGCACGCCGAGCCGGCCCAGGCTGCCAAAGGCGTCGTAGCCGCCCAGGGAGACCAGGGAGCCGTGCTCCTTGTAGCGGAAGGGTGGCAGATCCCGGCCCGCCAGGAAATCCGGCAGATGCGCGGCGAGGTGCCGGGCCTCCTGGTGCGCCACCTGGGCCGTGGCGGGGAGGGGGCGCTCGGCGCCCTCCGGCACCAGGGCGCTGCAATCGCCCAGCGCGAAGATCGCCGGGTCGCGCGTGGTCTGCAGGCTGGGCCGCACGACCAGGCGGTTCGCCCGGTCCACCTCCAGCCCGTCCATCTCCCGCAGCACGGCGGGGGCGCGGATGCCCGCGGCCCAGACCCGCAGCGCGGCGTCGATCCGGCGCCCGCTCTTCAGCGTCAGGCCGTGCGCATCGACGGAGGCCACCGGATCGCCGGTCAGCACCTCCACCCCGATCTCGCCCAGCACCCGCGTCGCGGCGGCGGAAACGCGTTCAGGCAGGGCGGGCAGGATGCGGGGCGCGGCCTCGATCAGCGTGATGTGGATGCGCTGCCGCAGCCCCGGCAGGCCATAGCCGGCGGCGAGGTCGAGCGCATGGTTGATCTCCCCGGCCAGCTCCGTGCCCGTGGCGCCCGCCCCGACGATGGCGATGGACAGGGTGCGGTCCGGACGGTCCGTGAGGGTCCGGATGATCTCCTCGCGCAGCGCGACGGTGAAGGCTTCCGCCTGATCGCGGCTGTCGATGAAGCGGCAGTGTTCCTGGGCGCCGGGCGTGCCGAAATCATCGGCATGGCTGCCGACCGCGAGCACGAGCGTGTCGTAGGTCAGCCGGGTGGTGACGGTGTCCTGCCCGTCCGGGCCTTGCAGCGTGCCCAGCGTCAGCCGCCGCCGGCCCCGGTCCAGCCCGCGCAGCAGGCCGGGCCAGTAGGTGAAACCGTGCCGCCGCGCATGGGCGAGGTAGGAGACCTGTTCCTGCGAGGTGTCGAGCGTGCCGGCCGCGACCTCGTGCAACCGTGGCTTCCAGACATAGCTGCCGCTGCGGTCCACCAGGGTGACGGCATAGGGGACGGGCCGGCGTCGGCGGCTCGCCAGGCGGATGGAAAGGTCCAGCCCCGCCGCTCCGCCACCCACCACCACGATGCGGCGCGGCTCCGCCGTCGCTGCCCGGTTGTCACCGTGACTGCCTGACATGCTTTCCTCCTCGGCCCCGAAGGCCGAACCAGGGAGGCCGGCCGGGGAGGCGGCCTTGCCGCTGGCCCACGGTGGCGCCAACCTGCCATCCGACATCAAGGGGAATGCCGATGGCCGAGCCGCGCAAGCACCGTATCGCCGTGATCCCGGGCGATGGAATCGGGCGCGAGACCGTGCCGGAAGGGCTCCGGGTGCTGGAAGCGGCGGGGCGGCGCTTCGGTTTCTCCCTGGAATGCAAGGAATACGACTGGTCCTGCGACCGCTACCTGAACACCGGGGCGATGATGCCGGAGGACGGGCTGGAACAGCTCCGCGAAGCCGATTCCGTCTTTCTGGGCGCGGTGGGCTGGCCGGGCGTGCCGGACCATGTCTCGCTCTGGGGCCTGCTGATCCCGATGCGGCGCGGCTTCGACCAGTATGCCAGTGTCCGCCCCTGCCGGCTGATGCCGGGCGTGCGCACGCCCTTGGCCGGGCGCGGCCCGGCCGATATCGACTTCGTGGTGGTGCGCGAGAACACCGAGGGCGAGTACAGCAGCACCGGCGGCCGCATGTTCCCCGGCACCGGGCGGGAATTCGTGACGCAGGACAGCGTCTTCACCCGGACCGGGGTGGACCGCATCCTGCGCTATGCCTTCGACCTCGCGAAGACGCGCAAGCGGCGCAAGGTGACCTCGGCCACCAAGTCCAACGGCATCACCTTCACCATGCCCTTCTGGGACGAACGCTTCGCCGCCATGGCGGCGCAGTATCCGGAGGTGCAGACGGACCAGTACCATATCGACATCCTCTGCGCCCATTTCGTGCAGCATCCGGACTGGTTCGATGTGGTGGTGGGCTCCAACCTGTTCGGCGACATCCTCTCCGATCTCGGCCCTGCGGTGGCGGGCTCCATCGGCATCGCGCCCTCGGCCAACATCAACCCGGAGAAGCTGCATCCCTCGATGTTCGAGCCGGTGCACGGCTCCGCCCCCGACATCGCCGGCAAGGGCATCTGCAACCCCATCGGCCAGATCTGGTCCGGCGCCATGATGCTGGAGCATCTGGGGGAGGCGGAGGCCGCGCGGGCGATCACCGACGCCATCGAGAAGCTGCTGGCCGAGGGCGGGCCGCGCACCCGCGACATGGGCGGGCAGGCCGGGACGGAGGATCTGGGCAAGGCGCTGGCGGCGCTGGTCGGCGGCGCCTGACCGGCCGGGGCCTTCCGCCATCCGGGCCGGGGGCATGTGCCAACGGTCCGGGGCGTCCATGGCCAGGTGATAAGGCGTGACGTCGGCAGCATCTTTGCCTTAAATCCGTCCCTGACAGGTCCGGATTAAGGGAATCGCGCAGGGAGCAGGGGCCTGCCGGCTTGAACGCTTGAATAGGCGTTCAGGTGAGAATATAACCTAGGAACGAATTGCGAGCGATTCTCAAATAACTCGCAAACGCTGGAGTGTATGATGGGTCAGGAGTTCAGCCACATCGTCCGCCGCTGCGAGCGGGCCGTTGTGACCGCCTACCGTGAGCTGCGGGAGGGCGGCAACGACGATCTGTCGTCGTTCCGAGCCTGCACGGCCCTGTACCGCATTCATCATCCGGAAGCCTCGGTGAGCGAGGCGCAGCGCCTGGTGGCCGAGTGGGTGGACCATCACATCATCCGGGCCGACAAGGGCCCGACCAATGGCTGCGAGTGCGACGACGACTGAGGCGCCATCCCGGCCACCCTTTGAGACTGGCCGGACCTTCGCCTTCCACCTTTCCCGTGTGACGCCCGAAGGGCCGGCCCGCCTTCCTGATCCGCCGGCCGGTTCTTCCTACTCCACCGGCCCCTTCGCCCATCCGATCGAGACGCGGGCCAGCGCGTCGATCGTGTCCACCACCGGAAAGGGCAGGGCGGGCCCGGTCTGGATCCCCAGCGGGATCTCCGTGCAGCCCAGCACCACGGCCTCCGCGCCCCGCGCGATCAGGCTCCGCGCCACCTCCGCCAGGGGCGCATAGGCTTCCTCCACGCGGTTCGCCTTCACCAACGCGATTCCCGGCCCGACCTTGTCGCGCATCTGGGCCTCGTCCGGCGTGATCACCTCATGGCCCAGGACGTCGAAGCGTTCCTGGTACAGCCGCATCGCCAGGGTGCCCGCCGTGGCCATCAGCCCGACCCTGGCACCCACCAGGCCCTGGCGCCTTAACTCCTCGGCCGCCGCATCGACGATGTGGAGGACCGGCAGGGAGGTAGCCGCCCGCATCGCCTCATACCAGCCATGGGCGGTGTTGCAGGGGATGGCGATCGCGCCGCAGCCCGCCGCCTCCAGCCCGCGGATGCCGCGCAGCAGCGCGGGCAGCGGGTCCTCCCCGCCATGCAGCCGCGCCTCGGTGCGGTCGGGGATGCGGGGGTCGGACCACAGCACGGCGGGAACATGGTCCTGGTCCCGCCGCGCCGGGGTCAGCAGCGTCAGCCGCAGCAGGAACTGCGCCCCGGCCAGGGGCCCCATGCCGCCGAGGATTCCCAGCACCCGTTCCGCCCCATTGACCCGCATGGCCCAGCTCCTTCGCCCTGACGCGGCGGCACAGGAAGCATGGTGGGGCGGGGGCGGGAAGGGGTCAGCCCGCCGGGGCCGATCCGCGTCCGGCGCGGCGGTGCCAGAGCGCCAGGGCGGCGTCATAGGGAATGGCCGGGGCCTCGCGCAGGCGCCAGCGCCAGTCCTGGAAGCCGGGGGCCGCGCGGGCCGCCGGGCCATGGCGGGCCGGGAGACCCAGCAGGCGCAGCAGCAGCACGCAGCGCGGGATATGATAGCCCGAGGAGGCCACCAGCACCGGACCCTGCCAGTTCCGCAACAGGCCGGCGACGGCACGGGCGGATGACAGCGTATCCGTGCCGGTCGGCTCCTCCAGGATATCCTCCGGTGGAACCCCACCCTCGCGGAGCAGGCGGGCCATCACGCTGGCCTCGCTCGGCCCATGCCGGCCCTTCGCCCCGGTCGGCACATAGAGCGGCGGAGGGTGACGGCGACGGCCATGCGCCAGCGCCGCCTCCACCCGCCGCCGCAGGGTCTGGCTGGGGGAGCCATCGGGCCGCACCGCCGCGCCGAAGATGACGATGGCGGCGCGGGGTTTCCGGGGACCCAGGTTCAGGACGCGCGGCCGCCAGCCTGTTGCAGCATCCGGTCGACATCCCCAGCCGCGCCCCGCGTGACCTCCAGGCGCAGGGAGGACCCATCCACCGAGAGGCGGCTGCGTTCGGCTAGGCCGGCGCGGACCACGCCTTCCCCGGCCAGCTTGGCCTTCTCAGGGTCGCCGAAGGTGTAGGACAGGGTCTTTCCGTCCGCGAGCGGGGCGGGATTGTCCTCCTCCATCGCGGGAGGAACGGCGCGCGAGCCACGGCCACCGTCATGCCCCACCGGGTCGCTGGCGGGGAAGGTGTCCTTCAGCGCCTCCTTCTGGTCTTCCTCCCGCTTGGTGCCGGGGCCTGAAGCCTGCTGCATCGTGGTCGGATCGGCGGCCATGGTGTTTTCCTCCTGCCGGATGGTTCCGGCCCTGCGCGGATCGTTCGGCGTCCCCGAAGGGACAGCCCAGGGCCGGGGTGATCTCCGCGAGGGTAACGGCGCTGCCGCCATCGGGTTCACCCCCGCCGCGAGGGCGCGGGCCATGGACATTCCCGACCGCCCCGATATGGAATGCGCCCCTCCCGGGATGGCCCGGCGGAACCGTCTGGACCGGCCCGGCATGACGGGAACCGGTATGATAGGAACCGGTATGATAGGAACCGGTATGATAGGAACCGGGGCGGCATGGGGCATGCATGGCATGGACGCGGCCGGGCGGCGTTGCGGCCGGAATGGGGGCGAGCAAGTGATTGTTCTGGTGAAGTCGGGCGGCGAGGCGGCGGTCCCGAAATGGCGTGACGCCTTCCGGGCCGTGAACCCGCGCCTGGAGATCCGCTGGTGGGACGATGCCGCCGTGGCGCCGGAGGAGGTCTCCTATGTCGTGGTCTGGGACCCGGAACCCGGCCGGCTGAGGCGCCTGTCCAACCTGCGCATCGTCTTCTCCTCCGCCGCCGGAGTGGACAACATCGTGCGCGATCCGGAATGGCCGCGCCATCTCCCGCTGGTGCGCATGGGCGGGCTGGAAACGGGCCAGCGCATGGGCGAGTTCGTGAGCTGGGCCTGCCTGTCCCTGCTGCGCGGGGCACGGCGGATGGCGCTGGCGCAGGCGGAGGCGCGGTGGGACAATTTCCACCCTCGTTTCACCGCGGCGGAGCGGCGCGTCGGCATCATGGGCCTGGGCAATCTGGGCGGCACGGCGGCGCGGATGCTGCGGGCACTGGGCTTTCCTGTCGCGGGCTGGTCGCGCACGCGCAAGGACCTGCCGGGTGTCGAATCCTTCGCCGGGGTGGAGGAGCTGGGGGCCTTCCTGGCGCGCACTGATATCCTGGTCTGCCTGCTGCCCTCGACGCCGGAAACCCGGGGGCTGATCGATGCACGCGTGCTGTCCCTGCTGCCCCGGGGCGCGCAGGTCGTGAATGTCGGGCGCGGCTCGCATCTCGCGGTGCCGGATCTGCTGGCGGCGCTGGACAGCGGGCATCTGGACGGCGCGCTGCTGGATGTCTTCGAGCCGGAGCCGCTGGCCTCCGACAGCCCGCTCTGGTCGCATCCCAAGGTGATCGTGACGCCGCACCTCGCCTCGCTGGCCAGCCTGCGCGAGCGGGCGCGCTATATCGCGGAGGCCATCGCCACGCATGAGGCGGGTGGCCGGCTGCCCAATCTCTATGACCCGGAACGGGGCTACTGACATGCTGCTCTACGACCCGCCACGAAAGCCTGATCCGAAGCACGTGCCGGCCGAGGCGATGTGCCGCAGGCTGGACCGCGAACAGCCGGAGTATCGCTCATGAGCATCGTGCTGGAACGCCCCGCGGCCACCGCCGTCCCGGCCGGTGCCGGTCATGCGCTGTCGCTGCGCGGCGTCACGCGCCGCTATGGCGAGGCGGCGGCGGTGGCCGATGTGTCGCTGGAGGTCGGGCGCGGCGAATTCCTGACGCTGCTCGGCCCTTCCGGCTCCGGCAAGACCACGCTGCTGATGGTGATCGCGGGATTCGTCGAACCCTCCGCCGGCCAGGTGCTGCTGGACGGGCGCGACATCACCGCCCTGCCGCCGGAGAAGCGCTCCTTCGGCATGGTCTTCCAGGGCTATGCGCTGTTCCCGCAGATGACGGTGGCGGAGAATGTCGCCTTCCCGCTGCGTGTGCGGCGGATCGGGCGGGCGGAGCGCGAGTCCCGCGTGCGCGCCGCGCTGGACCTCGTGCAACTGGGCCGTTTCGCCGAAAGGCGGCCGCACCAGCTTTCCGGCGGGCAGCAGCAGCGCGTGGCGCTGGCGCGGGCGCTGGTCTTCGATCCGGCACTGCTGCTGCTGGACGAGCCCCTGTCCGCGCTGGACAAGAAGCTGCGCGCCGAGTTGCAGGACGAGCTGAAGGCGCTGCATCGCCGCGTCGGCCGCACCTTCATCAACGTTACACACGATCAGGAGGAGGCGCTTTCCCTGTCCGACCGGATCGCGATCCTGAACCATGGGCGGCTGATCCAGCAGGGTTCGCCGGCGGAACTCTACGAGCGCCCCGCGACGCGTTTCGTGGCGGGCTTCCTGGGGCAGAGCAACTTCCTGGCCGGCACGGTGGAGGACAGCGCGGACGGCACCATCGCGCTGCGCCTGGGTGCCACGCGCCTGCTCGCGCGCGGCACGGCGCGGGCGGGGGAGGGCGTGGTGATGTCGTTGCGGCCCGAGAAGATCCTGCCGCTCGGCGAGGGCATGGAGGAGGACAACATGGTGGAGGGGACGGTGCTGTCCTGGTCCTATGCCGGCACCGCCTTCCACCTGTCCGTGGCGACGCGGGATCTCGGCGTGCTGCGGGTGCAACTGCCGGCCTGGCGTGCGCCGTTGCAGCCCGTGGAGGGGCTCCCGCTGCGGCTGGGCTGGAGCCGCGCGGCGGCGGTGCCGGTGCGGGAGGACGGCTGAACGCCGCGGGGCGGATGGCCGGGGACGGTGCGGGCGGGGCATTCGCCCGCCTTTCGCCGGGATTGCCGGGGCTGTGTAACCGGAAGTAAAACGACCAGAAGCAGCAATAAAACCGGAACAGAAAGAGTTATATAAGATAAAACTCCTTGATTTTCCTCGTGTTTTCATGGATTCTCCATGAAAAATCTGTCGGAAATCGCCGGTTATTCATCCCTGTGCTGGCGGCCGGAAAGAAAAGCCGATAGGCGGAGCCTCCCGCGACATGGTGCGGTGCAACGAATCTTTCCGAAACAGGAAAGATTTCGCCTGCCTGCCCTGATGCTTGCCCCTGACGCTTGCAAGGCTCCGCCGGATGAACGCTGCTGGCTTTCCGCTCTTATCGACCCTGACCTTCCTGCCCCTGGCGGGTGTGGCCGCCATCCTGTGCCTGCGCGGCGAGGATGAGAGGGTCGGGCGACTGGTGCGCGGGATCGCGCTCGGCACCAGCCTCGCCGTCCTGGCGCTCTCCTCGCTGCTCTGGTTCGGCTTCGACGGTGGCAGCGGTTCCTACCAGTTCCAGGAGCACGCGAACTGGATGCCGGACATCGGCATCAGCTATCACATGGGGGTGGACGGCATCTCCGTCCTCTTCGTGCTGCTCACGGCGCTGCTGACGCCGATCTGCATCCTGGCATCCTGGCGGATGGAGCAGACCCGCATCCGGACCTACATGGCCGCCTTCCTGCTGCTGGAAACGGCGATGATCGGCGTCTTCTCGGCCGTCGACCTGCTGCTCTTCTATGTGTTCTTCGAGGCGGCGCTGGTACCGATCTTCCTGATCATCGGGATCTGGGGCGGACCGCACCGCGTGCGGGCGGCCTTCAAGCTGTTCTTCTACACGCTGGCGGGCGCGCTGCTGATGCTGCTGGCGGTGCTGGCCATCTGGTACGACGCCGGCTCCACCGACCTGACGCAGCTCATGGGCCTGCACCTGTCGCGCGGCGCGCAGATGTGGATGTTCCTGGCCTTCTTCGCCGCCTTCGCAGTGAAGATGCCGATGTGGCCCTTCCACACCTGGCAGCCGGAAGCCTATGCCGAGGCGCCGACCGCGGGCTCCGTCATGCTCGGCGGCGTGATGCTGAACATGGGCGCCTATGGCTTCCTGCGCTTCTCCATCCCGCTCTTTCCGCAGGCGACGGAAACGCTGGCGCCCTTCGTCCTGACCCTGTCGGCGATCGCCGTGGTCTATGCCAGCCTGGTGGCCCTGCTGCAGCAGGACATGAAGAAGATCGTGGCCTATTCCTCGATTGCCCATATGGGTATCGCCACGATCGGCGTCTTCTCCATCGACGAGCAGGGCATCTCCGGCGCGCTGTTGCAGATGCTGGCGCATGGCGTGGTCTCGGGCGCCGGCTTCCTCTGCATCGGCGTGCTGCAGGACCGCGTGCGCACGCGCGACATCGGGCATTTCGGCGGGATCGCGAAGGTCATGCCGGCCTATGCGGTGGTGGCGATGATCTTCACCCTGGCGGCCATGGCGCTGCCCGGCACGGCCTCCTTCCCCGGCGAGTTCCTGGTGCTGGTCGGCGCCTGGAAGGTCAGCCCCTGGCTCACCCTGGGGGCCGGCAGTAGCATGGTCCTGGGCGCCGCCTATATGCTGCGCATGTACAAGGCCGTGCTGTTCAGCCGCCTGCACCGGGCCGAGCTGCGCGGGCTGCTGGACCTTTCGGTGCGGGAAAGGCTGATCTTCGCGCCGCTGGTGGTGCTGACGCTCTGGATCGGCATCCATCCCGGCTCCTTCCTGCACGTCTTCCAGGCCAGTGTTTCCACGCTGGTCCACCGGCAGGAAGCCGCGCTCGCCACGGCGCATCTCGCGGGTCTCTGATCCGCGCGATTCCGGGGAGGGGCGGGCACGAGGCCGTGTGCCGCCCTCAACCCCCGGCGGGGCGCGGCGTTGAGGGCGGGACGGAACCGGAGCTTCCCCCCGCCATGCCCGACGACAGCTTCTCCGCCACGCGGCGCGGCCTGATCCGTGTCTCCGGCCTGTCCGCCATGGGCCTCGCTCTCGGCCCGGCCCATGCGGCGGCCAATGGCGCGCCGGGCTATCCGGCCCCGTCCGAGATGGATGTCGGGCGGGTGCAGAACGGCAGGGTGGTCTTCCCGAACTGGCGCAGCGAGGCCGAGCCGCGCACGCCGCCACCGCCCGCGCCGCGCGCACCCGGGGAGCGCCTGGGCTATGCCATCGTGGCGCTGGGGCGGCTGAGCCTGGAGGAGATCCTTCCCGCCTTCGCCGGGTGCAAGAGCTCCTATCCGGCGGCGCTGGTGACGGGCAGCCCGGAGAAGGGCAGCGCGGTGGCGCGGCAATACGGCATCCCGGAAACCTCGGTGCTCGGCTACGCGGATTTCGAGACGCTGCGCGACCTGCCGGCGGTGAAGGCGGTCTATATCGTCCTGCCCAACGGCATGCACCGCGAATACACCCTGCGCGCGGCGGCGATCGGCAAGCATGTGCTCTGCGAGAAGCCGATGGCGACCAGTTCCGCCGAGGCGGGGGAGATGGTCGATGCCTGCGCCAGGGCTGGCGTCAGGCTGATGGTGGCCTATCGCTGCCAGTACGAACCCTATAACCGCGCGGCGATCGCGCTGGTGCGGTCCGGCGAACTGGGCAGGCTGCGCTTCATCGAGGCGACCAATGTCCAGGCCAACGGGCCGGGGCCGCAATGGCGCTATTCCAAGGCCCTGGCCGGGGAGGGGCGATGCCCGATATCGGGCTCTACTGCCTCAACGCCACGCGCTACATCACCGGGGAGGAGCCGGTGGAGATCAGCGCGCGGCTCTACAGCCCGCCGGGCGACGA
The DNA here is from genome assembly GCF_023078375.1 of Roseomonas gilardii subsp. gilardii. NCBI lineage: Bacteria > Pseudomonadati > Pseudomonadota > Alphaproteobacteria > Acetobacterales > Roseomonadaceae > Roseomonas > Roseomonas gilardii. The sequence continues at coordinate 3,170,468 of NZ_CP095554.1, read as the reverse complement.
GCGCTGGAAGGAGGTGGAGGAGAGCGTCGCCTTCGGCCTGCGCTTCCCCTCCGGCGTGATGGCGAACTGCCTCGCCTCCTATGGCGCCTTCAACGACAAGACGCTGCGGCTGCATTTCGAGGGCGGCAGCGTGGAGATGCCGGATGCCTTCTCCTATGTCGGGCAGCGCATGATCGTGTCCCGCAAGTCCGGCAACATCGTCGGGCAGGAGGAGCGCAAGATCCGGCACAGGAACCAGTTCGCGCTGGAGATCGACCATTTCTCCGAGCGCGTCCTGGCCGACGAGACGCCGCACACGCCGGGCGAGGAAGGGCTGCGGGACATGCGCCTGATGGAGACCGTCTACCGTGCCGCCGCGGAGAACCGGCCCCAGGCGGTGGAGCCGGCACAGGGCGCGACCCGGGGGCCAGACCCCCGGGAGGAATGAGGCACGCGCTTCAGCGCCGCTCCACCGCATGCAGGAAACGGCGCGCCAGGGCGCCGTAGAGCGGACGCCGGCAGATAAGCCGGGAGGCGCCGGTCGCGATGAAGGAGGTGGCCATCAGCGGGATGATCATATTCTGGCCGTCGGTCATCTCCATGACGATGACGGCCGCCGTGATCGGCGCCTGCACCACACCCGAGAAATAGGCGACCATGCCGAGCAGGACCATGGCGCCGAGTGGCGCGACCGGCAGGAGTTCCGCCAGCGTGGCGCCGAAGCCGGCCCCGACCGAGAGGGAGGGAGCGAAGATGCCGCCGGGAATGCCGCTGCAGTATGACACCACCGTCGCCAGCAGCTTGGCGGCGAAATAGCTGGCGGGGAGGCTGGTCTCCCCTTCGATCAGCCCACGCGCCTGGGCGTAGCCGGTGCCATAGGTCAGGCCGCCGCTGGCCAGCCCGATCAGCGCCACCACCAGCCCGCAGAGCGCCGCGAAACCCACCGGGTGGCGCATCAGGAAACGCCCGGCCAAGCCGGGCAGCCCCCTGGAGGCGCGCACCAGCATCCAACTGAAGGCGCCGCCGCAAAGCCCGCCCAGGATGGCGCAGAGCGGGACAGCGGCCCAGGCGGCCCCTATTGGGAGATCGACCTGGGTGACGCCGAAATAGGTGTAGTTCCCGACCAGGGCCAGGCTGACCACGCCGCCGATCACCACGGCGGTGAGGACGTTGCCGCTGGTGCGTCCCTCATAGGAATGGCTGAGTTCCTCGATGGCGAAGACGATCCCCGCCAGCGGCGTGTTGAAGGCGGCCGCGACGCCGGCGGCGCCCCCCGCCAGCACCATGGCGCGCCGGGTCTCAGGGCGGGGAAGGTGCAGCCGCTGGGCCAGGGCCTGCATGATCGAGGCGCCGACCTGCACGGTCGGTCCCTCGCGCCCGATCGAGCCGCCACCGAGCAGGCCCAGCAGCGTCAGCAGGACCTTGCCCACGGCGATCCGCAGGGACAGGACCTGGGAGATGAGCTTCGGATCGTCCATGTGCAGGGTGGCGATGACCTGGGGGATGCCGCTGCCCTGGGCGCCGGGGAAGACGGTGCGGGTCAGGTAGCTGGCCAGGGCGAAGCAGGCGGGGGAGACCAGCAGCGCCAGCAGGGGCCAGTGCGTGACCAGTTGGCGGAAGCCCGCGCCGGCGCGGTCGGCCAGGGCGGCGAAGCCGATGGCGACGAGGCCCACCAGCACCGCGCCGAACCAGAAGACCATGCGCCGCAGCCAGAGGCGGGGCGAAACCAGGGGAAGACGCCGCAGCCGCCGGAAATACCGGCGCCGCAGGCGGGGGCGCTGGGCCTGCTGCGCCGTGTCCGACATCTCCACCCCCATCTGCGCCGTTCCTTTCGCCGTCCCGACATCCATAAGCGAGATCGGGCGGGGTGGAAGCGCCTTTGGCCGCGGATCTGCTGCCAGGACCGGGGATCGGCGGTCGGGGATAGCGGACTGGAAGGTGAGCCCGGAATCGGAAACGGCGGGTTTCCCCGCCGTTCGCATCAGGACCGTGCGGCCCTTTTCAGGTGATGGCCAGACGCTGCTCGGCGATCTGGTTCTTCATCGACTTCTGCAGCTTCTCGAAGGCGCGGACCTCGATCTGGCGGACACGCTCGCGCGAGATGTTGTACTGCTGCGAGAGCTCTTCCAGCGTGGTCGGCTCGTCCTTCAGCCGGCGTTCGATCAGGATATGGCGCTCACGCTCGTTCAGCGTCTTCAGCGCCGTGTCGAGCAGGTGGCGGCGGTTGGACATGTCCTCCCGGTCCGCGAGCTCACTCTCCTGGCTCTCGCCCTCGTCCACCAGCCAATCCTGCCACTCGCCCTCGCTATCGGCGCGGACGGGGGCGTTCAGGCTCTGGTCCGAGGAAGCCAGGCGGCGGTTCATCGACACCACATCCTGTTCCGGCACCTGCAGCACGCGGGAAATCTTCTCCACCTGCTCCGGCTGCAGATCGCCTTCCTCCAGCGCCGCCATCTGGCCCTTCAGCCGGCGCAGGTTGAAGAACAGCTTCTTCTGCGCGGCGGTGGTGCCCATCTTCACCAGCGACCAGGAGTGCAGGATGTATTCCTGGATCGCGGCGCGGATCCACCACATGGCATAGGTGGCGAGGCGGAAGCCACGGTCCGGGTCGAACCGCTTCACCGCCTGCATCATGCCGACATTGCCCTCGCTGATCAGCTCGCCCACCGGCAGGCCGTAGCCGCGGTAGCCCATGGCGATCTTCGCGACGAGGCGGAGGTGGGAGGTGACGAGCTTGTGGGCCGCCCCTTCGTCCCCGCTGTCCTTCCAGCGCTTGGCGAGGTTGTACTCCTCCTCCGGCGCCAGCATCGGGAACTTGCGGATCTCCTGGAGGTAGCGGGAAAGATTGCCCTCGGGAGCCATTGGAATCATGGAAGTGGAAGCCATGTATGTACTCGCCTCCTCTCCGGCTTCAGGAACCCCCGTGACGGCGGGTCCTGAGACCGCTGTGGAATGTGCCCATCCGTTGCCAGGCCCAGCGTTTCGCGGTCGCTCCGGTCACGTCGGAACTTTTCTCCGCGGCTAACGCTTTTGAGCGGCACCTGGCTGCGGCGGCGCAGCGAGTTTTTAGCGCGTTCGCCCTTTGTTTGCAAGAAAAACCGACTGTCACAGTCGGGTTACTCTCCGTCGCGCTTCAACATATCCAGCAGCGCGGCCATGTCCGGTGGCAGCGGGGCGGCGAAGCTCAGCGCCTCTCCGGTGATGGGGTGGCGGAAGCCCAGAGTCGCGGCGTGCAAGGCCTGCCGCGGAAAGGCCAGCAGGGCTTCCCGTGTTTCCGCGCCGAGGGCTTTGGCGGAGGCGGGGGTGCGGCGGAGATAGACCGGGTCCCCCACCAGCGGGTGCCCCTTGTGCGAGAGATGGACCCGGATCTGATGGGTCCGTCCGGTCGCCAGTCGGCAGCGGAGCAGGGCACAGGCGCCCGCCCAGGCCTGTTCCGTGGCATAGCGGGTGAGGGCGTGCTTGCCGTTCCGGGTGACCACGGCCATGCGCTTCCGGTCCATCGGATGCCGGCCGATATCGCCCTCGATCTCCCCCTTGCGGGGGAGGGTAGCCCCAGACCAGGGCCAGATACTCGCGGTCGAGATCGCGGGAGGCGAAGGCTTCCGACAGCGCATGATGTGCCGCCTCGGACTTCGCCACCACCATCACCCCGCTGGTGTCCTTGTCCAGCCGGTGGACGATGCCGGGGCGCTTCTCCCCGCCGATGCCCGTCAGCTCCTCCCCCGCATGGGCGAGGAGGGCGTTCACCAGCGTCCCGTCCTGGTTGCCCGGCGCCGGATGCACGACCAGCCCGGCCGGCTTGTTCAGCACAATGAGATGCGGGTCCTCGTACAGGATGGTCAGGGGGATCGCCTGAGCCTGCGGCGTGGCCGGTTCCGGCGGCGGGACGTGCAGGCTGTAGCGTCCGCCCGGACGCACCGCCTCGGACGGGTTGGCGACAGGCTGGCCGTCCCGCCGCGCCTGCCCGGCCTCGATCAGCGCCTTGACACGGGATCGCGACAATGCCCCTGACACCTCCGCCAGGACGCGGTCCAGGCGCTGCCCCGCCTGTTCCGGCGTGGCGATGAAATCCAGGGAAAGATCGGGGGTCTGATTGCGCGCGCTCAAGGTGCTCGTCATCGTCATGGGGGTTCTGATTATCGCGGGCACCGTGGGGCTGATCGCGGTGATCGTCCAGCGCATGTCCACCGCCGCGCCCGGCGCCATGTCCACCGCCCAGAGGATCGAGGGTGGGCTGGGGCAGCCGGCGGGCACCCGCATCCGCGGCCTGGCCGGGGCGGGGGACCGGGTGGCAATCTGGGTCGAGGGGCCGCAGGGCGAGCGCGTGCTGCTGCTCGACCCGCGCTCTGGCCGGGTGCTGGGCGAGCTGCGGCCAGGGGAGTGAAGGCGGGCTGCCTGAATCGGCGTCCCGCACGGCTGCGTGAGGGCGGGAGCGGCGTGAAGCCCTGCCCACGCGCGGCAGGGATGCAAATAAGCGGCCCGAGATGGCTTGATCGACGGCCGGGGCTCCGATAGAAGCCACCTCACCGATGGCCACGTCCCCTTCGTCTAGAGGCCTAGGACACCGCCCTCTCACGGCGGCAACAGGGGTTCGAATCCCCTAGGGGACGCCATTCCGGCAGGTTTCCTGCCGGTTTGAGCCTCACCAAATTGAACCATTCCACAATTCGTCATTCGGCTCGCACGCTAAGGCGTTGCGCGGGGATTCCGGTTCACCCATGGGCATTCTGGGTGGATAGCGCCATCCACTCGCCCATGATGGCTCTGCGTATCATCCCCGGCCCGAACGGATGGTGGTAGACGACCATGGCGTCATCCGAATGGATGACGCCGGGGCCGGCCACTTGCGCCAAGACAGCACGGCTTTCCCCAACAGTCGCGGCGTGAGTGTATGAAATCGGACGACAAACGGCCGGGTGAAGCGCGTCTCCTGACCTTCCAGGGGCTCAGAGGTGGCCCGACCTGGGAATACCGTGGCGCCCTCATCGAGACGACAGGGCACCGCTTCCCGGATCAGAATTTTCTTCGCATGGCGGGACATCCGCTGGACGGCGCGCGATTCCCGACGCCTGGTGCCGCGAAGGCCGCCGTGGACGAGTGGCTCGACCGGAGCGCATAGCGCCACCGGTCAGCGCCCGAAAGCAGAACGGGCCGCATGGGATGCCCCGTGGCGGCCGCCATCCGGCGACGCGCGCCGTCAGTCGATCGCGTCCCCCACCGCATGGATCGGCTTGCCGACAGGGCCGCCGACGATGGGCACCACCTGCACCACATCGCCCGTGGCACGGAAGGGCAGGGCCACCAATCCGCAACCGCTCAGCATGAGAAGGGCCGCAAGGCACAGGATCAGCCGCATGGTTGTCCTCCCTGTCTGTCCTGGATTTCTGCTGCCAGGAAGAACGCGGCCTGACGGAAAGCGTTTGTCGGCGGCACGGCATGCTTCGCGACATCCGTTACGGCAGGCCGAACGAAGCCGTGCAGGGATGGAGAATGGAGATCCGCGGGGAGGGGAGGGTCATCTGGCGGGCCATGCGGGATAGCGATGAGAACTATATCTACTCCATAGCCCTCTATGGCCCTCCAAAATAGGAATGAGGGAAAATAGAGCTGCATCACAGTCATTAGATGAGCGTTCCGCTCTAGCTACCGGCATGGGCCGCGTTAGGCCCATCCTCCAAGCTCAGCAGCGACCTTGACGAAATAGCTCGGAATGTGCGCGAGCACCGCGCGCACAATCTCCTCTTGCTGGCAAGCTGCGCGGACGCCGCCACGGTCGACTACATTTCCCCAGACAAGACCGAGAAGGCTCGCGACATGCCTATCCGCGAACCCGGCCTCGTGAAACGCAACCGCCGCGCGATCAGTCAGGCCATATTTAATCTGCTTTTGCAGAAGGCTGACGTCCGTGTGCAGTGCGTCGTCCAGGTCCTCGGTCAGGTCCGCTATCGATGCAACGATCATCGCAACATCGTAGCCGAAGCCGCTCTCGCACAGCGCAACAGCATCTTCGACGGTGACATAGTCACGCCCGACCCGAACTCTTGCTTCAGCCAATATGTCGAAGATCACGGCATAGGATCTGCCCGCCACCCACTCCTCAAGAGAGCGCGGAACTACATTCTGATCGCTAATCGCCTGGATCGCGCGGGACGTGGTGAAACGGAGTACCAACGGAGAGATTTCGGCGAACAGGCGGTTCTCTTGTACTGCGGTCGCAGGTTTCAAGGTTCTCAGTCAGCCAAGTTTTGAGTTCTGCAACCGCCGCAGGCGGTAGGGGCGACCGTCGAATAAGCGCGCGCTGGTCGCCATCGGTGTTGGCCGTGATCGAATCCCCGATCGACCGAAACACTTCGACGATACGAACCCGCGTCTCCTCGTCAGCGAGGTGATAAGCCAATGTATTAGCCGCAAGTTCGCCGATCCGCGCTGCGACGTCCTCTCCCTCGGCAAAGGTTATGTTGGCAACGAGGAAAGCGGCGATATTCTGGACAGCGCGGGCGCGACCTTCGATGAACCGGCGGAATTCCCGTTCGCTGATATTGGGTTGCGCCGCGAGCGCTGCGGCCACCACCTCATTTATCCGGGCGGCATCGGCGAACGCGAGGTCGAGCCAATCGGGCGGAAGCTCTTGTACGATCGGCGGTTGGCGCTGCTGATACGCATCGAACAACGCCAGGATCGAGCTGCGAGAGGGTTCAGAGTTTCGGGCGTCGAGAAGTTCGGTTGCGCGGTCCCACGTCCATCGGCCGCGAAATTGCTGCCGCTGATCGTAGATGGACGGGGTCGAGAAGATGACACTGCCCTCGGTGTGCATCCCCGCGCGACCGGCACGACCCATCAGATTGTGGAAGTCGCGCACCAGGATCTGTTCGCCACCTTGGCGCGTCGATGTGATGATCAGATATTTTAGCGGAAAATTGACCCCTTGCGCCAAGGTCGAGGTGCAAATGACAAATTTCGCCATACCTTCTTTCATGGCGTGTTCGATCGCGAGGCGGATACCGTGCGGTGTGTCGGCGTGATGGGCGAATATTCCAAGCGCTGCCGCGCGGGTCGCTGACACGCCGGCTCCGAGCTCGACTTCGCAAAGTGCTCGGATCTTCTCCACCTCGGCGGCGTCCGAGGTTTCAATCGGCCATTCCAAGGCGACGCCGCGCTCGACGATTTCGACAGCGCGCGAGCAGATCTTCGTCACGCTGTCTTTTCGGCCGCAGAAGATCGCAACGCTACCGTTGCGCACGACGTGCAGGCCGAGGAACAGACCGACGTCACCGCCGGTTTTCTCCGGAAATCTGCGCTGGGCAGTTTCCTTGCCGCGGAGCGGCAGAGCGATATCGCTGATAATGCGAGGCACGAAATATTCTCGCTCGGCCGGATCCTCCGGTTTCACATATTCGAGTCGCCCGCGTTGATCCTGCCAGCTCGCAAAGGCGATGCTTTTCGTCGTCGGTAGCAGACCGTCGGCGCCGACAACCGCATCAGCATCGCCGATCAGCCATGCAGCGACATCCGGCGCGTTGCCGATCACGGCAGAGATGAGAATGATCTGGGTTTCAGCGGGTAGCGACATGCGCAGCGAAGTGAGGAGGAGTTCGTAGGTCGGCCCCCGGGTCATTCCGTCGAATTGATGTCCTTCGTCATAGATCACCAAACCGATCCTCTGGGCGAGGTCCGGAGCCCGGCGCAGCATATAGAGGAGCTTTTCGGGCGTCACGATGAGCACCGAGTCTTCGGCGAGCAGCGCATCGAGCGCGAGGTCGAATTGATAGGCGTCTGATGCTTCGTCCAGGCGCACATTCTCACCGGCAAAGGCCGTTACCAGGTCGCCCCGGATGTCGTGGCAGAGCGAACGATAGGGTGCGACGATCACTGCAAGGTGTGCTCGACCGGATAGAAAGGCCGATCGAATGATGATTTCCGTGGCGCGAGTCTTGCCAGCGCTGGTCGGCATTTGAATGACTACGGAACGTCCAGCGAACACGCCAGCATCCGCGATCCGCTGCTGAGCAGGCCAGAGTTCGATCGGAAAATGCGACTTCGCGAGCGCTTGGCGCCACGCGTCCGGCGCCAAGCCTGATGCTGTTGGCAGGATCGTCCGGGCAGAATTTCTGAGCTTGAGTGCACACAAGGCGCCAGCAATGTCGGCGTAGAGCAATTCGCGCGGTGAGCCGGATCGGTGGAAATACTCGCGGATTCCGCGGCACGCTTCGGCAATGCCATCCGCCCCGGCCTCGAAGCTGAAATAGCCAGCTAGCGCCTGGAGAAGCTCAGTCGTCGCCCCTTGATGAGCATGGGCCGCCTCGGTCGGAACGAAGCTGTTCTTGAGGATGCTGTAGACGAGATGACCAAGCCCGCCCGCGAGGTCGAGGCTCGGCTCCGTCATGTGCCGAATGATTACCGTCGCGCTGCCGACATTCCCGGCGATGTAGTATGCCGCTGCGCACAGGAGTGAAAATTCGGTGTCTAAGTCGGCATCGAGCTGCGCGTTCAAATATGCATCGAAGAAAACTGAGGAAAAGCGTAGCACATCTTGTGGGTCCTCATCCAACTCGTCCCAGCCGGGCGGTTGTGGAAGCACGGCCGGTGCCACTCCTGCAACATCGAGCGTATCTGCGACGGCGGCCGCAACATCTCCCAAGATGCCGATTGCCAATGAGAAGAGTAGCGACGGGTCGCGCGGCAACGCATTGAAGTCCGCTGGCGCGACGCGGAATTCGTGCATCTTTGCCCGTGCTCGCGCGGTGGATAGGATGGTGAGCGCGGTCGCCTCAGGCCTCATCGGCTGCCCTCTCGTAAAGCGTATGTACGAGCTTCATCAATGACGGTCCGCGGATAACCAGAAGGCGCAAATTCTCTTGGTTAAAATGAGCCGCACCGTTGGTCGCCGCCATGTCGGTCTCGGCGAAGACGGCCTCGTCGAGAATGGCGGCCGCTCCGTTGATCCGGCGAAAGGGTCGGTCGGCCTCGTTTTGAAAGCGCTCGACCTTTCGGGCATCGCCCATTTCGCCCCGATCGAAGAAACGGCGTTTAATCGCATTGAGGCTCATGCCCTCGCGAAGTCTGTCCTTTACGCTGTCATCGATCGCATCCTGGAGCCGGTTCGCGCCGGACGCAGACATGCCAGATTTGGACTCGAAGATAAAAAGCTCGTCGGCCGGACCGGGGTTGTCCTCGTTCGCGAACTTGAACCCGATAACATCGCAACCCTTTGTCGAGTCATTTCGGTTCCAGCGATCCTGGTAGCGCAGCTCGCGTGGGCACCAATATCCTAGGAAATATTCGATAAAGTCGGCGACGACGATCTCGCCAAAATCTCCCGATCGGAGGCTCGGTCCGGGTGCCACCTTCGCATCGGGAAAGAGAATGGTCCTTAGATAATCGGGATTGCCGAGTCCCGTTCCGCCAGCCATGAACGGTAAATCAGCATCGGCGATGTAGTGGTTGCGGAAATGCCGAGCCCAGTTTGAAAGGATTTCAGCGTCATCTTGCGGATTTAGTTCCCATATCTCGATTTCACGGCCACACGCCGTTGCTTGTCGCTCTCCAGTATCGACCAGCCAGTTCAGATTGCTCGGTGTCGTCACGGTATGCCTCCCCCAAGGCCGATAAATAATATGGCGTCGATTCGAAGCCATCTTTGCATTGCAGAATGCGCGCGTCTCTTACGAAGTATAATTTAAGTCAGATTTCATACTTAGTTCTCAGCAATACCATCGGTTCGGCTCATTTCTAATTTGTAGAAACCTCATCACATGAACAACCGATAAGGATAAACATTCCGAGGTAGGTCCGGGACGTTCGCTATCGTGCGGGCCAGTTTCTGCGAATAGCGAATGCTAACCGGTACTGGGTCGTAGAGCGCGTCGTTATTCCAATCCATCTTCGTGAGGGCCAACGCCTCATGGGCAGTGAGTTCAAGTGGCCCGCTGCCGGCATGACGGATCAGTTGTAGTGGCCGGGGAATGCTCTTCTTGCCCTGATAGTAATCGCCTTTGGTTGAGACCTCGGGAGCATTGCCCGCCACCCATATCAAGGCAGAATTGCCCGTGCGGATCACCATCGTCCCGCGCGGCACGGGAAACCCCGAAGGTTTTGACGGCGGTTTCTCTACGCCCGACTTGATGAGCCAGACGCCGCGCCAGCACGATGCCGAACTGACCTCGACGCACTCTATTTCCGCTACGCCGCTAAGCGCATCGAACGCGCCCTCGATTTCAGCTTCCTTGAACGCGGTCGTTTTGTGAATGACCATGCGCCTTGGTAGGTTGCCGCCATTGCGCCCCTGATAGAGTTCCAAGCTACGGGCAAGGACCGCGCGCATGTCGTCGCGACTTAGAAAGGGGTTCCGGCGGGCTTCGGCCACGTCGGCCACCGGGTCGCGCGCCTCGAACGCAACGAACTGCATTCCGCCGCCGTCCATGTCGAAGACCTGCGAGCAGCACGTCACATAATGCGCGTCTTGTTGGTCACCGCGCAGGGCATAAGCCAAGCCGATGTAGGCGGTGTCCGCCGGCACACCCTTCAGCGGCGCGAGCTTCCATGGCGTGCCCGCAGCCTTCACATAAAGTGCGGTTGAAAGACGCCACGCGAGCGAGGCCTTAAAACTGAAGGTAAAGGCGCGATCATTCAGAACCTGGGTCGGAATATTATACTTCGCGCCCAAAGCCTTCAGCACATCGTGTGCGTCAAAGAATTTTCCGCGTGTCGCCGTGTCCCAGTTGTCAGGAAAGTGGACCAGCACAACGTCGAACTCATTGCGAACGGCGTCGAGGCGGCGGAGCGCGGCATCCATTGCAAGGTATAGGCGATGCTGCGCGTTGCCGTCGCCCGGCAACTGGTCGAGGTGTTCAGGCCACTTGATGTGCGCGCTCGCTGGCGCGGCATCAAGCGACACGCGGAACAGGCTCTCAAAACCGGGATATTCCGGCACATATTCTGATCGGTCGGAAGGCCGATGCACGCCCCGCAACAGCTTCATCAGGTCACCGCGACGATGGAAAGCGCTCTCCGGGCCAACCGTCGCGATTGAATACGGGGGTGTATCCGCTAAACGATCCTTTCGAATACGGCCCGAAGTTCAGGAGGCCACGCAATGGATGGACATCTACCTGGGTGGCATCGGATGGCGAAAACGACAGGTCTGGCTCATCCAAGAGCGTGAATGGCGGCAGCTCGGTGAGGGCTGGGTTCGCCATCATTTGCTCCTGTCGAAGTAGGTATGGTGATGCGATGGTCGGCTGAACCCTGTGACGGGTGACACCTTGAACACGGCATCAATGCCAGTGCCCTCTTCGAGCCCGAAGGCACTTCGGGTCGTGCCTCCCGTTTCGGTTAGAAGCTGTGCCCAAGCCCCAATAATGCTGGCCCAATTCCTATTATAGCGCGGAGCCCATCGCTCGCGGCGCCAGTCACCGGCAGGATCACCTCGGCGCTCGGCTCGCATACCCATTTCAGCCGGAGCTTCTTCGGCGACCAGACCCTCCGCAATGTCCGTTTGGGAACTATCTTGCCGGGGCAACTGGACAAACGTGTAGGGCTCGAAGCCGCACCACCACTTTCCATCGACTCGTTCCAGCTTGAGGTGGACACCCTCCTGAAACGGGAAGCCAAGCTTTGGCACTGTGCCAAACAGACTGGTGCCGTAGGCGTCGCGCAGCCGGGACAGGGTTTGTTGCTGACGCCGCGTTCGATCAGGATCATCGCTATCGCGCGGTGTTGCAACGACGAGCGAATGGCCCGAACGCCTGTAGCGTGGGATGAGCGGGCGCTGTCGGGCGAGAGACCGCACAAGCGTGTCGTAGAGCAACCCCACCGCCCAGCTATCGGCGACCGGATCTAGGTCGATCGTGCCAGCGAGCGATGGGCCGAGCGGAGCCAAGGCATCCAGGATTTCCTGGTCCCGCCCGAACGCCGCTAGCTCACGCCCCAACGCGGCTGCCGTCGCTCGGTATCCCTTCACTTTGAAGATCTCGCGCACTTCTGCCGACGTCGTTGATTGGCTCAGCCTGATGCGTCTGGCTACGGTCGGCATCGATGGGAGCAGAATTGCCGAATAGCGCAGCACCGGGAAGGCGCGGGCTTTGGTATGTGGAACCTGAACGGGCACGAGGCGCGGCGTAGGTCGCCCTGCCATCACGCGGCCAAGAAGCGGCTGGGGCAGGTCGGTTATCTTGATGATATCCGCAGCCAGCTCGTCGAAGGTCGCGCACTCGACGACGGCCACGTCCACGCCGGCTGCTTGAGCACGATCTAGGAATTCGATCACTGCTGGCAGCAAGCGCGAAACTGACGAGGTGAGCCAGTAAAGCCCGTTGGGAAATGGCGACGGCCCATCCAGAACCGTGTTCAGCGCCTCCATGATCGAAGCGTCGCGTCCACTATAGCCGACGAAGATCATTCCGAAGCGCTTGCCGGATTCCACCAGCACATGCCGCATTCGGGCGTCCTGTTCCTCCAGTTCTGATCCCGTGTTCTTAATCGTGATCGACTGATAATCGCCGTGGAGCTTCGCTACCAACGGCCAGTCCGATTCATTCAGGCACCGCATGGCACGGTCGGCGGAATCGATCGCCGCCACAGTCGGGCGGTTCTGGCCGTCTATCGGGAGGATCGCATTTGCCGAATGCGCCGATTCCTCGATAAGCGGATCGAAGTTCGTGGTGAAAACGCTATCGACCTTGCCAGCAGCCATAAGACTGCCAAGCACCTTATGTCCAAAACAGGGAGTGCCCTTGGAGATCGCATCGTCTATATACTGTCGGCGATGCCGGGCTTCTGGATAGACCGCTTCGAACGCCTTGGCATATTCCGTAGGATCGCCGTCAGGCGGCAACAGTGACGTTTGCCGAAAAAAGGCATCGATCCTGTCGATCCACACTGGATCAGCCGTATCGATCTCTCGCTTTGACAGGTTTGTCTCGCGGCAAAAGATTTGCGCCTTGAAGTCGCGGATCATTGCATAGCCGGTCGGGATGCCGGAGGCGGCCGATGCACCAGCGCCTAGGAACCAGGCCACGAGATTGGGCCTCAGGTCGAAGGCGGTCGCAAATTGTGCGGCGGATATAGTTTTTATCGGCACAGTCTCCCCCTTGTTAGGCCGCAGTGGGGAGCGGGTCGGTTCCCTCGCTCAAGATGGCGAGATATCGCCGGTAACTGAACACGCGCCCCCGTTTGCGCCCGGTGATTTCCTCGACGATGCCGAACCGCTCCAGGTCGGCGAGCGCAGCGTTGACCGTGGGGGCTGAGAGACCTGTCTTCTGAACGAGCTGGTTGGCCGTCAGGAACGGGTTCTGCTGAAACAGATCATGGATACGAAGCGCGGAGCCTGCCCGGTCGCTCTCTGTCGTAATCCGTTCGCGGTCTTCCTTGAACAGATCGACAATCCTTGTGGCTGCATCGAACGCCTGATTTGCCGTATCCGCCACGCCGGTGAGGAAGAAATCGAGCCAGGCTTCCCATGCCCCGTGCTCGCGCACCTCCTGAAGCAGTCGGTAATAATCGGCGCGATGAGTTTTCAGGTACAGGCTCAAATAGAGGAGCGGCTTGCGCAGCACACCGTTGACGCAGAGATACAACGTCACCAGCAAGCGGCCGATCCTGCCGTTGCCATCAAGAAACGGGTGGATGGTCTCGAACTGGACATGCAGCAGCCCGGCCTTGATGAGGGCGGGCAAACGCGAATCGTCCTCGTGCATGAATCGCTCAAGCGCATCGAGACAACCATCCATCTCGGTCGGCGGCGGCGGCACAAAAAGCGCGTTGCCTGGACGTGAGCCACCGATCCAGTTCTGAGACCGCCGAAACTCGCCGGGATTTTTCGTGCCGCCACGCCCGCTTTGCAGCAAGCGTTCGTGCATCTCGCGGATCAGACGCAGCGAAAGCGGCAAGCCTTCCAGGCGCTCCAGCCCATACATCATCGCATCGACATAGTTCGACACTTCGCGGATATCGTCGATCGGCTGTCCCGCCTGCGCCTCGGTCTCGAAGCGGAGCAAATCCGAAAGAGTCGATTGCGTGCCCTCGATCTGGGATGAAAGCACCGCTTCTTTCCTCACATACATGTAGAGGAACAGTTCCTGACGCGGCAGCAGCATGGTGATGCCGTCCAGTCGCCCCAAGGCACGTTCCGCCAGACTGAGCCGCTCCAGAAGATCCAGCACGTCGATCGGCGGTTTCGGCGGCAGCGGAGGCGGCACGAAGGCGCGCACCATTTCGCCCGCAATCGAGGTCTCGACAAAGCGGCCTAGCCGGAGGTTGGAAGCTGATTCGGACATGCCCCATTATGTGGGTGCAGCGTTATTTAAGCAATTGCCACTTGGCTTAAATAGAGGTTGGGCTAAGTTAAGCGGTCTTAAATAACGGGCGGCACCATCATGGGCGGATACACGCAACGGGTTCGTGACAGTATTCTTCCGCTTTCAGTGGCGGGAAACCTGCCGGCTGCGTTCGACGAGTGGTCCTTCACCGACAACACAGTCGATCACGAGCAACCCGTCGAAACCTGTGAACTCTGCGGCCAGCAAGACCTTCGCTACCACTTCGAGATCGCCAATCACTATACCGATGCGACGCTTTGGGTCGGCTCCCACTGCATACTTCAATTCGACGTGGCGGTCATGGAGAAAGGGCGGCGCCTGTCGCCAGCCGAGGCGAAGCGTCACCTCACCAAGCTGACCCAACAGATGCAGTTGGAATCCTGCATCCGCACACTCGAACAGCTTGCCGCGAAAGAGAACAATCCCATCCTGTCGGGGGCTCTGGATTACTATCGCAAGAACAAGAAGCTCACGCCGAAATACGCCGCCGTCGTGCTTTGGAAGCTTCAGGCCTTCAACATCGATCATCACCCGTCGTTCTTCCAGATCGAGCTTCGCCGCGCCCAACATATCGACGATCTCAGACAAATGCCGACTGCGCGCGTTCATCGGTTTTGGAGTGCGTTGACGACCGCCCAACGTCGCAAGGCGGTTGAACTGGGTCACGCTGACCCGAAAGTATAGAGGCGGCGCGGCGATCAGGCTGCATGGCTTTCAGGTTTTGATCTTTATCCATCCTGATCCGGTCCTCGTGCCCGGCGCCTGCTCGCGCTCATGCCGGGCTAATTGCTTGGGGGCGCTGCCCCCTGGCGCGGCGCAAGGGATCGCTGACGCTCGACCGGGACGGTCTCCCCAGCCTTCCGCGCGGATGCGTGTTTCACACTCTCAGTCATGATTTCGATCCGCTTGTGCAGGCCGGGTGATCCCCCTCCGTCCCGGCCGCCCTTGCTCCTTGCACCCCCCGGTCTCGCCGACGGGCAGGGTTTCAGCGCGGCGCTTCGCTGCGCGAAACCCAAGCCAAAGGATCAAGACCATGACCGACACTATCGAAACGACCGCCACGGTTTCCGACGTCCCCGCCGCAGAAAACGGCGCGGTGCTGTCCTTGCCGCTGTCGAAACTCAAGAAGTCGCCCCGCAATGCCCGCAAGACCCCGCACAGCGAAGCCCATATCGAGGCGCTGGCAGCCAGCATCGCCGCCAAGGGGATGCTGCAAAATCTGGTGGTGGAGCCGGAGACGAACACGGACGGCGAACCGACCGGAAGCTACTTCGTGACCATCGGCGAAGGCCGGAGGCTGGCGCAAATGCTGCGCGTGAAGCGCAAGCAGATCAAGAAATCCGAACCGATCCGTTGTGTTCTGGATACCGAGAACGATGCGGCAGAAATCTCGCTTGACGAGAACGTCACCCGCGAGGCGATGCATCCCGCCGACCAGTATGAGCGGTTCCGGGAGTTGGCGGACAATCGTGGATGGGGCGCGGAAGAGATTGCCGCCCGGTTCGGCGTGACTCCGCATGTCGTCCGCCAGCGGATGCGTCTCGGCGCGGTCAGCCCGAAGCTGATGCAGGTCTATCGCCAGGGCGGCTTGTCGCTGGACCAGTTGATGGCCTTCGCCATCACCAAGGATCACGACCGGCAGGAGCAGGTGTTCGACAACCTGTCCTATAACCGCGAGCCGTGGATCATCCGGCGCGACCTGACCAAGATGAACGTGGAGGCGACCGACCGGCGCGCGCGTTTCGTCGGGGCGGACGCCTATGCCGAAGCGGGCGGCACCATCATCCGCGACCTCTTCACCGAGGACCGGGGCGGCTTTTTCGAGGACGCCGCGCTGCTGGACCGGCTGGTCATCGACAAGCTGGGAACCATCGCCGCCGAAGTGCAGGTATCAGAGGGATGGAAGTGGACCACCGTTCACATCGACTTCCCCCATGCCCACGGGATGCGCCGCACCTATCCGCATCCGGTGGACCTGTCGGCGGAAGACGCCGCCGCCTATGATGCCGCGCAGGAAGAATACGACCGTCTGACCGCTGAATATGAGGGTTATGACGAATTGCCCGACGAAGCGGATCAGCGGTTCGGGGAGTTGGAAATGGAGATCGAGCGGATCGACGCCAAGCGCCACGCCTATGATGCCGACGAGATCGGGCGCGGTGGGGTGTTCGTCATCCTGAACCATGACGGCACCGCCCGCATCGAACGCGGCTTTATCCGCGCCGAGGACGAGGCACCGGAAATGGAGGAAGGCGAAGATGGTAAAACCGTCACCATCACCGAGGATGGGGAAATCATATGGGACGAGGACGATGGCGAGGACGCCGAACCGAACCCGGAAGACGAGGATGCCGGTGATGCGGGAAAGCCGCTGTCGGATGCCCTTGTCCGCGACCTGACCGCGCATCGCACCCTTGGCCTGCGTCTCGCCCTTGGCGAGCAACCGGACATGGCGCTTGTGGCGGTTGTTCATGCGCTCGCGGCGCAGACCTTCTATCGCGGCGGGGAAGCCTCCTGCCTCGAAATCAGGCTGACCAGCGCGTATCTCGCGTCCCACGCGGACGGGATCGAGGACACGCCCGCCGCGCAGGCGCTGGCGGATCGTCATGCCGGATGGGCATCGGACATGCCCCGCGACGTGGCGGACCTGTGGTCGTTCGTCGCCGGGCTGGATCAGGCGAGCCTCATGGCCTTGCTCGCCCATTGCGCATCGCTGACCGTCAATGCGGTCAGGATACCGTGGGAGCAGAAGCCGAACGCCCGCGCGACCACGGAGAAGCTGGCGAGCGCGGTGGCGCTGGACATGACGGCGCACTGGACTCCGACGACCCGGACCTATCTCGGTCGCGTGACCAAGGCGCATATCCTCGCTGCCGTTTGTGAAGGTGTCAGCGACGAAGCCGCCGAGCAGATCACAGGCTTGAAGAAGCCTGACATGGCGGAGGCTGCCGAACAGCTTCTGGCCGGAACCGGCTGGTTGCCGTCCCTGCTACGCACCGCGCGGCCCGCGTGGCTGGACGCTGCGCCGGAAGTGGACGCCTATCTGCAAGCCGCCGAGTGAGGACCGGGCCGGGATCGCGTGAGCGGTCCCGGCCTTCCTGTTTCCAACCATCCCAAAAATCGCGGTCGCGCGGGGATCGACCCCGCGCGACCGATCCGATGTCCGTTGCGGTCATCGGCACAGGAGGATTCCGCCATGATCGTGCTCATGTTGATGGCCGTTGCGCTGATCGCCGGTCTGTGTGTTCTGGCCTATACGCTGGCTATCTATGCGCTGCCCTTCATGCTCGGCATCGAAGCGGCGCGTTTGGCCTACGCCTCCGGCTCCGGCCTGATCGGTGCGGGGCTGGTCGGGCTGACCGCAGGAGCCGCCGCTTATGGTCTGCTGGTGGCCCTGTTCATGGTGGTGAGGACACCGATCCTGCGCCTCGCCGTGGCGCTGGTCTTTGCCGCCCCCGCTGCCATCGCCGGTTTTGCGCTGGTCCATGGCATCACGCGCGATGCCGTGCCGTCCGATATCTGGCGTGTGATTTTCTGCCTGATTGGCGGTGGTGTCACCGGCCTGTCGGCGCTGATGCGGCTGGCTGCGGATGTTGTCGGAAGCGACAGATAAACGTGTGATTTTGGCAATGGCGTTGCCCTTCGGGCCGCGCTCTCGGCTGCGCCGGAACCACGCCCACAGGCGCGTTTCCGCCATCCGGCTTCGATCGCTAACGCAAGGGTGGCGGCGATTTCGCGATACGCCCCGCGCGGTTTGGCAGGGAGCAGGTGAGTCAACCCAAGTCGCCACGGCAGCACCATGACGCGGTTAGGCCTTGTGTCCGCGTCGACCGGCAGATGGATCAGCGCCGGAGGCTGCGACCATCCGCTTGGCCGAAACATCGTGCGGCAACCGCAGGCGCGTTCCGGCCACGACAAACATGGCAGCACCGGCGAAGGGCCGACAAACCCGCATTCGCTATCGACCCGCTGGCAATAGGCGAACACATCCCCCGGTGGGATCAGACTCACCGCACCCACGCAGCCCCTTCAGCACCAATCCCGATCCTGGCGAGGCGCAGGGACGGCCGCCATTGCCGCCGGATTCCCCCGATTTCCTGAGACGGGCGCTCCATCCGCGTCCTCGATTGGCACGGTCTGACCGAAGACCGCCGCCGCATAGCGGCGTCTCGCTCGCCTTCCCGCAACGTCCGTCGCCCGCTTTTTTCCGCCGCCTACGGCTTTGCATCGCGAAGCAAAAAAGCCGTCGCCGGACGCCTTCCACTTCGTTTCAGCCCAAGGGTGCGGGGTCGATCGTCTCCGGTCTCACGACCACCATCGAGGTCGCAATGGTGCGGCCCGACAGGAAAAGGAACACGACAATGGCGACCATCGGCACCTTCACCAAGAACGAGAACGGCGCGGGCTTCACCGGCGCGGTCAAGACCCTGACCCTCAACGTCAAGGCCAAGTTCACCGCCACCGAGGGCGACAGCGAGCGCGGTCCCGACTTCCGCATTTTCGCAGGAACCACCGAGTTCGGCGCGGCCTGGAAGAAAGTCGCCCGCGAGACGCAGCGCGAATATCTTAGCGTCAAGCTGGACGATCCGAGCTTCCCGGCGCCGATCTACGCCAGCCTGGTCGAAGCCGAGGACGGCAGCGGCCACAACCTGATCTGGTCCCGCCGCAACGGCGACTAGGACCGGCTCCCCTCGACAGCCCCGCTCGGCCGAGCGGGGCTTTCTTTTTGCTCATCGCCGCGGCCGCTTAAGGAACAAGGAGATCGGGATAAACGGATTTATGTTGCAGGGCTGGCGCATCCCGATCGGATCTTCTCTCCGGCCTTCGCCGTGCTCCAGCCGGGCCGGTTGCTTGGGGGCGCCGCCCCCGGCGCGGCGCAAGGGATCGCTGACGCTCGACCGAGCCGGTTTCCCCGGCCTTCCTCCACGTCGTTCCTCCGTCCCGTGCAGGCCGGGTGATTCCCCTCCGGCTCGTTCGCCCTTGCTCCTTGCACCCCCCGGTCTCGGCGACGGCCAGGGTTGCAGCGCAGCGCTGCGCTCCAACCCAAGCCCATGAGGATCAAGACTATGACCTACCGTCTCGCTACCCGGTTCGGCCGCAACTCTCACCAGATCAGCGGGCGTGAAGCCCTCGACAACGAAACCCTTTATCGTCACGTCCCGTCCATCTTCGCCCGCGAAGCCCATGACAGCCGTTCGGAGCGTTATGTCTACGTCCCCACCATCGAGATCGTGGAGGGGCTGCGCCGGGAAGGATGGTTCCCGTTCTTCGCCGTGCAGGCGGTTCCGCGCGATGGCGAGCGGATGGGCCATGCCAAGCACATGCTGCGCCTTCGCCGGGATGGCGGCATCGGCAAGGCGGAGGCGGCAGAAGTCATCATCGTCAATTCGCATGACGGGACGAGCGCCTATCAGATGTTTGTGGGCGTGCTGCGTTTCGTCTGCACCAACAGCATGATTGCGGGCGAGCGTTTCGAGGAAGTCCGCGTTCCCCATAAGGGCGGGATACAGGATCAGATCATTGAGGGCGTCTATACCGTCGCAGAAGATTTCCCGCGCCTGATCGATGCCACGGAAGGCATGAAGGATACGCGGCTTTCGTCCGACGAGCAGCGTGTGTTGGCCGAGGCGAGCCTTGTCGCCCGCTATGGCGAGGACGAAAGCCCGGTTCGCCCGGACCAGATCATTGCCCCGCGCCGCCGCGAGGATGTCGGACAAAGCCTGTGGCAGACCTTCAACGTCATTCAGGAAAACCTCATCCGGGGCGGAGTCGACGGACGCCGCCAGACTTCGGACGGGCGTATCCGCCGCAGCCGGACCCGCGCCATTAACGGCATAGACCAGAATGTCGGCCTCAATCGCGCCCTGTGGACGCTGGCCGAGGGAATGCATCGCTTGAAGGGGAATTGATCCCGAACGCGACAGGGCCGCCACGGCGGCCCTGTCTTGCACCGCCAGAAACACCGTCAGAAAAATCGCGCCGATCCGGCGATGCGGATCGGCGGCGCGGCCATGCCCGAAAATCACTGCCGCCGCTCGCCGCGCTGCGCCCGGCTCGCGAATCGATACAAACACTGTTAAAACTAAAATAACCAATACATTGATCGTGTTAGCCGCTTCACTTATCGCGACACAGCGACTACAGCCACTTCCGCAGATATTCGAAGCTCTCTATCCGGGCGTTGCTTTGCAGGTGCCCGCATAGAGAGGTAACGCCATGCTGAGCATCGACTGGCGTTCTCCGGCGGCATACAAATTTGCCAAGGGCATCCCTGCTGCCGGCTTCGCCTGGGAATATCTCCGCCGCGACGACGAGTATCGCCGCGAATATCGGGCCATCACGACGGCGCACGATCCAAACCCGGAACGCCTCGACGCCTTCGTGCAACGCTGGGGGCTGCGATTTCCCGACTGACCCCGACACCCCTTCCGATCGGCAGTCGCTGTTCTGGACGCCGAGCCTCCAACCGCAGGCGATCATGCTCTCCCTTGTGGAGCATGGTGACGACGGCGCGCAGCCGGTCGTCACGCTCGCTCATCTGGGCGGTCTCGACCTGCGCAGCGCAGCGGATGGCTGGCACGGTATCTGGCAGGCGGACGGCGTAGTGCATCAATTCTGGCTGCCGCATGCCGTCCCCGACGCTGCGGCCTTCTATGCCGCGTCGCTGCCAATGGATGCCTTTCTCGAACTGCGCGCCCATGCCACGCGCCGACTCTGGCGCGCGCTCACCGGACGCCCGGCCGGACCAGATTTCCGCGCGCTGCCCGCCCAACTCCGGCAATGGCACATCCTCTCCCTGCGCGCGCTCGATGCACGCCTGCGCGGCGAGAGCTATCGCGCCATCGCCCAGGTCCTACTCGGCTTCCAAGGCACGAAAGAGGATTTCGAGGTCGATCCCAGCAAGAACAAGGCCCGTCGCTTGGTTGCCCATGGCATCAGGATGATGCGCGGCGGCTATCGGCTGCTGCTGCACTATCCGATCAAGCCGCCTGACAAGGATTCCTAGGCCCGGTTGCCCGTAGTCGCGGTCGCCACCGCCTGTTCGAGAATCTGCCTGTAACCCGCGCTCGACAGCCATTGTGCGCGCGCCAGATGGCTTTCCCAGCATCGCCGGCTGCGTGCTTCGTCCGCGACAGGATCACGGTGCAGGACGATACGCGCCACCTCGCGCCAGTCCGCGCCGTCGCGACACGCGTCGAGAAGGCGCAGATAGGTGACGTAATGCTCTTCGTCATAGGCGCTGATGCTGGAGCCGCCCGGCGCTTCATCTTCCACATCTGGATCGAGCGGCGGTCGCCCACGCATGAATCTTGCCCTCATCATCGAAGACGCGGACGCAATGAAGCAAGTCCGGCAAACCCGATCAATAACATGTCGCGACACGAATAGGAACGATCATTCCTAGAAGGATCGTTCCTATGCTGGTTCCCCTCGCACCATGGATCTCAAGGAGATCATGGCGAGGAATCTGCGTCGGGCACGTCATGACAAACAACTGACGCAAGAAGAACTCGCCGATCGGGCGGGCCTCAGCATGCGTTATGTCGGGGCCATCGAGCGTGGTGACGTGTCCGCCAGCGTCACGGTTCTCGGCCAGATCGCCGATGCCCTGGAGATCGAGCCGGGCGATCTGTTGAAAAAGACGATCGCGCCGAAATAGTCGGCGCGCTTCGCCCCTCGGCCGCGCGGCCGATCACGCCACCCCATCACACCAGCATTCCCTTCCAAACGGCCGGGGTGCCGCCAGCGCGTAGGCGCAAATGCGGCACGCTACCGCTCGCCGATCGCTCGCCATGGTTCGCCGTAGCGCGCTGCCGTCACCGGCAGCCGCATCAACCGACGAACCTGGAGGTGATCCATGGCCATCCGCCCCAACGCGGATATGCCGCCGCGCCTGCTGCGCACTCAGGAAGCCGCACGCTTCCTCGGCATTTCGATCCGCACCCTTGAGAAGCACCGCACCTACGGCACCGGCCCGACCTACAAGAAGATCGGCGGCCGTGTCCTCTACGCCATCCGCGATCTGGAAGCCTGGTCCGACATCGGCACCCGCAAATCCACCCGCGATCCCGACGCCGGCACGGTCTTTCCCGCCCGCCCGTTGACGCCGCAAGAGCGGGGCGAGTGCTGAATGCTGCACGATGACGATCATCGCCCCGCCGCGCAGCCGTCCGACGCCAGCGAGCGCAGCCGTCTCGCGCCTTTCGTGGTCGCGACCGGCGACGCCAGCCCACGCGATCAACGCGACCTGATGGAGCGCCCGTTCTTCTCGCTCGCCAAGGCGAAGCGCACCGCGCCGATCCTCTACGAATCCGGCGGCGTCCGCGTCGAGGTCTTCGGCATGGCCGATTACGGCATGGCGACCATCTGGGATGCTGATGTGCTGATCTGGGCCGCCTCGCAGATCGTCGCGGCCGAGAACGAGGGCCTGCGCACGTCGCGGTTCTTCCGCTTCACGCCCTATCAGCTTCTCATGGCGATCGGCCGCGCCACCGGCGCGCGCGAATACCGCCTGCTGAAGAACGCGCTGATCCGGCTGCAATCCACCTCGATCCGCACCACGATCCGGCAGGGCGAGCATTGGCGGCGGCACCAGTTCTCATGGATCAACGAATGGGAGGAACTGACCACCCGTGACGGCCGCGTCGGGGGCATGGAGTTCGTCCTGCCCGACTGGTTCTATCGCGGCGTCACCGATCGCTCGCTCGTGCTGGCGATCGACCCGGCCTATTTCCGGCTGACCGGGGGCATCGAACGCTGGCTGTATCGCGTCGCCCGCAAACACGCTGGACACCAGCCGCATGGCTGGCTGTTCGAGATCGCCCACCTGCACGCGAAATCCGGCAGCATGGCGCGGATTTCCGATTTCGCGCTCGACCTGCGCCGCATCGCCGCCCGGCAATCCCTGCTCGGCTACCGCCTCGATATTCACCGCGACGGGCGGCGCGAACTGCTGCAAATCCGGCCCGGAAATCTATCCACAGTGCCTGTGGAAAACCCTGTGGAAACGCTCGTGACTTCGGGCGCAAAGGGTATCGGGACTTCGGGCGCAGCCCTATCGGGATTTCGGGCGCACGAACCGCAGTTAAGCCTCTGGAACGAAACGCAGAATCCGACTGCTAACTTAGAGTCTAACAGAGACTCTAACTTTTCTTCTGAGGCGCACGCGCGCGCGAAACGTGGTGCCAGTGCCGCAAGGTCCGTCGCCGAGGTGCTGCGCGACATGGCTCGCGGTGACGATGCCGGCGATTGGGGGAAGCGGCCATGAGCGGCAAAGCCCCCCGCCGCGCGCACGGCCGGCCGCAGCCGAACGGACCCGCGCCCTTCACCACCCTGGTCGAGCTGACCTTCCAGAAGCAGAAGATCGAGCACTGGATCAGGTTCGGCCGCAAGAGCTACGAACAGATCCTCGACCGTCGCCGCAGCGTCGTCGGCTTCGCGCCGGACAGCATATTCGCCTTCGTCCGCTGGGCGGCCGGCGAGCACGGCACGATCATCTCGCGCATCGACATCGTGCGCGCCATCGGTC
Organism: Roseomonas gilardii subsp. gilardii; assembly: GCF_023078375.1. Lineage (NCBI taxonomy): Bacteria > Pseudomonadati > Pseudomonadota > Alphaproteobacteria > Acetobacterales > Roseomonadaceae > Roseomonas > Roseomonas gilardii. The sequence continues at coordinate 3,146,645 of NZ_CP095554.1, read as the reverse complement.
GCGGCGAGCCGTTCCAGACGCTGCCCTTCGTCCGTCCGGGCGGCGACATTCTGCTGCGTCTCGATAGCTGGGCGAAGGTGCACCGCGCGCTTGCCGCCATCGACGCCGTGGAAGCGCTCGGCCTCGATCCGGCCGACGCCTCGCCCGATTACTGGCGGCACGTCCACAACCGGCTTGTCGCCGGGCTGGAACCGAACACCTACACGCCGGCGCGCCATGCCGCGTGGATCGGCCGCCGGAGGATCGAGCCATGACGCGCTTCGGCTACGTCATGGTGACGTATTTCACCGCGATGGGCATCGGCGTCGCCGCGCTGATCCCGACGCCCACGAAACTGGTCTGGAACGCCACCGCCAGCGCGCCCATCGGCTTCTACACGATCGAGCCGGCCGAGCGGATCGACGTGCCGGAGCTGGTCGCCATCATGCCGCCCGAACCGCTCGCCGCCTTCATGGTCGAGCGCGGCTATATCGGGCGCGGCGTGCCGCTGCTGAAGCGCGTCGCCGGCCTGCCGGGGCAGCGGGTGTGCCGCCTGCGCGCCACGATCACGGTCGATGGCGTCGAGCTGGGCGAGGCGCTCGACCGCGATCGAAGCGGCCGCGATCTGCCCGTCTGGCAGGGCTGCCGCATCATCGCCGAGGGCGAGCTTTTCCTGATGAACTGGCAGGTCCGCGACAGTCTCGACGGCCGCTATTTCGGTCCTGTCCCGGCCGCTTCCGTCATCGGCCGGGCCATCCCGCTCTGGACCGATGAGGAAAGCGACGGCCGCTACGAGTGGCGCGCACCCACCGGCACCACGCCACGCTGACCGCTTCCCATCGGCGGAAGCGGTGTCCGCCGATGGCTTTCCCAACACCACCGCACGGAGATCATCCATGCCGCAGATCGGTCAATTCACGCGCGAGGAATCCGGCTTCACCGGGCGCGTTCACACTTTCACCCTCTACCGCGAGATCAGCATCGTTCCCGCCGATCCTTCGGACGCCGAGAACGCGCCGCACTACCGCGTCCATCACGGAGCCGATGACGGGCCGGAGATCGGTGCGGCGTGGAAGCGCACCGGCGAGAAGGCCGGCGAATATCTGTCGGTGCTGCTCGACGATCCCGCCTTGCCGCAGCCGATCCGCGCCAACCTTTTCCGCGACGACGATGCCGGCGCGTCATGGTCGCTGCACTGGTCACGCCCGAAGCCGCGCGAGGAGCGGGATTAAGGCCATGCGATCTTCTGTCATCATCGCGCTCAAAACCCGCATTCCTTTGTTCGCGGGAAAGCCGTCTCATTCCTTCGTCCCGCTCGACCACAAGTCGGCCGGCGCGCGCAGTGCAGGTCAGGGGCGGCCTCCGGCCGGCGCTTCGCGCGCACCCTCGACCGCAGCGAGCACGCTGGCAGGCTGGTGGTTCGGCGGAGAAAGGTCGGCCCGGCGCTATGCCGTTATGATGCTCGCGGGCGTGCTGTTGGTCGGCATGACGCCCACCGCGACGCTGGCGCAGTCATCGCCCGTCGCGCGCACGGTTCCCGGCGATTCTCATGGCGCTCATATCGCCGAGGCGTCGCAGCGCTTCGGCATTCCCGAACTCTGGATACGGGCCGTGCTGCGCGCCGAAAGCGCAGGCGACGTGCGCGCGGTGTCGTCGGCCGGTGCAATGGGATTGATGCAGGTCATGCCCGACACCTGGGCGGGGCTGCGCGTTCGTCACCGGCTCGGGCGCGATCCGTACCAGCCGCGCGACAATATCCTCGCCGGGACCGCCTATCTGCGCGAGATGTGGGATCGCTACCGCAATGTCGCGGCTATGCTCGCCGCCTACAATGCCGGTCCCGGCCGCTATGACGATCATCGTGCGACCGGCCGTGCGTTGCCTGCCGAGACCCGCGCCTATGTCGCCGCGCTCGCGCCGATCCTTGGCGGCGCGGCAGCACCCGATCCGATGGTATCGCCGCCGTCACCGCCGCCCGACTGGCGCGATGCACCACTCTTCGTCATGCGGGCAAGCGACCCCCGGTCTGCCGCCGTGCAGCCGTCGGGCGTGCAATCCGACGACGCCCGCGCAACCGTGCCGGCGCGCGAGCGGCGTGATACGGAGCCGCAGGACGGCAGCATCTTCGTGGCGCGCGCGGACGATCCGAGAGCGCCATGAGCATGACGTTATCGCGTTCGCTTGCGTCTGGTCCGGTGTCCTGTCAGGCAGGGTCGCGCCTGGCTGTATTGCTGGCAGGAAGCGCAGGAAGGTCAGAAAGGGCGGAGGGCAAGATAAAGGAAACCGGCACCCTGTCGGGCCGGTTTCAGGGCAAGCCCTTGTCTGCACACTGTTTCGGGGCGCGGTTTCCGGCACCGTGGTTTTGGATGCGGCGTGCCGCTGATCGGCGCAACACCTTGGCTTTGCTGGGTTTGAAGTGGCACCATAGGCCGAAATCGGCCTGTTTCCGTCGTTTCCGGCCGGAGGCGCATCCGTGAGCGCCGACGACGAGAACCGCTTTCGTCCCAGACCCGGCCGCATCCGCGCCGATGCCCCCAGGCTCGGCAAGGCGAAGAGCTTTCTCACGCAGGCGAAGAAGCTCGCCCGCCAGCATAGCAACAGCCCGTCACGGTCATCCACGCCGCGCCCCAGATCGTCGGCAACCGCCAAGGGCGGCAAGGCCGCGCGAACGAGCGGCGGGCCGGGCCTCAAGCGCGGGCGCGGCGCGACCTTCGTGCGCGCCCGCGCGCTGTCGGGCGGTTGGAAACACAGCGCGCCGGGAATGCGCCGCGTCGTCGTCAAGACCCGTTATGTTCAGGGCGCGGGCCGGAACGGGAAATCCGCCGCCCATCTGCGCTATATCCAGCGCAACGGCACCTCGCGCGACGGCGAGCGCGGCCAGCTCTATTCCGCGACCGAGGATCGCGCGGATGGCGCAGCCTTCGTCGAGCGCGGCGCGGACGATCGCCACCAGTTCCGGTTCATCGTCTCGCCGGAGGACGGCGCGGACCTGACCGACCTGACCGAACACACCCGCGACCTGATGAGCCGGGTCGAAGCCGACCTCGGCACGAAGCTCGATTGGGTCGCGGTCAATCACCACAATACCGGCCATCCCCATGTCCATGTCATCGTGCGCGGCAAGGACGACATGGGCGAGAACCTTGTCATCAACGGCGACTATCTCGCCAACGGTATCCGCGAGCGGGCGAGTGAGTTGACGACGCTGGAGCTTGGCCCCGTCACCGAGATAGAGCAGAGCCGCAAGCTGTCCGCCGAGATCGGCCAGGACCGCTTCACCCGCATCGACCGCGCCATGACCGAAGAAGCCGAAGACCGCTTCCTCGATCTACGCCATGAGCCGGCCGACGCGCAGCGGCAGTTCAACCGGACGCTCCGCCTCCGCCGTCTCGCCAGGCTGGAGAAGATGGGCCTCGCCACCGAGCACGCGCCTGGTGTCTGGGAAATGAGCGCGCGGATGGAACCGACCCTGCGCGAAATGGGCGAGCGCGGCGACATCATCCGCACCATGCACAAGGCGCTGAAAGCCGATGGCCTGGAGCGCGATCCGATGACCTTCCAGATTCACGACGCCGCGCCCGAAATCCCGATCACCGGCCGCGTGGTGGACAAATATCTGACCGACGAGCTGGGCGAGAACCTGACCCTCGTGGTGGACGGGATCGACGGCCGCACCCACCATGTCGCCGGGATCGACCCCGCCCGCGTCGCGGACGCGCGGATCGGCAGCGTCGTCGAGATCGGGCCGCCCGATACGGCAAGCCGTCCCTCCGACCGCGCGATTGCCGCCATCGCCGAGGGCGGCGCCTATCGGCCGAGCCGCCATCTGGAGCAGGCCAAATTTGAGGGGCGCGTTCCGGGCGGCGACTATCAGGGCTATGTCGATGCTCATGTTCGCCGGCTGGAGGCCTTGCGCCGCGCCGGCATCGTCGAGCGGATCGACGCCGACCAATGGCGTATCCCGCAAGACTTCGAGAGCCGCGCCGCCGCCTATGACGCCGGCCGCAACCGGCAGGCCAATATCCGCATCCTCTCGGTCCCCCGCCTCGAACAGCAGATCGGCGCGGATGGTGCGACCTGGCTCGATCGGCGGATGGTCTCGGCCGAGACATCGGATCTCGCGCCCTCCGGCTTCGGTCAGCAGGTCCGCGACGCGATGGACCGCCGCCGCGAGCACCACATCGACCGTGGAGATGCGGCCCGCCAGCCCAATGGCAGCATCGCCTATCGCCGCAACCTTCTTGCCACCCTGCGCGAGCGCGAGGTCGCCCGCGTCGGCGGAGAGATCGCTGCGACCAAGGGGCTGCCGTTCCGCGCGACAAAGGACGGCGAGACGGTCAGCGGCAAGTTCACCGGCACGGTGCAGCTCTCCAGCGGCAAGTTCGCCATGGTCGAGCAGAGCCACGAGTTCACGCTCGTTCCGTGGCGGCCCGTCATCGACCGTCAGCTCGGCCGTGAGGTCATGGGCGTCGTGCAGGGTGGATCGGTGTCGTGGCAGTTGGGGCGGCAGAGGGGACTGGGGATTTAGGGGTCACTCGACCGTTCTAAGTGCCACGATTGACTTTTCGGCCTTTACGACATAAATCTACACCCAACGTCAGGTTTATGTAGGTGTGCTTTTGTCATCCCTTATGCAGATCGGAGAGCTATCGGAGCGCGCGAAGGTCAGCCATCGCACGATCCATTACTACGAGCGCCTCGGACTGGTGAAACCAGCCGAGCGTGAGGGCGTGGGCTATCGCTATTACGATGAGGTCTCGGTCAAGCGGCTGGAGAAGATCGCCGCCCTGAAGCGTCTTGGCCTCAGCCTCGACGAGATCGCTGCCGTCATCGACCTCTATTTCGAGGATGCGAGCGGCATCAAGGGCAAGGAAAAGGTGCTGGAGATTCTTCAGACCCAGCTCACCAAGGCCGATGCCCAGCTATCTGAACTGACCGCATTCAAGCGCGACGTCGAAACCAACATTGCCCGTATGCAAGACCTGATCGCGGAAGCGAAGCAGGGATAAAGGGCTGAGGACAGGAACAAATGTCATCTCAATCTACAGCTAACGTAATGTTACAGTCTGAACCAAGCCCGCTGACCGGCCGCCATATCGTGCTGCTGGCGCTGCTGATGGCCTGCGGCTTCATCGTGGTGGGGCAGCTCTATGTGACGATCCCGATGGTCGCCGGGATCGCTGCCAGCTTCAACATCGAGCCTGGGAACGCGGCACTGATCGGCACGGCCTTCGGCGTAGCCTATGCCGTCGGCTTTCTGGCTCTCGGCCCTCTCTCTGATCGCTATGGCCGGAAGCGCATGGTGCTGATCGGTCTCGTGGTAACGGCGGTTGCAACGGCGCTGGTTGGCATCGCCAGCAGCTTCGGGCTTCTTCTGGCTGGTCGGGCGGCTCAAGGGCTTGCGGCCTCGATTTTCCCGCCCGTCGCCCTTTCGCTCGTCACGGAAGAATTACCGCCAGCCCAACGCCCCATCGGCGTGTCGCTGATGAGCTTCGCCTTCCTCGGGGCCGCCCCGTTGTCCCAACTCTTCGCGGTCCAGACTGGCAGCAGCCTGTCCGTCATCATGTTCGAGCTTGCGCCGCTTTATCTGCTCGGCGCGGCGGGTCTCTATCTCGTCGTCGCGTCGAAGAACGCCGCGACCTCCGCCGGAAATACCGCAGACGGCAATCGTCTTACATCGCTCTTGGGCGATCGATGCATCGTCGCGGCATGGGCGGCGGCCGTCACCGTGCTGTTCGGCTTCGTCTCCTTCTACAGCGGGATGCAGGCGTTCGGGCCGGGCATCGGGGTCGATCTTCAGACTGTGCGGCTGATCGGCCTGCCGCCGCTGCTGCTCACCTTCGCGGCGGCGCCGGTGACGCGACGCTTCGGCGCTCCGGTCACGGCCCGTCTCGGCCTTGCGCTCGCGGCGTTGGCGATCGGCATCGGGGCCTTTGCTTCACCCGCCGCGATCATGGTGGCCAGCGCCATCCTCTCGGCAGGCGTCGCCTTCGCCGTGCCCGGCTTGATCGCGACCGTCGCCGGACGCGCAACCAACGCCAATCGCGGCCTTGCGCTTGCCATCTACAGTTTCGCGCTGTTCCTCGGGGCTAGCTTCGCACCACCCATCGCCCAGGCCCTCGCCGGGATCGGCATCGTCCCGCTCCTGCTGTTGCCTGCCGTGCTGCTGCTCACGGCCATCATCATTCTCACCATTGGCATCCGCCCGCCTCACCCCTCTCGCCCTAGCTGAAGGAGACCTCGCCATGCCCCGCATCCGTCCTGCCACCTTGCTTGCTGCATTCGCCCTTGTCGCGGGCAGCGCCGCCACCATCGCGCTCGCAGACACAACGAAAGGAAGAGCCATGACCGCATCCGTCACCGCAACGCAGCCTGCCGCTACGATCGCCAACACGTTCATGCCGGACGGCTATCACGAGGTCGCCCGCCGCGCCGTCACCGTCGACCGGCAAGGGGCGGAACTTGTCCGCTATGAGCGGGTCGACGGGCGCAACGCCGCGCTCGGCGGCGAGCATTTCAGCACGGTGATCGGCAATGGCGGCCGCCTCAAAGGCTTCGCGCGGATCGACCTCGATCTGGTCGGCGGTCAACTGCCGTCACGCGAGGAAACCCAGGCCATTGCCATGGATTTCCTGCGCAACGCCGCGCCGGACCTGCTGCCGGGAATGAAGATTAGTTGGATCGAGCCGCATGACGAGCCGCTGAGCGTCACCCGCGATGGCCGCACGGAAGATCTGACGCTGACCGGTATGAAGGTGAAGATGCGCAACAGCGCCGATGGCCTCTGGATGTGGGTCATCGTCGGAGCCGACCGTAAGGTCATGGTGTTCGAGCGCGACATCAACTGGATCACCTTCCCAGGCCGTCGCGGCACGGAGAAATGGCTGCACGATTCCTGGCTCGTCGAAAGCGGTCACTCGCTGCGCGCTTCGTAACGATCAGCCGACAACCGATTTCCCCATACCGTTGATTTCAAGGAACCGGCGTGAACCGAAGAGAACACCTCAAACTTGCTGGCGCGGCACTGGCCGCGACAGCTTTACCGTCCACCTTGGCGCGCGCCGAACCGACTGGTTCTGCCATTGACCGCTCCCGAAGCGCGCTAATTTTCATCGAGTTTCAGAATGAATGGTTGGAGCCAACGGCCCCCCTCAATCGACTAATGGAGGATCGGCCCCAACTCGACGAAGCGGTTCGCAATGCAGCGCGGCTCATCGAGAGGGCAAGACATGGCGGATTTCCTGTCGTTCATGCCGGTCTCTCACTTGTTGATGACCCCACCTATGAAATTTTCGGAGGCGGTAAGAACAAGGCCGGGCTTCGGGGAGCGATCCCACGAGCCGGGACGTGGCGTGACCCCCAGCGGGTCGCGTTTCCCGAACCCTTCACCCCCGCAAAAGGCGAGTTCGTTGTCGCGGGACGTTCGGGGGCGAGCGTTCTCACCAATTCAAACTTGGACGCCTATCTTCGCAACAACCGGATAGATCAAATCTACCTTCTGGGCTTCGCGTTACATGTCTGCGTGGAGTCCACGCTTCGCCATGCACATGACCTTGGATACGAAGCGACAGTCATAAGCGACGCCGCTCCCGCCTTTACGGCCGCGCAGCGCGATCACGTCCTCACCGACGTTGTCCATCACTTCGGACATCACATCACCACTGAACAATTCCTCAGAGATTGGAGTAGCGCATGACCGATCTGTTGAAACGCAAACATCTCAAGCTGGCAGGCTTGATGGCTGCCGCCACCATAACCGGCGACCTCCTGTCAGGTGGGGTTGCCGTGGCGCAGGAAGCAACCTCGCCAGCAGACCGCCTCGTCAATCTTGGTGTCTATCGCTACCGGGTTGGCGATTTCACCCTCACGGCCATTCAGGATGGCGGCTTCGCCGGGCCGCCGCTGGAGCGTGTCGTCACCAATGCCGAATTGTCCGATGTGCAGGCGGCACTGTCCCACACCTTCCAGCCAACCGACCGCTTCCCGATCACCTTCACAACGCTGATCGTCGAGACCGGGCGGCATACGGTCTCCATCGACGCAGGCGCAGCCGGTTTCTTCGGCCCGACCGCCGGACGCCTGCCTGCGGGCCTGGCCGCCGCCGGCATCGACCCGGCATCCGTCGATGTCGTGCTGCTGACCCATCTGCATCCCGATCACATCACCGGGCTGCGCACCGCCTCCGGCGATCTGCTGTTCCCGAACGCGACCATCCACGCGCCGGCGGGCGAGCTGAACTATTGGCTCGACGAGGCGACGGCTGGCCGTGCGCCGGACGGAGCAAAACCCTTCTTCTCCAATGCCGTTCGTGTGCTTGGTCCCGTCTCCAATGACATCGTGCGCATCGCCGGCGAACAGGAGATCATTCCTGGCATCACCGCGATTCCGGCCCATGGCCACGCGCCGGGCCATACCGTCTATCAGATCGCCTCGGGCAATGACGGTCTGCTGGTGATCGGCGACGTGGCTAACAACCCGGCGCTCTTCGTGCGCCACCCCGATTGGCAACCCGTCTTCGATATGGATCGTGCCATGGCGGCCGAGACGCGCCGACGACTGCTCGACCGTGCTGCCGCCGATCGGCTGCATATCGCCGGCTATCACTTCCCATTCCCGGCCCATGGTTACATCCGCCGCGAGGGCGACGGCTTCGCCTTCGTTCCCGCGCCCTGGATTCCGCAGTTCGGATAGGCGCGATGGCGACCCGCTTCCGCCTCAACGGGGAAATGGTGACCGCTGCTGCGGATGGCGACACGCCGCTTCTCTATGTGCTGCGCAACGATTTCGGGCTGAACAGCCCGAAATTCGGCTGCGGCAAGGCGCAATGCGGCTCCTGCCGGGTCATCGTCGGCGGCAAAGCCGTGCCGTCCTGTGTCGTGCCGCTTGCCGATGTGGCGGGGGCCGATGTCGAAACGCTTGAAGGCATCGGATCGGCCGAAAAACTCCATCCGCTCCAGCAAGCCTTCCTCACTCAACAGGCCGCGCAATGCGGCTTTTGCACGGCCGGGATCATCATGGCCGCCAAGGCTTTGCTGGACGCCAATCCCGACCCGACCGATGACGACATCCGGCAAGCGCTCGAGCGCAATCTCTGCCGCTGCGGCACCTACCCGCGCATCATGAAGGCTGTCCGCCGGGCGGCGCGGGAGATGGCGCGATGAGCGAGAATAGCCTATCCCGCCGTGCTTTCCTGACCGCCGGTGGCGCGCTCGCAGTGTCGATCGCTTTGCCGGGCTGCGGTAGGGCGCAGACGCAAGCGACCTCGACCGCGAACCGCTTCAACGACCGCATCGAAATCCACGCCGATGGCACGGTGCATGTCCTGATCGGCCGGATCGAGATGGGCCAGGGTCTCAACTCGGCTATCGCCCAACTCGCGGCGGAAGAGCTGGACGTGGAAATGTCCCGCATCGTCATCCCGCCGGTCGATACCGCCTTTGCCCCGAACGAGGGCTTCACCGATTCCAGCGCATCGATGCGCGGAACCGGCATGTCGGTTCGTCAGGCTGCGGCGGAAGCCCGCACCATGCTGCTGGCTATGGCCGCCCGCCGCATGGGCACCAGCGCATCGGTCCTGTCGGTTCAGGATGGCAACATCCATGGCGGCACCGAAAACCTCACCTATTGGCAAATCATCGCCTCCGGCGAGATGTCCATTCCTGCGATTGGATCGGTTACGCTGAAACAGCCGACCGGTTATCGGCTGCTGGGCACGGCCACGCCTCGCACCGACCTTCCGGCCAAAGTCACCGGTGGCGCGGCCTTCGTGCAGGATCTTCGGCTGCCGGACATGCTCCATGCCCGTGTCGTGCGGCCACCGAGCTACAGCGCGTCACTCACCGCGTTGGGTGCAGAGGGCGTGTCCTCTTTGCCCGGCGTTGTTCAGGTCGTGCGCAATGGAAGTTTCCTTGCCGTGATGGCCGAACGCGAGGAACAGGCGATCCGCGCGGCCGAGCATCTGCGAGCCGCCGCCGAATGGCGCGAAAGCGAAACCTTGCCGGGCGACGACACGCTGTTTTCCTATCTCCGCCGGGAAGCCGGACTGAGAGAACAGCCTGATAGTCGTTCCGGCCGACGCCTCGCATCGACCTATGAGGTTCCCTACCGCATGCACGGGTCAATCGGCCCGAGCTGTGCGGTGGCGCAGTTCGCGGACGAGCGCCTGACGGTCTGGAGCCATGCGCAGGGCATGTATCCGCTGCGCTCCTCGCTTTCCGGTCTGGTCGGTCTGCCACAAAACCGCATCCGCTGCATCCATATGGAAGGTGCGGGGTGCTACGGCCACAACGGCGCCGATGACGCGGCAGCTGATGCGGCGCTGATCGCGATGGCCGTCCCCGGCCGCCCGATCCGGCTGCAATGGATGCGCGAGGACGAACATCTCTGGTCGCCTTACGGCCCGGCGATGGTGGTGCAGATGTCCGGTGCGCTCGACGCCAACGGGCGCATTGCCGAATGGTCGAGCCGCATCGCCAGCCCGCCGCATTCCTCGCGCCCCGGCGGCGCGGCCCGCCTTCTGGCGGCACGTCATATCGATCCGCCCATCGCGCCGTCCTTCCTCGACGGCTTCACGCAATGGGCGGGCGGCGGCAGCTACAATGCCGATCCCTATTACGACATCCCGGCTCGGGTGGACGCGCGCTTCGTCCGGCGCGGCCCGCTACGGTCGTCGGCGCTGCGCAGCCTCGGAGCCTTCGCCAATGTCGTCGCCATAGAAGGCTTCATGGACGAGTTGGCGGAGATGACGGGCAAAGATCCCGTCGCCTTCCGTCTCGACCACCTGACGGACGCCCGCGCCCGCGCCGTCATTGAGACCACGGCGGAGCGTTTCGGCTGGGCCGGCTTCGTCTCGCCGGGTCGCGGAAAGGGCTTCGGCTTTGCCCGACTCAACAATTACGGAGCCTATGTCGCCCTCGCGGCCGAGGCTCTGGCGGGCGAAAGTGGTGCGATCCACATCACGCGCATCGTCGCCACGGTCGATTGCGGAGAACTCATCAATCCCGATGGCGTGCGCAATCAGATCGAGGGCGGCATCGTGCAGGCAGCAAGCTGGACATTGATGGAAGCCGTCGCCTTCGACCGCATGAGGGTTAGGAGCGCCGATTGGGACAACTACCCGATCCTGCGCATCACCGAAGCGCCGGAAATCGACGTTCATCTAATCAACCGCAACGGCGATAACTATCTTGGCGTCGGTGAAGCGGCTCAGGGCCTGCTGGAGCTGCGGTTGCAAATGCTGTCGCCAACCTAATCGGCAGGCGGCTTCGCAAACTGCCATTGGTGCAGCCCGATGGATAGGGCGAGGCTGACGTGTTCGATGCTTCGCATCGTTGTTCATAGTGCTGATAGTGCGGATTTCATCGCCCTGACCGAGCGTGTCCTTGGCGATTTCGTCGACTCCTCGCGATGCAATTCGCATCAGCCAGTCCATAAACAGGGACCAGCGCGACAGCAGCCGTCTCCATTTCAAGGAGGCACATAGCGATGCGGCGGCGTTCGACATCAATGACGGATCGGCAAAGTGGGTTGCCTACCGCTCTCGGCTCCCGCATCCCACTCGCCTCCCTAGTCCAGACACTCGCCGTCGCGGAACATCTCAGCTTCTGTCGTGCAGCGGTGGCGCTCGGCACGACACAATCCAGCGTGAGCGCGCGGATCAAGGCGCTGGAGGAAGAACTCGGCATCCTCCTGTTCGAACGGAACACACGCGGCGTCCGGCTCACCGAAGCCGGACGCCTTTTCGTCGAACGGGTGTCGGCCGGCGTCGATCAGCTTGACCACGCGGTGAAGAGCGCTGGACTGGCCGCCTCGGGCGAACGCGGCCGTCTGCGGATCGGTATCCACGCTCTGATCCCACACAGCTTCCTCGCCAAACTGATCTGCCAGTATCGGGCCGATCATCCCGGCATCGAAGTCGAGATCGCCGAAGGCACAGCCCGCGATACGGTTATGCAGCTTCGCGCCGACCGGCTGGACGTGGTGTTCGTAGCGGGCACCCCCGATCTTCCCGATTGCCATAGCCGTCCGATCTGGACCGAACCGCTGTTAGCATTGCTGCCGGAACAGCACCCACTCGCTGCGCAACCGGCCGTCACCTGGGACGATTTGGCGAGCGAAGCTTTCCTTGTCCGCCATGGCGGCACCGGCCCACAGGTCCATGACCATATCCTGCTGCGCCTTGCCGGGCGCTGGTCCGCGCCATCGATCCTGCGCTTCGATGTGGGCCGAAGCACGCTCTTGTCCATGGTCGGACAGGGCTTCGGCGTCACCATAGCTGGGGCAGCCACATCCCTCTTGCCGTCCAACGGCGTCGTGTTCCTGCCCATCGCCGACGAGCTGGAGCCGATCGCCTTCTCCGCGATCTGGCTGCCATCCAATCGGGATGCGGCCCTTCACAATCTCCTCGACCTCGCCAAAGACATGAACGGCCTGGTCCGCGCCCGATAGGCGCGTGTGAACCCGTCCTATTCGCCGCCGATACTATCCGGCACCCCTCCGTCCACGTTTCGCCTGTTGCACCTTCCGAAAACCGCCATTCTCTGATCGGCTCCGACATTTTTGCCGATTGGAGCCTGTATGCGTGGAGGCCGAATCCTCTGGGGTCAGATCACCGTCGTCCTGACCATCGTTGTGGTGATGACATGGGCGGCGACGCAATGGACGGCCTGGCGGCTCGGCTTCCAGCCCCAGCTTGGCGCACCATGGTTCGAGGCGGCCGGCCTGCCGTTGTATTATCCGCCGGCCTTCTTCTGGTGGTGGTTTTCCTTCGACGCCTATGCGCCCGCGATCTTCACCGAAGGCGCGATCATCGCCGCGTCCGGAGGGCTTGTCGCCATCGCCGCCGCCATCCTCATGTCGATCATCCGCGCGCGGGAGGCGCGCAATGTCGCGACCTACGGTTCTGCGCGATGGGCAGAGGACAGGGAAATCCGCGCCGCCGGCCTACTCGGTCCCGATGGCGTGGTGCTCGGCAAATTCGACCGGGACTATCTGCGCCATGACGGGCCGGAGCATGTGTTGTGCTTCGCACCCACCCGCAGCGGCAAGGGCGTCGGCCTCGTCGTCCCGACGCTGCTCACCTGGCCGGGAAGCTGCATCATCCACGACATCAAGGGCGAGAACTGGACGCTGACGGCGGGCTTCCGCGCGCAGCATGGCCGCGTCCTGCTGTTCGATCCGACCAATGTGAAATCGTCAGCCTACAATCCGCTGCTGGAGGTGCGGCAGGGCGAATGGGAGGTCCGCGACGTGCAGAACATCGCGGATATTTTGGTCGATCCCGAAGGCAGTCTCGACAAGCGCAACCATTGGGAAAAGACTTCGCATTCGCTGCTGGTCGGCGCGATCCTGCATGTTCTCTATGCCGAGAAGGACAAGACGCTGGCGGGCGTCGCCAACTTCCTGTCCGATCCGCGCCGCCCGGTCGAGGCGACCTTGCGCGCGATGATGGACACGCCGCATCTCGGCGAAGCTGGCGTTCATCCGGTCATCGCATCATCGGCGCGTGAGCTGCTGAACAAGAGCGAGAACGAACGGTCGGGTGTGCTGTCCACCGCCATGTCGTTTCTCGGCCTCTATCGCGATCCCGTCGTGGCGCGCGTCACCGCGCGCTGCGACTGGCGCATTGCCGATCTGGTCGGGAGCAAACGCGCGGTCAGCCTCTACCTTGTCGTGCCGCCATCCGACATCAACCGCACCAAGCCGCTGATCCGCCTGATCCTCAACCAGATCGGCCGGCGGCTGACCGAGGAACTGACCACCTCCGGCAAGCGCCATCGGCTGCTGTTGATGCTGGACGAATTTCCGGCGCTCGGCCGGCTCGACTTCTTCGAGTCCGCGCTCGCCTTCATGGCAGGCTACGGCCTCAAGAGCTTCCTGATCGCCCAATCGCTCAACCAGATCGAGCGCGCCTATGGGCCGAACAACAGCATTCTCGACAACTGCCATGTGCGCGTCGCCTTCGCCACCAATGATGAGCGCACCGCCAAGCGCGTGTCGGACTCGCTCGGCACCGCGACCGAGATGCGCGATTCCACCAACTATGCCGGCCACCGGCTCGCGCCCTGGCTGGGGCACCTGATGGTGTCGCGCCAGGAGACGGCGCGGCCGCTGCTCACCCCCGGCGAGATCATGCAGCTCCCGCCCTCAGAGGAAATCGTCATGGTAGCGGGAACGCCGCCGATCCGCGCGACCAAGGCCCGCTATTTCGAGGACAGGCGATTGCAGGAGCGCATCCTGACCCCGCCGACACTCGCGACGGTCGCGGTGGCCGCATCGTCGGACGACTGGTCCGCACGCATCGTCGCGGCGGCGGAACCGTCCATCGGCGGCACCGCAAGCGACGGCGATGGCGATCCCGCCAATGCCGGTATCCGCCGCGAGCCGGAATTGCCCGAACATGAAGAAATCATCCCGCCTCCACCATCGCCCACTCAGGAGTTCGAGCCGCTGGACGAGGAACCCGATGTGGACGCCGCCAAGGCCAATGCGATGCGCGCCCGGATGCGGATGGTCGCCCGGCAGGCGTCCCTCGATCCCGGCGACGGCATCGAGCTTTGAGGACCGCGCCATGACGACCCGCACCCGCATGAACGTCTATTTCGACCCGGCCTTGCTCAAACAGGTGGAGGCGCTGGCGCTGCGTCGGAACATCTCGAAATCCGCCATCGTCGAAGCGGCCGTCGCGTCCTTCCTGTCCGGCGACACCAGCGAGAAGCTGGAAGCGGCCATGTCGCGTCGGCTCGACCGGCTCGGCCGCCAGATCGGGACGCTCGACGAAGATCTCGCCGTGCTCGGCGAGACCGTCTCGCTGTTCGTCAACATCTGGCTGGCTTCCACGCCGCCGCTGCCGGAAAGCGCGCAGGCCAGCGCCCGCGCCAAGGGAGCCGAACGGTTCGAGCGTTTCATGCAGACGCTCGGCAAACGGCTCGCGAGTGGAGACAGGTTCCTGAAAGAGCTTTCGCGCGACGTGGAGTCGGCACCCGATGGTCTTGCTCCAGACGGGTCCGAGACGAATGGCGATCCCGGCTGAATATCCGACCCGTCCTATTCACCGCCGATGGCCGCCGTTCCCCGCACGCACTTCGATAGGTGTTGAACCGGCCTGATTTCAGGCTCTTTTAATCGACCCCGATCCGGGGACCATCTGTCACGCCCCGTCAGGAAACGGGGCCGATATGACTGCCAGCCACCATAGACCCGAAGCCATCGCACGCGGCGCGCGGATGCTGCGCACAGCATTGGGGCCGGCGATCTCCCGCTTTCTGGAAGACCCGGCCGTGGTCGAGGTGATGCTGAACCCGGACGGGCGGTTGTGGATCGACCGCCTGTCAGAAGGGCTGTCCGACACCGGCGAAACCCTGTCACCCGCCGATGGCGAGCGCATCGTGCGTCTGGTCGCCCATCATGTCGGCGCGGAGGTTCACGCCCGCAGCCCGCGCGTCTCGGCTGAACTGCCTGAATCCGGCGAGCGGTTCGAGGGGCTGCTGCCTCCCGTGGTTGCCGCGCCAGCCTTCGCCATCCGCAAGCCCGCCGTCGCAGTGTTCACGCTCGATGACTATGTGGCCGCCGGCATCATGTCCGCCGATCAGGCCGCGACACTCCGCGAAGCCGTCGCGTCCCGCGCCAACATCCTTGTCGCGGGCGGCACCAGCACCGGCAAGACGACGCTCACCAATGCGCTGCTGGCCGAGGTGGCGAAGACGCAGGAACGCGTCGTCATCATCGAGGACACGCGCGAGCTGCAATGCGCCGCGCCCAACCTCGTCGCCATGCGAACCAAGGACGGTGTGGCGACGCTTTCCGATCTGGTCCGTTCCTCGCTGCGCCTGCGTCCCGATCGCATCCCCATCGGCGAGGTGCGCGGCGCGGAAGCCCTCGACCTGCTCAAAGCCTGGGGCACCGGCCATCCCGGCGGGATCGGCACCATCCACGCCGGAACCGGCATCGGCGCGCTGCGCCGTCTCGAACAGCTCATTCAGGAAGCCGTCGTCACCGTCCCGCGCGCGCTGATCGCCGAGACGATCGACCTTGTTGCCGTCCTCGCCGGTCGCGGTTCCGCCCGCCGGCTGGCCGAACTCGCCCGCGTCGAAGGGCTGGGACCCGACGGCGACTACCGAACCACCCCCGCAACCCTCACCAGCACAGGAGAACTTTCATGATCCGCACCCTCTCGCGCGGCTATCGCGTCGCCGCGACCGCCGCTTCCACCCTCGTCATCAGCTTCATGATCGCTCCGGCCGCCCATGCGTCGGGATCGTCGATGCCGTGGGAAGCGCCGCTGCAATCCATCCTCCAGTCGATCGAGGGGCCGGTCGCCAAGATCGTCGCCGTCATCATCATCATCGCCACCGGCCTGACGCTGGCCTTCGGCGACACGTCGGGCGGCTTTCGTCGCCTGATCCAGATCGTGTTCGGCCTCAGCATCGCCTTCGCAGCGTCGAGCTTCTTCCTGTCGTTCTTCTCGTTCGGCGGCGGGGCGCTCATCTGATGGCGGGCGGCCTCGAACAACTGGACGCGGTGCCGGGCTTCACCGTCCCGGTCCACCGGGCGCTGACCGAGCATATCCTGCTCGGCGGCGCGCCGCGCTCGCTCGCGATCCTCAACGGAACGCTGGCCGGGGCTGTCGGCCTCGGCCTGCGCCTCTGGCTGGTCGGCATCGCCATCTGGGCCATCGGCCATGTCGCGGCGGTCTGGGCGGCCAAGCGCGATCCCCAATTCGTCGAGGTCGGGCGGCGGCATCTCCGCATCCCCGGTCATCTGGCGGTCTGACGGGGAGCGCCACCATGATGAATCTCGCCGAATATCGCCGCACCGCCACGCGGCTGGCCGACTATCTGCCCTGGGTCGCGCTGGCCGGCTCCGGCGTCGTCTTGAACAAGGACGGCTCGTTCCAACGCACCGCGAAGTTTCGCGGCCCTGATCTGGATTCCGCCGTCGCGGCCGAGCTGGTCGCCGTCGCCGGACGTATCAACAACGCCGTGCGCCGTCTCGGCTCCGGCTGGAGCATCTTCGTCGAGGCGCAGCGCAGCGAAGCCGCGACCTATCCCGACAGCCTGTTCCCCGATCCCGCATCGGCCTTGCTCGACGCCGAGCGCAAGGCCGATTTCGAGGAAGCCGGGACGCATTTCGTGTCGGGCTATTTCCTGACCTTCCTCTGGTTGCCGCCCGCCGAGGAAGCCGCCCGCGCGGAAAGCTGGCTCTATGAGGGCCGCGAGCAATCGGGCGTGAACCCCCACGAATTACTGCGCAGCTTCATCGACCGCACCCACCGCGTGCTGGCGCTGCTCGACGGCTTCATGCCGGAATGCCGCTGGCTCGATGACGCCGGCACGCTGACCTATCTCCATTCGACGGTATCCACGAACCGGCATCGCGTCCGCGTGCCGGAAGTGCCGATGTATCTGGACGCGCTACTGGCCGACCAGCCGCTGACCGGCGGGCTGGAGCCGCGTCTTGGCGACGCGCATCTGCGCGTCCTCACCATTATCGGCTTCCCGACCGCGACGACGCCCGGCCTGCTCGACGAGATGAACCGGCTCCCGTTCCCCTATCGGTGGAGCACCCGCGCGATCCTGCTCGACAAGACCGACGCCACGAAGCTGCTGACCAAAATCAGGCGGCAATGGTTCGCCAAGCGCAAGTCGATCGCGGCCATCGTCAAGGAGGTGATGACCAACGAGGCGTCGGCGCTCGTCGATACCGACGCGTCCAACAAGGCGCTCGACGCCGACATGGCGTTGCAGGAACTCGGCGCGGACGTGGCGGGCATGGCCTATGTCACCGCGACCGTGACGGTGTGGGACGCCGATCCCCGCATGGCTGACGAGAAGTTGCGCCTGGTCGAGAAGATCATTCAGGGTCGCGACTTCACCGCCATGCCGGAAACCGTCAACGCGGTCGATGCCTGGCTCGGCAGCGTTCCGGGCCACGCCTACGCCAATGTCCGCCAGCCGCCGATCAGCACCTTGAATCTCGCCCACATGATCCCGCTTTCGGCGGTGTGGGCGGGGCCGGAACGGGATGAGCACTTCGGGTCGCCCCCCTTGCTCTATGGCAAGACCGAGGGAAGCACCCCGTTCCGGTTATCCCTTCATGTCGGCGACGTGGGCCACACCCTTGTCGTCGGCCCGACCGGCGCGGGCAAATCCGTGCTGCTGGCCCTGATGGCCTTGCAGTTCCGCCGCTATGCGGCCAGCCAAGTGTTCGCCTTCGACTTCGGCGGCTCGATCCGTGCCGCCGCGCTCGCCATGGGCGGCGACTGGCATGATCTGGGCGGCGGGCTGACCGAAGGCGACGAGGCGTCCGTCTCCCTCCAGCCGCTCGCCCGCATCCACGACACCTATGAACGTGCCTGGGCGGCGGACTGGATCGCCTCCATCCTCATGCGTGAGGGCATCACCATCACGCCGGAGGTGAAGGAACATCTCTGGACCGCGTTGACCTCTCTCGCCTCCGCGCCTGTCGGCGAGCGCACCATCACCGGCCTCGCGGTGCTGCTGCAATCCAACGATCTGAAGCAGGCGCTCCGACCGTTCTGCGTCGGCGGTGCCTATGGCCGGCTGCTCGACGCAGAGACCGAATATCTCGGATCGGCGGACGTGCAGGCGTTCGAGATCGAGGGGCTGGTCGGGACCGGCGCGGCTCCGGCCGTGCTGGCCTATCTGTTCCATCGGATCGGTGATCGGCTCGACGGGCGGCCCACGCTGCTCATCATCGACGAGGGCTGGCTGGCGCTGGACGACGAGGGGTTCGCGAACCAGCTCCGCGAATGGCTGAAGACGCTGCGCAAGAAGAACGCATCCGTCATCTTCGCCACGCAGTCGCTTTCCGACATCGACGGCAGCAACATCGCGCCCGCGATTATCGAGAGCTGTCCGACGCGGCTCCTGCTGCCGAACGAGCGGGCGATCGAGCCACAGATCACGGCGATCTATCGCCGCTTCGGCCTCAATGACCGCCAGATTGAAATCCTCGCGCGGGCGACGCCCAAGCGGGACTATTACTGCCAGTCGCGGCGCGGCAATCGTCTGTTCGAGCTGGGCCTGTCCGAAGTCGGCCTCGCGCTCTGCGCCGCATCCGCCAAATCCGACCAGACCCTGATCGCCGATCTTCTCGCCGAGCACGGCCGCGACGGCTTCCTCGCCGCATGGCTGCGCCTGCGCGGCGTCGATTGGGCGGCCGACCTGATCCCCGATCTCATCAACCTTGCCGACCGGGCGGAGTCCGCCGCGCCGGCCCGGCTCGACACACCCACAGCAGAGGAATCCCTTCCATGATCCATATTCGTCTTCCCCGTATCGCGGGCGCGTCGCTGCTCGCCCTCGCGCTGGCCGCGCCGGTCTCGCTGTCGCCGATGCTGACCAGCCCGGCCCATGCGCAATGGGTCGTCTATGACCCCTCCAACTATGTGCAGAACGTGCTCACCGCCGCGCGCACGCTGGAGCAGATCAACAACCAGATTCAGAGCCTTCAGAACGAGGCGACGATGCTCATCAATCAGGCCCGCAATCTCGCGAGCCTGCCATATTCCTCGCTCCAGCAGCTTCAGCAGTCCGTCCAGCGCACGCAGAGCCTGCTTCAACAGGCACAGAACATCGCCTTCGATGTCGGGCAGATCGACCAGGCGTTTCAGCGCCAATATGGCAACGTCTCGCTGTCCGCGACCGACCAGCAGCTCGTCAGCGACGCGCGCACGCGCTGGCAAAATACCGTGGGCGGCTTGCAGGACGCGATGAAGGTGCAGGCCGGCGTCGTCGGCAATATCGACACCAACCGCACCGAAATGGCCGCGCTGATCGGCCGGAGCCAGGGCGCGACCGGCGCCTTGCAGGCAACGCAGGCCGGCAATCAGATCCTTGCGCTCCAGTCGCAGCAGCTTTCCGACCTGATCGCCATGCTCGCCGCCAATGGCCGCTCCGACGCCTTGACCGGGGCCGAACGCGCGACCGCCGCCGAGCAGGGCCGCGAACAGCGCCGCCGCTTCCTCACGCCGGGCGCCGGCTACCAGCCGGGCAATGCCCGCATGTTTGGCAACGGCAACAACTGACCCAAGGGAGGGGCCGCCCATGGACGGCAAGATGCTGGCCCGGATTGCGGCCGTTGTATTCGTCGCCATCGCCATCACCGCCACGGTGATCGAGATGACCCGCAAGGACGATCCCGCGCCCGCCAGCACCGCGCCGGCGTTGCAATCGCCCGCCGATCCGCTGCGCGCGACGCTTCGCCGTTGCCAGCGGCTCGGCGAGGCGGCGACGGGTGATCCGTCCTGCCTCGCCGCATGGGCGGAGTCGCGCGACCGCTTCCTTGGCCGCACGCCCGCGCCGGCCGCCCCACCTCAGACCGAGGGGCAGTGATCCATGGGCGGCACCGGCGTCATCGACAATTTCCTTGGGGTCTTCACCAGCTATATCGACTCAGGCTTCGGCCTGCTCGGCGGCGAGGTCGCCTTCATCGCCACGACGCTGATCGTCATCGACGTGACGCTTGCCGCGCTCTTCTGGGCCTGGGGGGCGGATGACGACATCATCGCGCGTCTGGTCAGGAAGACCCTGTTCGTCGGCGTCTTCGCCTACATCATCGGCAACTGGAACAACCTCGCCCGGATCGTCTTCGAGAGCTTCGCCGGTCTCGGCCTCATGGCGTCCGGCACCGGGTTCAGCACCGCCGACCTGATGCGGCCCGGCCGCGTTGCGCAGACCGGCCTTGATGCCGGGCGGCCGCTGCTCGATTCCATCTCCGACCTGATGGGCTATTGGTCCTTCTTCGAGAACTTCATCCAGATCGCCTGCCTGCTGTTCGCCTGGGCGCTGGTGATCCTCGCCTTCTTCATCCTCGCCATCCAGCTCTTCGTTACGCTGATCGAGTTCAAGCTGACGACGCTCGCCGGCTTCGTGCTGATCCCCTTCGGCCTGTTCGGCAAGACCGCCTTCATGGCGGAGCGCGTGCTGGGCAATGTGATCTCCAGCGGCATCAAGGTTCTGGTGCTCGCCGTCATCATCGGCATCGGCTCGACGCTGTTTTCGCAGTTCACCGCCGGCTTCGGCGGGGCGACGCCCTCCATCGACGAAGCCATGGCGATCGTGCTCGCCGCGCTGTCGCTGCTCGGCCTCGGCATCTTCGGTCCCGGCATCGCCACTGGCCTCGTCTCCGGCGGTCCCCAGCTTGGCGCGGGCGCTGCGGTCGGCACGGGCCTTGCCGCAGGCGGCATGGTGCTGGCGGGCGGGGCGGCCGCGACCGGCGGCGCGATGCTCGCCGCAAAGGGCGGGGCCGCAGCCCTTTCCGGCGGAGCCGCCGCGGTTCGTGGCGGAGCGGCCACCGCAGGCGCGGCATCCGCCGCCTATAGCCTCGGCTCGCTCGGCCAGTCCGGCGCGGCCGGTGTCGCATCGGGCGTCGGCGGTGTGGCGCGTGCCGCAGGTTCCGCCGCCGTCTCGCCGCTCAAGCGCGCCGCGTCCCGCGCCTCTCGATCCGTCAAATCCAGCTTCTCCGAAGGCGCGAAGGCCGGCTTCGGCGCGAGCGGGGGCACGTCGAGCATGGGAACGGTCGGCGGCGGGGCGGCATCCGCCGCATCCGCGTCCGCCCCCGCCGCTGGCTCGCCGCCCGCCTGGGCGCAGCGGATGCAGCGCCGCCAGTCGATAAACCACGGCACCACCATGGCCGCGCACGCCGTCCGCTCCGGCGATAGCCATGGCGGCGGCTCTTCCGTCAACCTCTCCGAAAGTGACCGCTCATGAGCATCTTCAAACGACCATCGACCCATTACGGCAAGACGCCGGAACCCGAGACACCCTATCAGAAGGCCGCGCAGGTCTGGGACGAGCGCATCGGCTCGGCCCGCGTGCAGGCGAAGAACTGGCGGCTCATGGCCTTCGGATCGCTGATCCTGTCGGCCGGCTTCGCGTCCGCCCTTGTCTGGCAATCGGCGCGCGGGACTGTCGTGCCGTGGGTCGTGCAGGTGGATAATCTCGGGCAGGCGCAGACCGTCGCGCCCGCGACCGCCGATTATCGCCCGACCGATCCGCAGATCGCCTTCCATCTCGGCCGCTTCATCGAGCAGGTCCGCGCGATCCCGGCCGATCCGATCATCGTCCGGCAGAACTGGCTTCGCGCCTATGAGTTCACCACCGATCGTGGCGCGGCGGCGCTCAACGACTATGCCCGCGCCAACGATCCGTTCACCCGTGTCGGCCGGCAGCAGATCGCCGTCGAGGTGTCGAGCGTCATCCGCGCCTCGCCGGACAGTTTCCGCGTGGCCTGGACGGAGCGCCATTACGAGAATGGCCAGCTCGGCAGCACCGAGCGATGGACCGCGATCCTGACCGTCGTACTCCAGCCGCCGCGCGACGCCGGACGGCTGCGCGCCAATCCGCTTGGCATCTACGTCAACGCAATCTCATGGTCGCGGGAGATGAGCCAATGACCCGCGCCATCCACAGATCGACCGCCGCCGCCTTGCTTTTGTCGGCGACCATGCTGGCGGGCTGCGCCACCAACCGCACGCCGCAGTTCAGCTATGACGCCGACGTGCCGCCGCTGCCGACCGTGCCGGCCACCATCACCGACGATCGGCCCCGGCCGCTGCACACCCCGCCGGGCTGGACCGTGGCGCGGGGCGGCACCGCCGCCGGCACGCCGGCGGGACGCGTCGAGAACGCCAATGCCGCCGCCCGCGTGGAACCGCGACGGGAAGGCTATTACAACGCCATCCAGATTTATCCGTGGTCGGAAGGCGCGCTCTATCAGGTCTATGCCTCGCCCGGCCAGATCACCAATATCGCGCTCGAACCCGGCGAGAGCCTGACTGGCGCGGGACCGATCGCGGCGGGCGACACCGCCCGCTGGATCATCGGCGACACCGAATCCGGTTCGGGCGCGAACCGCCGCGTCCATATCCTCGTGAAGCCAACGCGCCCGGACATCGCCACCAATCTGGTGGTGACCACCGACCGGCGCACCTACATGATCGAGCTGCGCGCGCGTGAAGCCCTCTACATGCCCTCCGTGGCCTGGGCCTATCCCGCGCCGCCTGTCGGCACGCGCCAGACGGTGCCGACCGCGCCGGTCATTCCCGTCGAGGCCGCCCGCAACTATCGCTATGGCCTGACCGGCGACAGCCCGCCATGGCGGCCGATCTCGATCTTCGACGATGGCCGGCGCGTCTATGTCATCTTCCCGCGCGGGATCGCGCAGGGCGAGATGCCGCCGATCTTCGTGCTCGGCACGGATGGCGAGCCGCAGATCGTCAACTCCCGCATCCACCAGAACATCCTGATCGTGGACCGGCTGTTCGGCGCGGCCGAACTACGCCTTGGCAGCGGCGAGCGTCAGCAGACGGTTCGCATCGTCCGCGTCGAGCAGCGGCAGGCCGCCACCCGACCCGCCACCACCGGAGACTCCCCGTCATGACCGAGAACACCGTCACCGAAACCGCCGCCCCGATGCGGCTGCGCGCCGAGCCGCCGCGCGTCACCCGCCTGTCCCGCAAGATGCTGGCCGGCGTCGGCGCGGTCGCCCTGGTCGGCATCGGCGGCGCGCTGATCTATGCGCTCCAGAGCCGCGACGCGGGACAGGGCGGCGGCGAACTTTATTCGACCGAAAACCGCCCCACGGCGGACGGCCTCGCCGGGCTGCCGCGCGACTATACCGGCCCGGTGCTGGGACCGGCCCTGCCGGGCGATCTCGGCCGTCCGATCCTCGACGCGCAGAACCGGGGCCAGCCCGTCGCCACCCCGGCCATGGCGACGCCCGCCGTCGATCCCGCAGAGGAACGCCGCCGCGCCGAGGAAGAAGCTGCGCGACTGAGCACCGTGTTCTTCCAGTCCGGCCCGCGCACCGCAGCGCCGACCGGAACCGTGGCCGGCCTCGCCGGTCTCGGCGCGCAGGACGGCACGACAGGGCAGAACCGCCACACGGCGTTTCTGAATGGGCCGGTCAACCGGCAGACCGTCTCGCCCGATCGCGTCATGCCGCCCGCATCGCCCTACATCCTTCAGGCTGGGGCCGTCATCCCGGCCGCGCTCATCACCGGCATCCGGTCGGACCTTCCCGGCCAGATCACCGCGCAGGTGACGGAAAACGTCTATGACAGCCCGACCGGAAGCCTGCTCCTGATTCCGCAGGGGACGCGCATCGTCGGCCAATACGATGATGGCGTGACCTTCGGCCAGCGCCGCGTCCTGCTGGTGTGGAACCGCCTGATCCTTCCCGGCGGTCGCTCCATCGTCCTTGAGCGCCTGCCGGGCGCAGACGCCAGCGGCTATGCCGGGCTGGAGGATGGCGTCGATTATCACTGGTGGGATCTGATGAAGGCGGCCGGTCTCTCCACGCTGCTCGCGGTCGGCACCGAACTGGCGACCAGCGACGACGATCGCCTGATCCGCGCCATCCGCGACGGGGCGCAGGATACCGTCAATCAGGCGGGCCAGCAGATCGTCCAGCGCCAGTTGCAGGTTGCGCCCACGCTCACCATCCGGCCGGGCTTCCCCGTCCGCGTGATCGTCACCCGCGACCTTGTATTTGCCCCGACAGGAGGCTGACCATGACCAAGCTCAAACTCGGCCCCGTCGCCGACGACAAGCCCGTCAAGATCACGGTGGATCTGCCGGCGCAGCTTCACCGCGACCTGACCGCCTATGCACAAGTGCTGGCCCGCGAAAGCGGCCAGCCCGCCGCCGATCCCGTCCGGCTGATCGTGCCGATGCTGGAGCGGTTCATCGCCACGGATCGGGGTTTCGCCAAGGCGCGGCGCGCACCTGGCTGACCCGCTGCCGGCATCCCTGCGAAGGGTGCCGTCAGCGCACAGGCGCGAATACGGCACGCTACGGGCCGCCGATCCCCCTCCATGCTTCGTCTTATTCCGGGGCTTCCAGCCGGCCGGAATCCAGCGAACCACGGAGGATTTCATGTGCGCAGCACGCCGTAGCGCAAAGAGGGGCCGCCCACGCCAACCGGTTCCCCGAACGCTCCCCGACGACCTTTATGATTATGACTGCGACCCCGTGCCGCGCATCAGCTCGCCGCGCGTCAGTCCGCCCCATGTCTTTGACATCGAGAAGCTGCCCGTCATCGACGACTGGCCCGATGAAGTGCCGATCACCGAAGCCGAGATCGCGGTGTTCGAGCGCTGGTTCGGCGACGTGTTCGACGAGATGTTCGGATCGCTCGATCTGCCCGATGGCTTGAAGATGTTATCTCGTGATGATAAGGAAAAGCCCTGATCTGGAACATCGGGACTTGCCATGACAACGCTGAAAGTCGGGATCGCCGACCCGGAGGAAATGAAAGCCCGCACCATGCGGATCGCGCGCGGCGAGGAAAGGCCCGCGCAGGGCGATCCGACCGTTTGGTTCGCTTCCACCGAGTCCTTCGCCCGGCTGTTGTCGGCGGGCAATCGCGAATTGCTCCGCGTCATCTATGAGCAGGAACCCGGCTCGCTGGAGGAACTGGCGCAGCTTACGGGCCGCGCGACACCGAATGTCTCGCGCACGCTCAAGAAGATGGAGAGTTTCGGCCTTGTCCGCATGGAGAAGGGCAAGGGTCTCAAGCTGGTGCCGAAAGTGGTCCATGACCGTGTGGAGCTGGTGCTGCCCCTGATCGAACGCCGCAAGAAAGGAGGACGCATATGAACGTCCAGTCTCCCACCGTTGCATTGCGCGCCGCTCTTTACCTGCGCGTCTCGACCGCCCGGCAGGCCGAGCATGACGTGTCGATCCCCGATCAGCGCAAGCAGGGCGAGGCGTATTGCGCCGCGCGCGGCTACCAGCTTGTCGAAATCTTCGTGGAGCCGGGCAACACGGCCACCAACGACCGCCGCCCGGAGTTCCAGCGGATGATCGAGGCGGGCACGTCGAAGCCCGCGCCGTTCGACGTGGTGCTGGTTCATAGCTTCTCGCGTTTCTTCCGCGATGCTTTCGATATGGAGTATTACTATCGCAAGCTCGCCAAGAATGACGTGCGCCTCATTTCGATCACGCAGGAACTGGGGGACGACCCGATCCACGACATGATGCGGCGGATCATGTCATTGTTCGACGAATACCAGTCGAAGGAGAACGGCAAGCACGTCACGCGCGCACTGAAGGAGAACGCCCGTCAGGGCTTCTGGAATGGCGCGTTGCCGCCGATCGGCTACCGGATCGCCGCCGCCGAGCAGCGCGGAGCCAAGACCAAGAAGAAGCTGGAGATCGACCCGCTGCACGCCGACACGATCCGGCTGATCTATCGGCTCGCTCTGGAAGGTCAGGGCGACAGCGGCCAGATGGGCGTCAAGGCTATCGTCAAGCATCTGAACGCCAAGGGCATCTTCACCCGCGATGGCGGCCGCTGGGGCATTGGCCAGGTCCATCGCGTCCTGACCCGCCGCACCTATATCGGCGAACATGAGTGGGGGAAGCGCAGCAAGCACAACGACCCACGCTCTCCCGGCGAGATCGTCATCGTCCCGGTGCCCGCCATCATCGAGCGGGAGACCTTCGACGCCGTTCAGTCTCTTTTGCAGGCTCGCAATCCCAAAACAGAGCTGCCCGCCCGCGTCGTGATCGGCCCGACGCTGCTGACGGGCATCTGCTATTGCGGCAACTGCGGCGGAGCGATGACCATCCGCACCGGCAAGAGCGGGCGCTATCGCTATTACGCCTGCTCGATCAAGGCACGGCAGGGCGAGACCGGCTGCAAGGGCCGCGCGATCCCGATGGACAAGCTCGATACTATGGTGGTCAGCCATATCGAGGATCGCTTGCTCGATCCCGACCGGCTGGAAAAGCTGTTGGGCAGCATCCTTGGTCGCCGCGAGGATCAGGCCGAACGCCGCCGCGAACATATCGCCTCTTTGCAGCGGCAGGCGACCGAATCGGAATCACGCCTCAAGCGGCTCTACGACGCTATCGAGGCGGGCGTGGCCGATCTGGACGACCCGGCGCTCAAGGAGCGTATCGCCGGCCTCAAGGTCATCCGCGATCAGGCGAGGGCCGATGCTGACCGGGCACAGGCGCTGCTCGACAGCCCGACCCACAACGCCATCAGCCCGGCAATGATCGAAGGTTTCGCCGACCGCGCACGCCAGCGTATCCGGGGCAGCGAAGGGGGCTATCGGCGGGATCACCTGCGCGCGCTCGCCCAGCGTGTCGAGGTCGCGGACGACGCAATCCGCATCATGGGATCGAAAACGGAACTGCTCAGGACGCTTATCGCCGGCCAAGGGCGGCAATCGGCGGCGATTGGCGTGCCCAGAAGCGGACTGAAATGGCGGACAGGGTGGGATTCGAACCCACGATACGCTTTTGACGTATACGCACTTTCCAGGCGCGCGCCTTCGACCACTCGGCCACCTGTCCAATGACGGCGCGGATAGCCGAGCCCGGAAGGCAGGGCAAGCCCCCAGGCGGCGGATTCATGCAGCGGATTTGTCATGAACGTCCCGCCCGCCCCACCACGGCCCTCCGCTCAGGCCACCCGGTGCGGCGGTTCCTCGCCCCGCCGCAGCAGCGCGTCGAGATTGTCGAGGCAGCGGAAGCCCATGGCGTCCCGCGTCTCCTCGGTGGCGCTGCCCAGATGCGGCAGCAGGGTGACGTTGGGCGCGGTGTGATAGCCCTCGAAGATCCGGGGCTCGCCGGCGAAGACATCCAGCCCGGCGGCGCGCAGATGCCCGGAATGCAGGGCGGCGCAGAGGGCGGCATCGTCCACCGTGCTGCCCCGGCCCGTGTTCACCACGATGGCGCCCTTGCGGAGCTGCGCGATACGCCTGGCATCGAGCCAGTTCCGCGTGCCTTCGCCGCCCGGAATATGCATGGACAGCACATCCACCGCGCCCAGGAACTCCTCGTCCCCGCCATGAAAGATCGCGCCGGCCTCCTGCTCCGGCGCGAGGCGGCCGCGGTTGCGGTAGTGGACCTCCATCCCGAAGCCGCGCGCCATCCGCGCCAGGGCCTGGCCGATGCGCCCCATGCCCAGGATGCCGAGCCGCTTGCCCTCCAGCGTCACGCCGAGGAGCTGCGTGGGCGACCAGCCGACCCATTCCCGCGCCCGCACCATCCGCTCCGCCTCTCCGGCGCGGCGGGCGCACATCAGGATCAGCAGCATGGCGATCTCCGCCGTGGCCACGCTCAGCACATCGGGGGTGTTCGTCACCACGATCCCCCGGCGCCGCGCGGCCTCCAGGTCGATATGGTCGGTGCCGACGCTGAAGGTGGCCAGGACCCGCACGCTGTCGGGCAGGGCCGCGATGGTGGCGCCGTCCATCGGGTCGCCCGCGGCACAGAGGATGCCCTCCACGCCCGCCGCGAGGCGGACCAGTTCCGCCCCCGTCAGCCCGCCATCCTCCGCCCGCGTCACGCAGGCATAGTCCCGCGCGGCACGTGCCATCACGGCCGGGGGATAGTGACGGGTGAGCAGGATGCTGGGCTTCGCCATGGCCGGTTCTCTCCTGAAAGGTCCGGCGCGCAGCATGGACTCAGGGGGCGCCCAGTTCCAGGCGGGCTCCAGGGGGGCAGGCGGGGCGGCGGCAGCTTGCCTTGGACCGGGCGGCGGTCCAGCTTCCCGGCGAATCTTGGCGGAAGGAAGAAGCCGATGGATCTCGGTCTGCGGGGCAAGCGGGCTCTGGTGATGGGCGCCTCCAAGGGTCTCGGCCGCTCGGTGGCGGAGGCCCTGGCGGCGGAAGGCGTGGCGCTCGCCATTTCCGGGCGCGAGCAGGCGAGCCTGGACAAGGTCTGCGATTCGCTGCGCTCCCTCGGCGCGCCGAAGGCCGTGGGCATTCCCGCCGATGTCGCGAAGGCGGCGGAGATGGATGCCCTGGCCGATGGCGCGCTGGCGGCGCTGGGCGGGGTGGACATCCTCTTCCTGAACCATGGCGGCCCGCCGCCCAGCACGGCGCTGGGGCTGACGCCGGAGATGCTGGAGACCTGGTTCCGCCCCGCCGTGCTCTCGCCGATCCAGGTCGCCAACCGCCTCCTGCCGGGGATGCGGGAGCGCCGCTGGGGCCGGATCATCTCGGTGGGCAGCATCGGCATCGAGCAGCCGATCGCCAACCTCGCCATCTCCAACACGCTCCGCGCCGCGCTGGCGGGCTGGAACAAGACCCTTTCGGCCGAGGTGGCGAAGGAAGGAATCACTTGCAACATCCTGGCCCCCGGCGCCTTCCGCACCGACCGCACCGCCGAGACGGCGGCGGCGGCGGCGAAGAAGAGCGGCCGCAGCCTGGAGGATGTGATCGCCGACCGGGCGAAGAGCATCCCCGCCGGCCGCATGGGCGAGCCCGACGAGTACGGGCCGATGGCGGCCTTCCTGGCCTCGGACAAGGCCGCCTATCTCACCGGCTGCATCCTCCGCGTCGATGGCGGCGCGACGCTGAGCACCTGAGGAGGGGCGCCCGGGCATGAACGGAGAAGGCGGGCGGCCCGAGATCTTCGTGGACGGGGATGCCTGCCCGGTGCGCGACGAGGTCTTCCGCACGGCCGCGCGCCTCGGGCTGGTGACGCATGTCGTCTCCAACGGCGCGCGCGGGGTGCGGCTGCCAGAGTCGCCCGACATCCGCCGCGTGATCGTGGAGGCCGGCGCGGATGCCGCGGATGACTGGATCGCGGAGCATATCCGCCCCGGCGATGTCTGCGTCACCGCCGACATCCCGCTCGCTTCCCGCTGCCTGAAGGCGGGGGCGCGGGCGGTAGCGCCCAGCGGCACGGTCTGGAGCGAGGACAATATCGGCCAGGCCCTGGCGGGGCGGGAGGTGTCGCGCCACCTCCGGGAGCTCGGCGTGGAAACGCGGGGACACGGGAGCTTCGGCGCGAAGCAGCGTTCCCGTTTCCTGCAGGCGCTGGATGCCGAGATCCAGGCCAGTTTGCGCGGCGCGGCGCCGAAGCCGGCCTCCTGGCCGGATTTCTTCGCCTGAGGGTGCCGCTGCCGGGCGCGGGCGATCACATGAACGAATGTCCATCTTGCGGCTGCCCCACCCGGTCCCGACATGGGGTGCATGATCGACGCCAAGAACCTTCTCGACCGTTTTCTCGGCCAGGGTGGCGCCGCCGGGGTGCTGCGCCAGATGGCTGGGGGCTCCACGGCTGCGCGCGGCGCTGAACCGGGCCGGGACGGGAACTCGCCCTGGACCCATCCTGGCGGCACTTCCACAGGCGGTTCCGGCCTGAACCTTCCCGGTGGTTTCTCCGGTGGTTCCCTGGGCGGGCTGGCCGATGCCGCGCGGCAGGCGATGGGCCAGTCCGGCAAGGGCGGGCTCGCCGCTGGTGGCGTGGCGGGCGGGCTGCTCGGCCTGCTGGTCGGCGGCAAGAAGAAGGGCGGGTTGAACCGGGCGCTCACCCATGGCGGTGCCGCCTTGCTCGGGGCCCTGGCCAGCCGGGCCTATGAGAACTGGCAGAAGGGCCAGCCGCCCGCCCAGGCCCCGGTGGCCACGCCGCAGGAGGTGGAGGGGGTGGAGGAGCGTTTCCTCCCCGCCGCGAAGCCGGCCCCGGACGGGCAGCCTTTCGAACTGGCCCTCATCCGCGCCATGATCGCCGCCGCCAAGGCGGACGGGCATATCGACGCCGGGGAGCAGCGCCGGATCTTCGCGAAGGTGGAGGAGGCCGGACTCGATGCCGAGGCCAAGGGCTTCGTCTTCGACGCGCTGGCCGCGCCGGTCGGCATCCCGGAGGTCGCGTCCCTCGCCGGCACGCCGGAACAGGCGGCGGAGCTCTACCTGGCCTCCCGCCTCACGGTCGATCCGGACCAGCCGGCGGAACGCGCCTACCTGGAGGCGCTCGCCCACCGGCTGAAGCTGCCGGAAGGGCTGGTGGCGCATCTGGACCGGCAGGCGGCCGGTGTCACGGAGGGGGTGGCGGCGGGCTGAGCCCACCGCCTTCGCGTCAGCCCGCGATGCCCTTCGGCATCCCCATCTCGACCAGCCGCGCGTACATGGCGGAGCCGTAGGGGATCGAGGCGTCGTTGAACTTGTAGCCCGGGTGGTGCGGGGAGAAGCCTTCCTCCCCGTTGCCCACGTTCAGATAGGCGCCCGGCACCTTCTCCAGCATGAAGGAGAAGTCCTCCGACCCCATCACCGGCGGCTTGCCCACGGTCAGCTTCTCCTCGCCGACCAGATCCTTCGCGGCGGCGATCACGCTGTCCACATGTTCCGCCGTGTTGACCGTGGGGGCGAAGATCAGGCGCCAGTCCAGGCTCGCCGTCGCGCCGAAGCCGGCGGCGATGCCCTCGGACAACCGGCGCATCGCCTCCTCGATCTGCGTGCCCACCTCGCGCGAGAAGAAGCGCGCCGTGCCGGAGATCGTGGCCGTCTGCGGGATGACGTTGTACGCATCGCCGCCCTGCACCTTGGTCACGCTCACCACCGCCTGCTCGCGCGGCGAGAGGTTGCGCGAGACGATGGATTGCAGCGCGGTCGCGATATGGCAGGCGGTCAGCACCGGGTCGATGCTGCCCTCCGGCCGCGCGCCATGGGAGCCCTTGCCGCCCACGGTGATGTCGAAGAAGGCGCCGCCCGCCATGGCCGGGCCGGTGCGCACGGCGAAGGTGCCCACCGCCATGCCGGTGTGGTTGTGCATGCCGAAGATGCGGTCGCAGGGGAAGCGTTCGAAGAGCTTGTCCTCCAGCATCGCCAGCGCGCCGCCGCAACCTTCCTCGCCCGGCTGGAAGATGAAGTTCACCGTGCCGTTGAAGTTCCGCGTCTCGGCCAGGTACCGCGCCGCGCCCAGCAGCATGGTGGTGTGGCCGTCATGGCCGCAGGCATGCATCTTGTTCGGCACGGTGGAGGCATAGGGCAGGTCCGTCATCTCCTGCATCGGCAGCGCGTCCATGTCGGCGCGCAGGCCGATGGACTGCTGCCCGTTGCCGGAGCGCAGCACGCCGACGACGCCGGTCACGCCGACGCCGCGATGCACCTCGATCCCCCATTCTTCCAGCTTCCGCGCCACGATCTCCGCGGTGCGGTGCTCCTCCAGCCCCAGTTCGGGATGCATGTGCAGGTCGTGGCGGATCGCCTCCAGCTCGTCCTGGTAGGTCTTGATCTCTCGAACGCGGTCATCGTGTCTGTTTCCGGTTTCAGGCGCGCTTGATGCCCCAGAAGACGAAGAGGCCCTTCGGCACGTCGCGGAGATCGCGGCGATAGGCTGTCTTGTAGAGATACTGGCCGGTGGGCAGGAACGGCACCTCCTGGAAGGCCACGCGCTGGATGTCGCTTGCGATCTTCTTCTGGGTCTCCAGGTCCGGCGCGTCGAGCCAGGCTTCCTTCAGCCGCTCGATCTCCGGGATGTCCGGCCAGCCGAAGAAGCCGCTCCTGCTGCCGCCGCTGCGCAGCACCTGCGTCACCGCCGGGTTCACCATGTCGAGTCCGGCCCAGGTGGTGTTGAACATGTTCCAGCCGCCCTTCTCCGGCGGCTCCTTGCTGGCGCGGCGCTGCACCAGCGTGCCCCAGTCGGAGACGACATACTCCACATTCATCCCCAGGCGCCGCAGCAGGTCGTTGCAGACCTCGCCCAGCGCGGCGAGGACGGGGTTGTCGCTCGGCGCCATCAGCACCACGCGCTCGCCCTGGTAGCCTGCCTCGGCCAGCTCGCGCTTCAGCGCCTCCATGTCGCGCTTGCCGGTGATCACCGACAGGTCGGTGTCGTTGGCCATCGGCGAGCCCGGCGTGAAGA
Organism: Roseomonas gilardii subsp. gilardii; assembly: GCF_023078375.1. NCBI lineage: Bacteria > Pseudomonadati > Pseudomonadota > Alphaproteobacteria > Acetobacterales > Roseomonadaceae > Roseomonas > Roseomonas gilardii. The sequence continues at coordinate 3,114,039 of NZ_CP095554.1, read as the reverse complement.
TGCCGATCCCGGCCTTCCACAGCGACGGGTCGGTGCCCGCGGCGGCGGTCATGAAATCCTCCTGCGACATGGCGCGCAGGACGACGCGGCGGACCGCCGGCTTGTCGAAGGGCGGATGGAGGTGGTTGAAGCAGCCGGTGCCCAGCGTGCCGAGCGGCGTGGCGACCTCGGTCTGGATGCCGCGATTGCCCTCCAGGATCGGCAGCAGGTCGTTCGGCGGGTTCTCCCACCAGTCCACCTCGCCATTCTGCAGCGCGGCGGTGGCGGTGCCGGGATCGGGCATCACATGCCACTCCACGCGGTCGAAATGCGCGATCTTCGGCCCGGCGCCCCATTCCACCGCGCCATCCGCGCGCGGTACGTAGTGCGGGTTCTTCTCATAGACCACGCGGGCGCCGACCACGCGCTCATCGGGTTTCCAGCGGAAGGGGCCGGAGCCGATCACCTCCTTGATCTGCACCGCCGGGTCCGCCTGCGCCAGGCGTTCGGGCATGATCAGCAGCGCGGGTGGGCCGACCTTGGCCAGCGTGTCCAGCATCGCGCCGAAGGGGCGCTTGAGACGGATCACGAAGCTGCGGTCGTCCGGCGCGGTCATCTCCTCGGTGCGTGCCAGCAGCGCGGCGCCCAGCGAATCCCGCTGCGCCCAGCGCCGGATCGAGGCGATGCAGTCGCGCGCCCGCACCGGCTCGCCGTCATGGAACTTCAGCCCTTCGCGCAGGCGGAAGGTCCAGAGCCTGCCGTCATTCTCGACCCTGTGGCCCTCGACCATCTGCGGCTGCGGGCGGAGCTGCGCGTCCAGGCCATAGAGCTGATCCCAGATCATCAGCCCATGCGTGCGGGTGATGTAGGCGGTGGTCACGACCGGATCGATCACCGTCAGATCCGCCTGCGGCACGTATGTCAGGACACGGGAGCGGGCGGACTGCGCCAGCGACGGGCGCGGCATGACGGCAGCGGCCGCGGCCCCGGCCAGCAGGGTGCGTCGGTACATGGTTCGGGAAGCTCCACCGTTGGGGATCAGGCCCGGGATTGGCGCGGCGCCTTCGCGCTTCTGCGGCACAGGAAACACGTCGGCGGAGGAAGGGGCAAGGGGCGGGGTCCGTGCCGCATCCATGCCACCGATCTTTTCGTTGACAGGCTTTCCCGCGCGGGCCTAGGCATCGTCCCGCCGTAACGCCTCCATCGCGGCCCAGGAAGGAAGAGACCATGTCGGAGATCGCGGAAACCCGCTGATCGGAGCACCTCCAGGCCATGTCCCTGGGCAGCTCTCTCCCGGCCATGCCGATCGCGGCATCGCCGCCCCGCATGCATCCCTCCCGGTTCATCTCCCCATGATGTCCCACCGCTGACCGGCGGCCTCGCCTGACCGGTCCCTGCCGGTTCTCCCCGCCGCGAATCCGGCGCGGGCGGACCGGCCCCGATCCTCATCCGACCCGACCCGCCGCTCCCGCCATGCCATGCGGTGGCGGCCATACAGGACATGCCATGCAGGCCACACTCTCCGCCGGACGCCGGAAGGCCGCGACCGGCTTTATTCTCGTCACCGCTATGCTCGACATCATGGCGATGGGCATCGTCATTCCCGTCCTGCCGCTGCTGATCGAGGAATTCTCCGGCTCCAACGCGCGGGCCGGGATCGTCAACGGCGTCTTCGTCACGCTCTGGGCGGGGATGCAGTTCCTGGCCTCGCCGCTGATCGGCTCGCTGTCCGACCGCTACGGGCGGCGGCCCACCATCCTGGTCTCGGCGGCCGGGCTGGCGGCGGACTACGTGCTGATGGCCCTGGCACCCAATCTCTGGTGGCTGGCCCTCGGGCGGCTCATCGCCGGCGTCACCTCGGCCAGCTTCACCACCGTCTATGCCTATATGGCCGATGTCACCGCGCCGGAGGGGCGGGCGCGCGCCTATGGGCTGATCGGCAGCGCCTTCAGCGCCGGTTTCGTCGCCGGGCCGCTGCTGGGCGGGGTGCTGGGCGACATCTCGCCGCGCATGCCCTTCTGGGTCGCGGGCGGGCTGAGCGGCGTGGCCTTCCTCTACGGCCTGCTGATCCTGCCGGAATCCCTGCCGCCCGAACGGCGCATGGCCTTCTCCTGGCGCCGCGCCAATCCTTTCGGGGCGCTGCGCCTGCTGCGCTCGAAGGCGGAACTGACGGGCCTCGCCTGCGTCACCTTCCTCCTGCATTTCGGGCACACCGTCTTCCTGGCGGTCTTCGTGCTCTATGCCGGGGAGCGCTATGGCTGGGGCCCCTGGCAGGTCGGGCTGCTGCTGGCCGTGGTCGGCGCGCTGGACATGGTGGTGCAAGGGCTGGTGGTGGGACCGGTGGTCCGCCGCCTCGGCGACCACCGGACCATGGTGATCGGCCTGTCCTGCGGCACGCTGGGCGTGGCGGGCATGGGGCTGGCGCCGACGGGCACGCTCTTCGCCCTGACCCTCCTGCCCAACGCCTTCTGGGCCCTGGCCATGCCGACCCTGCAATCGCTGATGACCCGGCAGGTGTCGGAGTCGCAGCAGGGGCAGCTCCAGGGCGCGGTGATGAGCGTGGTCAGCATCGCCGGGATCGTGGCGCCGCTCTTCTTCGGTGGCATCTATGCCGTCACGGTGGAGGAAGGCTCGCCGCTGCCCTGGCCGGGGCTGTCCTTCCTGATCGCCGCCCTCCTCCTGCTGTCGGCGGCGCTGCTCGGCTGGCGGCTGGGCCGGCGCCCGGCCCTCGCGGGGTCCTGAGCGGGGCCGGCCCCCTTGCCCCCGGCCCCGCTGCCCGGCAGGAAAGCGCCATGAGGAGCCCTGCGAAACTTCCACCGGCGCAAGCGGCCCGGTCCCGGCTGCTGGAAGACCAGGCGCTGCTGCGCACGCGCTTCATGCGGGCGCGGCTGACCGAGGTCTCGGCCCGGTTCGAACCGGCCTTCCGCAACCTTCTGCTGGCCCGCTTGAAGGAGGCTTCGGCCCGCGACGCGCGTTTCGCGGAACTGGCGGCACGGCTGCTGCATTTGCCGACCCGTTCCGGCCCGCATCTCTGAGGCCCCTCCCTCCGGCCGGAGGGAGGGCGAGGCCGTTCTTCAAGTCTGTCCGGGCGGGAGGATGGAGTCTAAGCCTTCCCGAAAGCGAATTTCGAGGAGGCCGGGACCCCATGCCACGGAAACTGCCGCTGCTTCTGTCCTGCTCGCTGCTGGCCCTGGCAGCGACGGAGCATGGGCGCGCGGATGCGGCGGAACTGCCGGTCCGCGCCGTGACGCTCTCCTCCGCCGGGATCGCGCAATACGAGCGCGCCGGCCGGCTGGAGGCCGGGGAAGGGGTCTCCTTCCGCATCCCGGTCGATTCCGTCGATGACCTGCTCAAGAGCCTGACCGTCTCCGACTCCGCCGGGCGTGTGGTGGGCATCCGCCTGCCCGCGCGTGACATGGCGGAGGAGGCGCTGCGGGGCCTGCCGCTGCGGCCGGAGGATTTCGCCGGGCGCGCGTCGCTGCTGAACGCCCTGCGCGGCCAGGAGGTGACGGTGGGCGAACTCGCCGGTCGCCTCGCCGGGGCCAGCGAGGATGAGAGGGGCCTGCATGTCTCGCTGATGACGGAGAAGGGCATCGCCGGTGTCACGGTCGGGGAGGGGGTGGAGGTCACGCTGCGCGACGCCGCCCTGGCTGCCCGAATCCGCCGCGCCGCCGAGGCCCTGGCCGCCGCCGGGACGGGTCAGGAGCGGCAGGTCGAGATCGCGCTCCAGGCCGACCGGGCGCGGGACGTGACGCTGCGCTATGTCGCCGGGGCGCCGCTGTGGAAGCCCACCTGGCGCATCGAGGCCCCGGCCACCGGTACGGGCGACGCCGCCAGGGCGCGGCTCCAGGGCTGGGCGGTGGTGGAGAACCACTCCGGCGCCGACTGGGACGGCGTGCGGCTGGCCCTGCTCTCGGGCGAGGCCGCGTCCTATCGCCAGAACCTCTACGATCCCATCCTGGTGGACCGGCCGGAGATCCCCGTGCCAAGGGCCACGCCGGTGCTGGTGGACCCGGATACCGGTGCCCGGCCGGCACCGCCCGCGCCGCCGGCACCTCCTGTGGCGGCCATGGCGGCGCACCCGGCCTATCGCATGCGGGCCGATGCCGCCGAGGCCGCCCCCATGGCTCCTCCCGCGATGGAAGCCACGGCGGAACCCGCCCCGGGGCGGATCGCCTTCACCCTGCCGGAGCCTTTCAGCCTGCGTGGCGGCGAAACGGCGAACATCCCCTTCCTGGATGCGGGGCTTCCGGCGGAACGGGTCTGGTGGGTGCAGGATGCCGAGGCCCGCTTCCCGCTGGCGGCTCTGCGCCTGCGCAACGACACCGGCCACACCCTGCCGGCCGGGTTGGCAACGATCTATGGGGCCTCTGGGCCGGAGGCGGGCAGCTTCCTGGGCGATGCCCAGCTCGCCACGCTGCCATCCGGGGAAAGCCGGGTCATCGCCTTCGGGCGCGACCGCGACGTGCAACTGTCCAGCCGCATCAGCCGGACCGAGCGCTCCACCGGCATCCGCTTCGAGCGCAACCGGGTGATCCGCGATTTCGACCGGATCGAGGAAGTGGCCTTCGCCATCGACCCGCATGGCGCCAAGGGCCGGATTCTGATCGACCTGAGGCGGCGGCCGGAGATGGAACCGGCTTTCGAGGCCAGCTCGGTGGGCGCCGACAGCCTGCGCCACGAGGCGGTGCTGGATGGGAGCGCCTCCACCCTGCGCCTCGCCTTCCGCCAGCCCGGGCACCAGCCCATCCCGCTCTGGGACCCCGGCCTGGGCGCGATCCCACGCTGCTGCCCTGGCGCAGCCTGGACCTGAATGCCGACCTGCCGCGCCTGCCGGGCGGGGCGCTGAACGGGATGGGATCGCTGGAACGCCTGCGCGAGATCCTGGCTGACCTGCCTGAAGGCGCCAGCGGCCGGGCGGAACTCTCCGGGCTGGTGGAGGTCCTGGCGGAGCAGCGCCGCCTGCTGGGCGTATTCCAGGCGGCGGCGCGGGAGGCCGGGCTGGCCGAGGCCGCCCTGACCCGTGCCCGCGCGGCGGTGGAGGACCGCAGCGGTCAGGCCCGGGAACAGGCGCGTGCCCAGTTGAACCGCGCCTCGCAGGAGGCCGAGCGTGCCGGGCAGGCCGCCGATGCGGCCTGGGCCGCCTGGCAGAAGGGCGTCCAGGCGCTGCGGGCCCGCACCGGCTGAGGCCGGACCCATGGGACCGGGCATGGCCGGGGCCACAACCCTGGGCCATGCCGTTCGTTTTTCCCGGCAGGCGGAGGATGGGGCCAGGGTGTCCCGCCTCCGGTTCCACGGAACGACGAGGAGTATTCCCATGGCGGATGCGAAGAACCGCAAGGTGGCCATCCTGGCGACGGATGGCGTCGAGCGCGTGGAGCTGACCGAACCCATGAAGGCCCTGCGCGAGGCCGGGGCCGAGGTCGTGGTGGTGTCCCTGAAGGGCGGGGAAATCCAGGCCATGGACGGGGACGTGAATCCCTCCGGGAAGATCCGGGTGGATCTGGAGGTCTCGGCGGCGAAGCCCGAGGGGTTCGATGCCCTGGTCCTGCCGGGTGGCACCACCAACCCCGACAAGCTGCGCCAGGACGAGGCGGCGGTAAGCTTCGTGAAGGGCGTCGTCCAGGCCGGCAAGCCGGTCGCGGCGATCTGCCATGGCCCCTGGACGCTGGTGGAGGCCGGGGCGGTGAAGGGGCGGAAGATGACCTCCTACCCCTCGCTGAAGACCGATCTCCGCAATGCCGGGGCGGAATGGGTGGACGAGACCTGCGTGGTGGATGGCAACCTCATCACCTCCCGCAATCCCAAGGACCTGCCGGCCTTCTGCGCCGCCGTGGTGCGCGCGGTGGAACAGGCGGCACCCCGCAAGGCGGCCTGAGTCCGCGGGCCTGTTACAGCACGACACTCTGGAACCGGTTGTCCTGACCGGACCCGCATGCGACCTCCGCGCCCGATGAAACGGGTGACGGAGGTTTCCATGCTTGGCTGGTCGCGGGTGCTGACGGGAATCCTCTGCCTGTCCGCCCCGGCTTCGGTCCTGGCGGCGCCGGCCCCGGATGCTCCCGCAGCCGTCTCCGGCGATGCCGCGCCGGGCGAGGCCCCGGGGGCGACCCAGGACCCTTCCGCGCAGACCCCCGCCACCGGACCGGGTGCGCCTTCCCGGCTGCCGCCCCTGGCCACGCTCTGGAACGCGCTCCCGGCCGAGGCAGGCGGTTTCCGCCGCAAGGAGGTCGAGCAGCCCTCTCCCAGCCCCGAGGGGGTGGAGGGGCTGGTCGCCCGCTATGCCGGGCCTTCCGGCCGCGCCACCGTCTATCTCTATGGCAAGCCCACGGAGACGGTGCCGGACGGGCCTTTCTCTGCCGTGCTGGTGACGGAACTCGCCAGCGAAGCCTCCTATCTGCGGGCCGAGTTGCAGCGCGGCGAGGGCGGCCTTCGCCTGCTGGGCCAGCGCCATGCCGATCTGGGCGTGGCCGGTGGCACGCCGGTGATTTCCTGCGAGGCCTTCGACCTCCAGGCAGGCAAGAAGCGGCAGGAGCAGACGCTGTGCATGAGCGGTGTGGCGGGGCGCATGCTGAAGCTGCACCTGATCACGGAGCCTAAGCCGAAGGAGGAGGAAGAGCTCCGCCGCAACATCGCGCGCTTCGCGGTGGAGATGGTGCGCGCGCTGCACGGAGCCGGGCGCGACTAGGCCGCATCCGCGGCGCGGCCCTGGCGGCGATGGCGATGTGACGCATAATGCCGGCTCCCCCGCCCGAGCAGGAGCCTTGCCGATGGTCGCCCGAATCGTGTTCCTCGACCCTCTGAGCCCCCAGCGCATGGAGGCGCTGAACGAGCTCCTGCCGCCCGGCTTCTCGATCTTCACCACCACGGCGCGGGACGAGGCGACCCAGACCGCCGCGATCGCCGAGGCCGAGTATGCGATCTCCGGCGACGTGCCGGTGACCGGCGCGATGATGCGCGCCGCGAAGCAGCTCAAGGGCGTCCACAAATGGGGTGTCGGCATCGACAATTTCGACCTCGACACGGCGCGCGAGCTTGGCATCCGCATCATGCGCACCACCGGCAGCAACGCGGTGCCGGTAGCCGAGACGGCGCTGGCGATGATGATGGCCACGGCCCGCGGCCTCCTGCCCGGGCACAAGGGGCTGGAGCGCGGCGAATGGCTCAAGGGCGCCGTGGGGCAGCACTGCTTCATGCTCAGCGGCAAGACCGTCGGCATCGTCGGGCTGGGCTATATCGGCAAGAGCCTGGCGCGCATCCTGCGCGGCTTCTCCTGCCGCGTCCTGTACAGCAAGCCGAACCGGCTGGACCCGGCGGAGGAGGCGGAACTCGGCGTCGAGCATGTGCCCTTCGAGACGCTGCTGCGGGAATCCGACATCATCTCGCTGCATTGCGCGCTGACGCCGCAGACGCGCGGCCTGTTCGCCGCGCCGCAGTTCCGGGCGATGAAGAAGACCGCCGTGCTGGTCAATGTCGCCCGTGGCGGCGTGGTGGTGGAAGCCGATCTGGTCGAAGCCCTGCGCACCGGCGAGATCCAGGCCGCGGGCGTCGATGTCTTCGAGACCGAGCCGGTGCCGGCGGACCATCCGCTGCTGCACATGGAGAACGTGATCGTCACGCCGCATATCGGCGCCGCCGCCCGCGACAACTTCGCCGCCACGGTCAGCCGCATGTACCGCAACATCGCCAGCGTCGAGCATGGCGAACCGGTTGCGCCGCTCGATCTGGTGGTCTGACGCCGGGCCGGGCTCAGCCCCGGCCCGCGGCGGGCATGCGGGTGGCCAGCGGGATCGGGATGGCGCGATAGGCGGCCAGCCCGCGCCCAGCGGATGCCCCGCCCGGCGTGGCGCCGCCCAGCCCTGCCCCGGCGAGGGGCGCGCGGTTCACCACCGCCGGCGCCCCGGCATAGGGCACGCCGCCGAAGGGCAGGCTGCGTCCCACGGGCTGGCCCCCCATGGGTTGGCCCCCCATGGGTTGGCCCATCGTGAGGCGCGGCGTCGCGGCGGCCATCATTCGCCCAGAAGGAGTCCAGCCGGGATTCCAGGCCGGGGCCAGCCCGGCCTCGCGCCGCGCTTCCGGGAGTTGTGCCTCCACCGCCGCGAGATAGGCGGCGGCCCGGTCCGGCGTGTTGCTGTGGTAGTTCGCTGCCGAGCGCATCCAGTCCCCGCGCGTGGCATTCAGGTCCTTCAGGAAGCGGGCGGCGTAGCGGGCATTGGCCAGGGGGTCGAAGGCTTCCTCCAGGCTGGCGAAGGCATTGGGGTGGTGGTGCAGGTTGATCTGCATGCAGCCCACATCGATCAGCCGCATGCCATCGCCCCGAAGCTGCCGCACCTCGGCAACCGCTTCCGCCTTGGTGCGGAAAAACTTGCCGCGCCCTTCCGCATTCATCGTCCAGGGCCAGGGGCCGCGCTCGCCGGTTTCCTGGTCCCGCCGCCCCGATTCCACCCGCCCGATGGCGGCCAGGAGCCCCGTTGGCAGGCCGTATTCCCGTTCCGCCGAGGCGATCGCGGTCCGGCAAAGGGTGGAGGGGGACGGGCCAAGGGACGGACCGGGGGATTGGGCCCGGGCTCCCGCCATGCTGGCGAGAAAGATCAGGAGGAAGGTCAGGCAGCGGAGCATGGCCATCCAAAAGCGAGGTCCGTGCCAGTACTTCCAGCCTCCGCCAGAGGCCCGGAACAGGCCAACGTTCCGGCTTTGTGCTGCGCGGGTGGCTGGTCTGACCAGGGTTCATGCTGCGGCGCGCAAAAATGCTTGCGAACAGGTGTTTGGAAGGCTAATTTCCGTCGTGCAGCAACACGGTGATTCCCGGTTGTTTGCCTTTCTTGGACGTTTCCTCCCTAAACTCGGCGGTGCTTTCGGGCACCGCCTTTCTTTTTGCCTGGACCACCGCAGGCCCCTTCGGGCGGGCCGGGGGTCAGCGGCCCAGGAAGCTCCAGTCCGTCTCGGAAAGCCTTTGCAGCAGCGTCGTCATGCGCTGCCGCAGCGTCTCCATGGCGGGCAGGGGGGCGATCCGCCGCTCATCCATGTACAGGCCGCGCGAGATCTCGATCTGCAGCGCATGCACATGCTGGCGGGGCCGGCCGTAATGGCGGGTCACATAGCCGCCGGCATAGGGATCGTTCCGCCGGACGCGATAGCCCAGCGACAGCAGCACATCCTCCACCGCGCGAGTCGCGCGGGGAGCAGGCGGTGCCATGCGCATCGCCCAGGATCATGTCCGTGCGCCCCGCGGCGGGAACGCTGGAGGGCATGGAATGGCAGTCGATCAGCAGGCAGCAGCCGAAGCGGTGCCGCGTCTCCTCGATCAGCGAGGCCAGGGCGCCATGATAGGGCTCCCACAGGTTCTGCACCCGGTCCATCGCCTCGGTGAAGCGCAGGCGGCGGTCATAGACATTCTCCCCCGTGCCGGTGACGCGGGCGATGGTGCCCAGCCCGGCCCCGACCCGGGGGGAGGCGGTGTTCACCCATTCCGGCAGGGGCTCGTCGAACATGCCGGGGTCCAGCTCCCAGGGCTCGCGATTCGCGTCGCAATAGACGCGGGGAAAGGTCGCGGCGAGGAGCGGAGCACCGAAATCCGGAGCCGCCGCGAAGATCTGGTCCACGAAGCTGTCCTCCGACCGCCGCAGCGTCAGGGGGTCCAGCCGCGTGCTGCGCAGCAGGTCGGGCGGATAGTTCCGTCCGGAATGCGGCGAGGCGAAAACCAGCGGAATGGCCTGGTGCCCGGGCCGCGAGAGAATGAAGGGCGGCTCGGTCAGCGGCGCGACATTCTCAGGCGGCGGCAGATCCATCCCGGCTTTCTTACATGCCGCGATGCGGAACGTCACGCGCGGCATCTTGCTAAACCCCTCAGGCCGCGATACAGGGGCGCCACACCGCGAGAGGGCGCGTAGCTCAGCGGGAGAGCGTCCCCCTGACACGGGGAAGGTCACAGGTTCAATCCCTGTCGCGCCCACCACGAACTTCCTGAAAAGCATGAATTTTGAGCGGAACATAGCCACCGCGCCGCGTCATGGCCCGGCTCTGGCCCGTTTCCGGCTGCCCCGCGCTTGCCGCAGGTCTGGCATGGCCACCGGCGTCCCACCGTTGCCCTCGCGGCCATGCCTCCAGGAAAGCGGGGCGGACGCCCCGCCCCTATTCCGTCCTCAGCGGCCCCAGACCTCCTCGGCCAGCTCGGCGCAGAGCCGCAGCTTGGCCCATTGCTGCTCCTCGGAGAGCTTGTTCCCCTCCTGGGTGCTGGCGAAGCCGCATTGCGGGCTGATGGCGAGCTGCTCCAGCGGCAGGAACTTCGCGGCCTCGTCGATGCGGCGCTTCAGCTCGTCCTTGCTTTCCAGCGCGCCGTTCTTGCTGGTGACGATTCCCAGCACGACGATCTTCTTCCCGCGCGGCACGAAGCGCAGCGGCTCGAAGCCCCCCGAGCGCTCGTCGTCGAACTCCATGAAATAGGCGTCGATGTCGATGGCGTTGAACAGCACCTCGGCCACCGGCTCATAGCCGCCGGAGGCGACGAAGGTGGATTGGAAGTTGCCCCGGCAGAGATGCATGCTCATCGCCATGCCGGGTGGCCGCGCGCGCGTGGCGCGGTTGATCATGCCGGCATAGATGTCGAGCAGCCCTTCCACATGCTCGCCACGCCGCTTCAGCCCCTCGATCTGCTCCGGATCGCAGAGATAGGCGATGTTCACCTCGTCGAGTTGGAGATAGCGGCAACCGGCGGCGTGGAAGGACTTCACCGCCTCCTCATAGGTCCGGCCGAGATCGTCGAAGAACCCGTCCATGTCCGGATAGACGTCGCGCGCGATCGCCTCCCGCCCGCCGCGGAAATGCACCACGCTGGGGGAGGGGATGGTCTGCTTGGCGATGGCGTTGCAGGTGCAGCCGGCGGTGAAGCGGAAATCCTGGATCATGCTGGGCTTCCAGCCGATCCTGCCATTCACCCGCAGCTTGTGGCCGAGCGTCGCGCCCTTGAACTGGACCTTGTCCTCGGGCTCGTAGATCTCGATCCCGTCCAGCCCGCCGAGGAAGTCGTAATGCCAGTAGGCACGGCGGTACTCGCCATCCGTGGCGGCGCGCAGGCCGATCGATTCCTGCTTCGCCACCACCCGGGCGATCTGCTCGTCCTCCACGGCGCGCAGGGCCTCGGCGGAAAGCCTGCCCTCGGCGTGGGCCTGACGGGCCTCACGCAGTGCGGCGGGGCGCAGCAGGCTGCCGACATGATCGGCACGGAAGGAGGGGAAGGCGGGGGGCTGGCAGGGCCGGCCATCGCTCCCGGTGCGGGAAGTGGCTTCGCTGATGGACATGGGGTCTTCTCCTGACGTCTTCTGTCATCGCGGCCAGGCATTCCGGCCCGCATCCCGTCCCCGGGGCAGGCCCTCGTCCCTTCTTCTCCGCCGGAACACCCCGTCCGGCGTGGTCGCGCTGACGTCACCGATGGCAGGTCTCCTGGCTCGCGCGTCATCACCATCCGCCGCCTTCCCGGGGGCGAGCCCGGTGGCCTCTGGCGGTGGCTCGGCGCTGACAGTTGCGGGGGCAGCCATGGCTTCGCACCATGTTCCCGTTTTAATCCGCGAGGGAACCATCGCCCCCCGGTGTAGGGGAGGCGGCGCGGCCCGGTCAAACGGCCCGGCAAGGAGTCGGGGCGACAGGCTGGAACGGAAAAAGGCCGGCACCGGTCCCGGCACCGGCCTTTCCCCATGGGCATTTCCCGACGATCCGCCCGGAAGGCGGGAAGGGTGGTCAGCCCGCCAGCGCGGCCTCGCCATCCAGCACCGCCGCCACCGCATGCACCACCGAGGCGATGCGGATGGAAGCCTGCACCTGCTCCTGGGTGATGCCGTGCTGGCGCACCACCTTCTCATGGCTCTCCATGCACATGCCGCAGCCGTTGATGGCGGAGACGGCGAGCGACCAGAGCTCGAAATCCACCTTTTCCACGCCCGGCCGCGCCATGACGTTCATGCGCAGCTTGGCCGGCATGGTGGCGTAGTCGCCATGCACCAGATGCGTGAAGCGATAATAGACGTTGTTCATGCCCATGATCGCCGCCGCCGCCTTGGCCGCGTTCAGCGCCTCGGGCGACAGCTTCGGGCCGAACTCGTCGGTGATGTTCTTCGTCACCACGGCGTTGCGCGAGGCAAGCGCGCTGGCAATGAAGGTACCGGCCAGCTGCTGCTCCGTCAGGAGCGTCTCGGCGGCGAGCGAGCCGAGGTTCAGCTTCAGGTCCTTGGCGTATTCGGGCAGCATGTTGCGCAGGGCGTCGAGCGACATCCTGTGAACTCCTCTCCGTTCGTGTTCGGTGGGCGGAACCGGCCTTCATGGAGGCGTTCAGGCACCTGGTTCCCGCGGGTTTCGCGGAACGGCCGGCTCGGCACACCGTCCCCGGGGGCGCGAGCCCCCGGAGTGCGGTCAGTCCGTGGAAGCGGGCCTCAGGCGGCCGGCTTCAGGACCTCTTCGCCCTGCTTCCAGTTGCAGGGGCACAGCTCGTCCGTCTGCAGCGCGTCGAGGACGCGAAGCACTTCCTGCGGGTTGCGGCCGACATTCAGGTCGTTGACGGAGGCGAAGCGAATGATCCCCTCCGGGTCCACGATGAAGGTCGCGCGCAGGGCCACGCCGGCGTTCTTGTCGAGGATGCCGCAGGCGGTCGACAGCTCGCGCTTGATGTCGGCGAGCATGGCGAAGGGCAGATCCTTCAGGTCGGCATGGTGCGTGCGCCAGTTCATGTGCACGAACTCGCTGTCGATCGACACGCCATAGACGACGGCGTCACGGTCGTTGAAATCCGTGTTCAGCTTGCCGAAGGCCACGATCTCCGTCGGGCAGACGAAGGTGAAGTCCTTCGGCCAGAAGAAGACGATCTTCCACTTGCCGGCATCGGAGGCATCGGAGATCTCGGTGAAGGCGGTGTTCATGTTCAGCCCCTCGGGGCCACCCTTCACGGCGGTCAGCTTGAAGGACGGGAACTTGTCGCCGACGGTCAGCATGCAGTGATCCTCTTCCCAAAGATTTCGGTCGCGTCCGGAGGGGGCCGGGAAGGCGATTCCCACCCGGTCCATCCGGCCGGAGGCTGATTCCGCCCCCGCGCCGGCCCTGGGTATGACGCAGGTGCAGCAAGGGTTCAAATGAATAGTTTTCGCCCTTATGATCGACTGCGCCGATGACCGCCTATCCCAGCCCACAGCAGCTCCGCTACCTCGCCGCCCTCGCGGATCATGGCCATTTCGGCCGCGCCGCCTCCGCCTGCGCTGTCAGCCAGTCCACCCTTTCGGCCGGGATCATCGCCCTGGAGCGGCAGCTCGCCACGGCGATCCTGGACCGTGGCTCCTCCAAGCGGCCCGCCTTCACCCAGGTGGGCCTCGAGATCGTGCAGCGGGCGCGGGACGCGCTGGCCGCGCTCTCGGCGGTGGCGGAAACCGCGGCCACGGCGCATGACCCGCTCAGCGGCCCGCTGCGCTTCGGCCTGATCCCCACCGTGGGGCCTTTCCTGCTGCCACGGCTGATGCCGGCCCTGCGCGCGGCCTTCCCACGCCTGCGACTCTGGCTGCGGGAGGATCTGACTCAGAATCTGGTGGCCGATCTGGAGGGGGGCGACTCGACCTGCTGCTCCTGGCGCTGCCCGTGGCCTCGGCCGACCGGCTGGACGTGATGCCGCTGACGGAGGACCCGTTCCTGGCCGCCTTGCCACCCGGGCATCGGCTGGCCACGCGCAACGCCCTGCCGGCCTCGGCCCTGTCCGGCGACAGGCTGCTGTTGCTGGAGGACGGCCATTGCCTGCGGGAGCATGCCCTGGCCGCCTGCAACCTGCCGGGACCGACCGGCGGCGACAGCTTCGCCGCCACCACGCTGCACACGCTGGTGCAGATGGTGGCCGGCGGGCTCGGCGTCACGCTGCTGCCCCGGCTGGCGGTGGAGGGCGGCGTGCTGGCCGGGGCGAATGTGGAACTGCGCCCGGTCGAGGATGCGCCAGGCCGGATGCTGGGCCTGGCCTGGCGGGCCCGCTCCCCGCGCGCCAGCGAGTTCAAGGGCCTGGCCACCACGATCCGGGAAACCCTGGAGACGGGTGGCGGGCTCAGTGGCCTAGCTGGAATTCCACCAGCAGCGGGTGATCCGGCCCTCGCTTGAGCACCCGCTCCGGCAGTGCTCCGCCGAAGTCGCGCGGCCGCCATTCCCGGCAGGCCAGCGGGCGGAGGCCCAGCGCCGTGAAGGTGTTCAGATAATCGGCGAAGCCATGTGCCACTGTTGGCATGTGGATCTCCCGCCCGCCAGCCTGGAAATGCGCGCTGGTCCCGCCGAGCGAAAGGAAGGGATGGATCTCGACGATCCGGATCTCCCCTCGCGGGCGCAGCAGGCGGCGTGCTTCCCGCAAGGGTGGCAGGAGATCGGCCATGTGTTCCAGCGACAGGCAGAACAGGGCCAGATCCGCCGAGGCATCCGGCAGCGCCACCGGCTGGCTCATGTCATGGCGCAGCAGGTGGACATCCGGGCTGCGTTGGCGCGCCTGCTCCAGCATCCCGGCGGACAGGTCGAGCCCGGTCAGCCCCGCCGCGCCCCCGGCCCGCAGCCGCGCCAGGTTGCGGCCGGTGCCGCAGCCGAACTCCACCACGTCGCGGCCCCGGACCTCGCCGGCGAGTCCTTCCACGATCCGGCTGGCCCCGAAGACCATCGGGTTGTCCTGCGTGTCATAGGTCCCGGCCCAGAGGTCGTAGGCCGCGGCCACCGGAAGAAAGGAGGATCGTTCCGTCATCTGGATTGCCCCGAAGGAAAGGGCAGGCGCATCCCGGGACGTCGGGTGCCGGGCCTGCGCGGTGCCTTATGGCAGGGAGCCGCCCCGTCACGGGGCAAGTAGTTTTCCGGGTCCGGGACCCGTTCAGCTCCGCCAGAGCGGAACGAAGCTACAACCGGAAGGCGGCGGCCGGCAATGACCGTGCCGCTCAGCGTGGAAAGCGCAGGTCCAGGCCGCGTTCGATCCAGCGGGCCTCGATCGTGTCGAGATCAGTCAGGCCGGCCGGATTGGCCTTGCGCGGCGCGTCGGCGAGATGCGGCTCGCGCTGGCGCTCCCAGAGGCCGAGCAGCCGCCGCAACTCCGTCAGCGGTTCCACATGGTCGTCCACCCGGAGGTCCAGGTCCGGGAAATCCTCGGTGGACACCATCATCAGGGCGGCGGACTGGCGGCCGCGCCGGTCGCCGCCCGCAGCCTCGCCAGCCATCAGGGCCTGCACCAGCCGGCGGGGCAGGGACAGGCTGCCATGCACGGTGAAGGCGGCCTCGGTGTCCTGCAGCACCGCCGGTCCCGCCAGCATGTTGCCGGCGAAGGACACGTGCGGCGCCCCGTTATGCCCTGCCCAGGCGACGCAGTGCCGCCCGGTCCAGGCAGCCACGCGACCCTGGCGGTCCACAGCATGGATCTGGCGCAGCTCCCGCCCGTCATCCCCGGCCAGCGCCTGCTCGATCGCGGCGGCCGGATGCAGCCCGGCCTGGATCCCGTCCAGCACGGCGGGGCCGAGATAGCGGTTGGTGAAGGACTGCGTGGACACCGCCCCGACCCCCGCCCGCACGAAAGGGCAGGAGGCCCCCACGGCGAGATTGCAGGTGGTCACGGCCACGGCGAAGGTCTTCCGATGCGGGTCGTGCGCGACAATGGACCAGGTCACGGCGCAATCTCGTTCCCTGCGAAGGGAGAATCCTTCCGCAGCGCAGCGAAATCTATTCCGTCTCCTCCGAGGCGCGCCAGCGCCGGCGGGGGGAACGGCGTGGGAAAATTTCCGGCGCATGGGATGAATACGCGCCGGATCCCCCTGAACGGTTGATTCAAGTTATTCGACCGCCATCGGAAATTTAGCCGCTGGACCGATAAAGGATGATGGCGTGAAAAACTTGTGGCACCATCCCGTCCACGGCCCGTTCCCGAACGAGGATCGGGGTCAGATTGAGGATCAGGACGGTGAGCGACGCGATCTCACACAAGGACGGCCTGGCACCGCTCGGCCAGCCTGATCCGGACGATGCCACCGATGGGATGGCGACACCGGAAGCCCTGCCCAGGCCGGCCGACCCGCTCACGCCGCGGCCGTCCTATCACCCCGAGGAAGGGGCGCCGGACCCGCGCAGCGAGTGGTTCGGCATCGCCCGGGCCCTGCTTTACGCGCTGGCGGTGATGGCCTTCCTGACCTGGCTGATCTTCCTCTGGGTCGGATGAAGCCGGGCCGGTCCGCCTGATGCGAGGGCGCGGCTAAAGGACTCCGGCAGCGGCCCGCCATGTTGCGTCATGTTTCCGCTGCGTCGCCGCGGAAGTCTCCGGCTTGGCAGGCCCGGCCCGGCCCGGCTATCCCCTGGACATGCGCCGACGCGATTTCTCCCTGGCTCTCATGGGCAGTGCCATGCCGTTGCTGGCGCCGGGGGAAGGCTGGGCGGCTATCCGGCCTCGGCCGCGGTGAGCCATGCCGCGCCGGCCGCATTGCAGCGCCTGGCGGAGCGCCTGCACCGGCTGGAGGAAGACGGGCTCAACCCCGCCGACTACGCCATTCCCACCGAGGCTGCCGTCGCCGCCGATCCCGCCGCCCAGGCGCCGGGGCTGATGCGCGCCGCCTCGGCCGCGCTGTCCGATCTCCTGCTGGGGCGGCTGCGCCTGCCCACCAACCGCCCCGACATCCTGCGCGACCCCGCCGTCATCCCGATGCCGCGCTGGCAGTTGGACCTGCTGGGCGCCGCCGATCCGGCCTCGGTGATCGACCGGGCGGCCCTCGTGCATCCCGAGGCTGCGCTCCTGAAGGCCGAACTGGCCAAGGCGCGCGCCATCGTCGCGGCAGGTGGCTGGCCCCGCGTCCCGGGCGGCGGCACGCTCGATCCCGGCGCCAGCGACGCGCAGCGCGTACCGGCGCTGCGGGCACGGCTCGCCGTGGTGGACCCGGTGCTGGCCACCGCGCCAGTGGAAGGGACGGGCGAGGTCTATGACGAGGCGCTGGCCGCCGCCCTGCGCCGCTGGCAGGAGGAACAGGGGCTGGAGGCCGATGGCCGCCTCGGGCCGATCACCCTGGCACAGCTCAACCGCCCGGCCTCGCAGCGGGTGGACCAGCTCCGCGTCGCGCTGGACATGCGCCGCGCCGCGCCGCGCCCGCCCGCGGGCCGCCGGATCGAGGTGAACATCCCCGATTTCCGGCTCTTCGTGCTGGAGGGGAACCGGACCCTGTCGCGGATGAATGTGGTGGTCGGCCGCCCCGACCGCGCCACGCCGCTGCTGCGGGTCTCGATGACCACGGTGCAGTTCAACCCGCCCTGGGGCGTGCCCGCGCGCAACGCGCGCGAGGACCTGCTGCCGAAGTTCCGGCGCGACCCCAAGGCGATGGTGGCCAAGGGCTTCCGCCTCTTCACCACGATCGGCGGGGAGCGCGTGGAGGTCGATCCGACCACGGTCGACTGGGCCCATATCCGGCCCGACAACTTCCCCTATTCGGTGCGCCAGGATGCCGGGGATTCCAGCGCGCTCGGACGGCTGAAATTCATCATGCCCAACAACGACGACATCTACCTGCACGACACGCCGGACCGCTGGGCCTTCAACCGGCCCGACCGCGCCTTCTCGTCCGGCTGCATCCGACTGGAGCGACCCATGGAACTTCTCGACCTTGCCATGGATGGCATGGGCTGGGACCGGGAGCGCATGCAGCGCACCTTCGACACCCGGCAGACGATCAACGTGCCCCTGAAGCGATCCATCCCGGTGCGGCTGGTCTATACGACCGCCGTGGTGGAGGAAGGGCGTCTGCGACTGCGCCCCGACATCTACGGCCTCGACGCCGCCTATGCGCGGGAGATGGACCGCAGCACCCCGCGCGTGGCGGCCGCCCGATGAGCCATCGCCCGCGCCTCGACTGCCCCTGCTGCGTGGACGAGGCCCGCAGCCCCGCCTTCCGCCGGCGGGAGGTGATCCGCGCCGCGCTGGGCGGCCTTGCCTGCGCCACCGTCGCCACGCCCGTGCTGGCCGATTCCGGCCCGCCGCGCGTGCTGCGCATCCAGCGCGCCTATGCCGAGACGGACGACCAGTTCGAGGGCGTGTACTGGGAGAATGGCCGCTACGTCCGCACCGCACTGCAGAAACTGGACTATGTGCTGCGCGACCTGCCGACCGAGGAGGTGACGCCGATGGACCCGCGCCTCTTCGACGTGCTGCATGCGGTGGCGCAGCAGATGGATTCCAGCGAGCCCTTCCAGGTGATCAGCGGCTACCGGGCGCCGGAGCGCAACGCCAACCTGGCGCGGCAGTCGCGCCGCGTGTCCACCGCCTCGCTGCACATGTCCGGCATGGCGGCGGATGTGCGCCTGCCGGACCGCGATTCCTATGCCATGGCGCGGCTGGCGGCGGAGATGCAGATGGGCGGCGTCGGCCTGTACCGCCGCGACGGCTTCGTGCACCTGGATTGCGGCCAGCCGCGCCGCTGGGGCTGACGGGGATCAGCCCATCCGGCCCCGCCCGGCGGGGCCGGCTGTCGCGCGCCGCATCGGATGCGTCAGGCGCAGCCCGGCATGCCGCAGGATCTGCCCGAGCGCCACGGCGGCGGCCAGGGCCGCGCCGGCCCGGGGCATGGGTGCCAGGCGCAGGAAGATCGCCAGCGCCTCCCGCCGCGAGCCGCGCTGCGCCAGGGCAAGGGCCAGCAGCAGCGTCGCCTCGCCCGGCAGGACCCGGGGGCTGAGCAGGCAGCCCATCCCGGACGGGGCGCCGAGCTGGCGCAGCGCCTTGTCCAGATCGTCCCGTGCCGCGCCGATCCCGAGCGTCGCCAGCGGCGCCTGCATCGCCATGGCGGGCATCCCCCCTTGCCGGGCGGCCTCCGACCAGCGCCGGATGGCGTCCAGCAGCACGGCCTCCGGTTCCGGCAATTCCTCCGGCGCGATTCCGAGCCAGGGCCAGCTGGGCAGTCCTTGAGTCGCCATCTCGGCCTCCTGCGCGTCGCGGAGAGGCAGCTTGGGCCAGATGAGAACCGATCTCAAACAGCTTTCGGGTCTCGCGGTCGGGTTTTTCAGTGGAAATCCCGCGAGCGGCCCAAACGGGGGATGGCCCGGGGGAGGGATGCTGGCGGGGCGGGCAGCCGCGGATCGCCGCGCCCGCCGGGCAGGTCGAGCCGGTGCAGCCCGTCCAGCATCGCGGAATGATCCTCCAGCCGCCGCACGATCAGGTGCGGGATCGGGACGGCGCCGCTGTCCTCGCGCTCCAGCCGCTCGGTGGCGAGGCGCGGCAGGTGCGGCGCCAGGAAACGCCGGGTTGCGGGGAGGGAGTCCGTCTCCTCTCCCTGTGCCGCATCGGCGGCGAGGCTGGGCGGTTCCGTGGCCCCCGGTTTCAGGCAAGGCGGGCGGCAGGCACGTCGTCGCATACCGCATCCTTCTCGGAAAGGTTCTCGGGGATCAGCGTTTCGCTGGCCGGGCGCCAGGCGACATCCCAGCGGGCGGGGCGGGCGTTCCGGGCACGCAGCAGCTCCAGCCGCCATTGCGGGTCGCCCAGGTCATGCCGCGACAGGCCGGTGCCGGCCCGGCCGGACACGCGCCAGCGGGTGAGGGCCATGCCGGGGCCCGCTTCCTCCGTATCCTCGTGCAGCAGCAGGCCGATGCCGCCGCCGGTCTCGGCCGCGAGCTGCAGGCGGCGGGCGGCGGTGTCGTCCGGCCGGTGGCCGGCGAGCAGCACGCCACCGACGGCCGGGCAGCGCAGCGCTTCCTCGGCGGCCCAGAGGGCATCCACCGCCTGCTCCGCCCGCACCAGGATCAGCCGCGCATGCGGCAGGCCGAAGCGGGACAGGCCGGGCGGCCAGGCATCGGGGGAGGGGGCGATCCAGAACACCGTGCCGCCGCTGCGTGCCAGGAGCAGGGCGGCAAAGCCGGTGGCGGCGCCCGAACTGCTCTGCAGGATCTCGTGCAGCGCGGCGCGGGGCAGGCCGGCACTGCCAGGGAGGGCGGCATCGATTGCCGGGGTCAAGGAGATGGCCGCGCCATTCCCGCGATCCTGCTGCCGGGCCAGGGCCTCGGCCGCCCCCGCGCGCTCCATGCGCGACACACGGGCACGCAGGGCGGCGAGGAGGGTGGGCCTGTCCATCGGGGGGCTCATGGACAAGGGTACCGACTCCGGGGTTATTGTTCCCTTTATGTTCGCTTGAACGGCAGATTCGGGTCAAGCATGGCGGAATCGGTGGGGGGCAGAAAGCGGCGATCCCGATCCGGTGCGGGATCGCCGGGTGGGTCAGCCGCGGCGGCGCGGCTCCAGATCCCAGGCCGGACGCGCGGCTTCGGTCAGAGCCTCGCTACGGCTGATGCCGATATCGGACAGCATGCGATCATCCATCTCGGCCAGATAGCGGCGGCTTTCGATGGCATGGCAGGCGCGTGCCAGGAAGGCCATGGCATTCCGGATGACACCTGGCCGCGCCCCCGGTTGCACGGAGCCCCGGCCGCGGGCGGCGGCCGTGCAGGCACCGGTGGCGAAGCTGTTGCGTGCGAGATGGGCGGACATGGAGGTCGTTCCCGTGTTGGACGACCTCCATATGTTCCATCCCGGCGCTTGAAGGAAACGAGTTGTTTTGACGTTCCGCATCAAGGATATTGATGTCCATGTTCGGCCTGCCGCCCGGGATCGATCCCGACCTGCTGCGCTCCTTCGTGCTGGTGGCCGAAGGTGGCAGCGTCACACGTGCCGCCCAGTCCGTGGGCCGCACGCAATCCGCCGTCTCCATGCAGATGCGCCGGCTGGAGGAACTGCTGGGGCAGCCCCTGCTGGCGCGCGGGCCGCGCGGCTTCCTGCCGACGCAGCATGGTGCCTGGCTGCTGGACCGGGCGCGGCGTCTGCTGGAACTGAATGACGAGATCGTGGCCGGCTTCCGCACGCCGGAGCTGGCGGGACGAGTGCGGCTGGGCTCACCGGACGACTATGCGCTGATCTGGCTGCCGGAGATCCTGTCACGCTTCGCCCAGTCGCATCCGGCGGTGGAGATCGAGATCGTCTGCCTGCCCAGCACCGACCTCCTGCGCTGCTTCGACGCGGGAGAATTGGACCTGACCCTCTTCTCCGCCGGCAACGAGGCGCCGGGCGTGCTGTCCGAGCGCCTCTGGCGCGGGCCTCTGCACTGGGTGGGGGCGACGGACCTGCCCGTGCATCTGCGGCGCCCCCTGCCGGTGGCGCTATGCGTCGAGGACTGCCCCTGGAGCCGTGCGGCGGTCAAGGCGCTGAATGATTCGGACCTGCCCTGGCGCATGGCCTATCATTCGGCCTCGCAAACCGGCACGCATGCCATCGCCCTGGCGGGCCTCGCGGTGACCATGGGGCTATCGGGGATGCTGCCAGCCGGGCTGCGCGTGCTGGGCGAGGAGGATGGGCTGCCGCGCCTGCCGGATTTCGAGGTGGCGATGCGGGTGCGGCACAGCGTGCCACTGGCGGAGCGTCTGGGGCGGCATATCTCCGACAGCTTCCGGATGCAGTTGCAGAGCCTGTCCAACGCCGCCTGAGCCGGTGTTGCGGCCTGCCGGAGCCGGGCACATAGAGCGCATCCCGGGCCGGCGGATGTGCCGGGCGGGATGGTGGGGTGGGGCGAGAG